>CANGEE010000222.1 GCA_947452635.1 Comamonadaceae bacterium | reverse complement strand
GGGCAAAGCACGGGCGGGTTCACCGATTGCTTGCTGCAACTGGGCGCTGCCGAGGTGGTGGGTGTGGACGTGGGTCATGCGCAGGTGCACGAACGCATTCGCGCCGACGCGCGGGTGACCTGCATCGAGGGTGTGAACGCACGCGAACTGCAGTTGGACGATGAACGCATACCGGACGGCACCGAGGGCTTTGATGTGCTGGTGGGCGATGTGTCCTTCATCTCATTGACCCTGGTGCTGCCTGGCGTGGTGCATTTTTTAAAACCCGCAGGCCAGCTTTTGATGCTGGTCAAGCCGCAGTTTGAACTGCAACCCGGCCAAGTGGGTAAGCACGGCATCGTGCGCGATGTGGCGATGTATGCGTTTGTGCAAGAGCGCGTGCTAAGTAGCCTGCGCGCGCTGGGGCTCAAGGTCACGGGCTGGATGGACAGCGTGATCGACGGCGGTGATGGCAACAAAGAATTTTTTGTCCAAGCGGTGTGGGCCCAGCCCGGCAGCGTGCTGGCGCAGCGTGCGCAAATGCGCCAAGAGCGCGAGGCGGCCGCGGCCCAAGCGGTGCAGGACGCTTTGGACGATTACTGAATACGAAGGAATGGCCAGAGATGAACACATCTTTGAAAGTGCCGGTGAGTCTGGAATTTTTCCCGCCCAAAACCCCTGAAGGGGTTGAAAAATTGCGCGCCGTGCGCGCGCAGTTGTATGCTTTGAAGCCCGAGTTTTGTTCGGTCACCTATGGTGCGGGCGGCTCGACCCAGGCCGGCACCTTTGCCACGGTGAACGAGATTTTGGCCGAGGGCGTGGCGGCCGCCTCGCATTTTTCCTGCATTGGCGCCACCCGTGACTCGGTCCGTGCCGAGTTGCAAACCCTCAAAGCCATGGGCGTGAAGCGTTTGGTGGCCTTGCGCGGCGATTTGCCCAGCGGTTATGGTGCAGGCGGTGAGTTCCAGTACGCCAGCGATTTGGTGGCGTTCATTCGCTTTGAGACCGGGCGCGACTTTCACATTGAGGTTGCGGCCTACCCCGAAATCCACCCGCAAGCCAAGTCGGCCGATGTCGATCTGCAGGCCTTTGTGACCAAGGTGAAAGCCGGTGCGGATTCGGCCATCACCCAGTATTTTTACAACTCGGACGCTTACTTCCGCTTTGTCGACGACGTGTACAAGTTGGGCGTGGACGTGCCGATCGTGCCCGGCATCATGCCGATCACCAGTTCCACCCAACTGCTGCGCTTTTCTGACGCTTGTGGCGCCGAAATCCCGCGCTGGATTCGTTTGCGCTTGCAAGGCTTTGGCGACGACACCGCTTCCATCAAGGCCTTTGGCCTGGACGTGGTGGCCGACCTGTGCGAGCAGCTGTGCAACGGCGGCGCGCCCGCTTTGCACTTCTACAGCATGAACCAAAGCGCCGCCACCCTGGAGATCGCTCGCCGGTTATGATGCGCACCGGGAGTGAATATGAATAACAAAAGATTCTTTTTTCCAATCAGGGCCTGGCTGGCCGCCGAGCTGCTGGTGCTCTTGCTGCTGGCGTGCTCCAGCGCTTGGGCCATCGACACGCGCAACGAAGGGCCGAACGGACCTGTGGAGCCTGCCGTCAGCGTGGGGGATACCCTGGTCAATGAAGCCACGCGAGACGGCGCCCCAGGTGCGGCAAGCGGCTTAGCCACTTCGCTATCGCCTCGGCTGAACCCTTTGGAAGTGGTTCAAGACGCGGTGAAGAGTGCCTTGAACTCGGCCTTGGACAGCGTGCAGTCCAACAGCTTGGTTGAAGCCGGCATGGCGTCTTGGTATGGCTCCGCCTTTCAGGGTCGTCGCACGGCCAGCGGCGAGCGCTTTGACATGAACCAATTGACCGCGGCCCACAAAACGCTGCCTTTGGGCACGGTGGTGCAGGTGCGCAATCCCTTGAATGGCAAGACCGTGGACGTGACGATCAACGACCGCGGCCCCTTCATCAAAGGGCGGATCATCGATCTGAGCTACCGCGCGGCCTTGGCGCTGGGCATTGTGCAAGCGGGCAAGCAGCCGGTGGAAGTGCACCGCCGCTGAGCTGTTGCCTTGATGGTTGAAGCAGGGTTCAACGCTCGTCGTAACTGATCACCACCGCGTTGGAGGTGGGACGGGCCTGGCAACTGAGCACAAAACCTTGGTCTGACTCCCAGCTTTCCAGCGTGAAGTTTTTGTCCATCACCACCGAGCCTTGCATCACCTTGGCGCGACAGGTGCAGCAGACCCCCCCTTTGCAGGAATAAGGCAGGTCCAGGCCTGAGGCCAGGGCCACGTCCAGCACGTGCTCGTGGGGATTCATCTTCATTTCATGCGACTTGCCGTCGAGCACCACGGTCAGCGCAATTTGCCCTTGAGTGTCACCCGGGGTGCCCAGCACCGCTTTTTGCCGTTCGCTGGCGGGCAGGGCTTCGAGCGTCGGAGAGCTGAAGCGTTCAGTGTGAATGCGCTTGGCAGGCACGCCCGCGGCCAACAGGCCTTTTTCGGTGGCTTCGATCATGGCCTCGGGGCCACAAATAAACACCTCGTCCATGCTGGCCGCCGGCAGCAGGGCTTGCACCAGATCGCGCACCTTGGTCTCATTGATGCGCCCTTCCAGCAAGGGGGCTTCTTGTGCTTGGCGTGACAGCACATGGATCAGGGTCAAACGGCTGGGGTAGCGGTCTTTCAGGTCTTGCAAAGCTTCGTTGAACATCACGCTGTTCATGCGGCGGTTGCCATAAACCAAGGTGAATTTGGATTCGGCTTGTTCTTGCAAGCTGCTGGCCATGATCGACAGGATGGGCGTGATGCCTGAACCGGCGGCGAAACCTACCCTGTGCAGCGCACGCGGGCGTTGCGAGACAAATCGGCCTTCAGGGGGCATGACCCGCAAGGTGTCGCCCGCCTTCAGTTGCGTGGCCGCCCAGTTGGAGAACACGCCGCCTTGCACCGGCCGAATACCCACTTCCAATTCGCCTTGCGCTTGCAGGCGCTGGCGGGTGGAGCTGATGGAGTAGCTGCGCCGCACATCCACGCCGTCAAT
>CANGEE010000221.1 GCA_947452635.1 Comamonadaceae bacterium | reverse complement strand
TTGTAGTCATGAGTTTTCTCTTTGAAAGAAAGGTTTGTCAGGCCCTTTTCCACGGTCGGCGTTCCTCTTTTGAGAACCTCTTAGGTGGTAGGTACCCCGCAAGTTGGACTTGCTGGGCCTTCGCCGCGGGGCCAATGAAACGCTGCGAAGCCCTCCATTATACAAAAATCAAAGACTTGTGCCAGATTCTGGTTACCATCGAAGCATGTTCAGTTACCGCCACGCCTTTCACGCCGGCAACCATGCCGATGTGCTCAAACACGTCACCCTGGTGGCCACGCTCAAGCACCTGATGCAAAAAGACCCGGGCCTGACCCTGGTCGACACCCATGCGGGAGCGGGCCTGTACCGATTGGACGGTGACTTTACCGAGACCGGCGGCGAGGCGCAATACGGGATTTTCAAACTCCTCAAGGCGCTGGAAGATCACCCAGCGATTCCCGAAGCCCTGCAAGACTACCTGGACGTCATTGCCCACTTCAATCCCAACGGCAAAGCGAAAATCTACCCCGGCTCACCGTTCATCATTCACCATTTGATGCGTCACGCCAGCCGCGACCGCCTCAAATTGTTTGAAATGCACCCGACCGATGCAAAAACTTTGGCCTCCAACGTGGCGCAACTGGATGCAGGCCGCGCCATCATGATCGCCCGCGAAGACGGCTTTGAGTCGCTGAAAAAGCTGCTGCCACCGCCACCCTCGGCCACCGGCTCCCGGCGCGCCATGGTGTTGATCGACCCCAGTTATGAAATCAAGTCCGATTACGGCAAAGTCACCAGCACCATCCAGGACTGCTTGAAGCGCTTTGCCACCGGCACCTATGTGGTCTGGTACCCGATCATTGCGCGGGTCGAGGCGCATGACCTGCCCAAACGGCTCAAAACCCTGGCCAATCAAGCCCACAAACCCTGGCTGCACGCCACTTTGTCGATCGGACGCCATGAAGATGGCAGCACGGCAGGCCTGGCCGCCAGCGGCATGGTGGTCATCAACCCCCCTTTCAGCCTGAAAGACAAGCTGCGTGAGGCGGTGAATGTGATCGGTCCGGCCTTGGCAAGGGGCACGGGACACAGCTTCAGCTTGGAACACGCCTGATCTGACGTCGGCTGTACTTCAAGGTTGGCTAGGACAAATCCCTATCCCTGCCCCTCCAATTAACCGACCGATCGGTCGGTTAATTGATATACTTCTGCCAGCGCCGCGCATTGCAGGCGCAGGAGAAGCTCTTGTACACCCAATCTTTCAACGTCCCAGACAGTGCACAGGCCAACCCCACGGCCGGTCTGAAAGCCGTGCCGCAAGCCTTGAACGCGCAAGACGCCGCCTTGCAAGCGCAGTTTGATGCGCGGATTGACGCAGACGGCAAAATCGAACCGCGCGAATGGATGCCCGAGGCCTACCGCAAAACCCTGGTGCGCCAAATCAGCCAGCACGCGCACAGCGAAATCGTGGGCATGCTGCCCGAAGGCAACTGGATCAGCCGCGCCCCCAGCCTCAAACGCAAAGCCATTTTGATTGCCAAGGTGCAAGACGAGGGCGGCCACGGTCTGTACCTGTACAGCGCCGCCGAGACCCTGGGCACCAGCCGCGACCAAATGTTAGAAGCGCTGCACAGTGGCAAAGCCAAGTACAGCTCCATCTTCAACTACCCCACCCTCAACTGGGCCGACGTGGGCGTGGTCGGCTGGCTGGTCGATGGCGCGGCCATCATGAACCAGATCCCGCTGTGCCGCTGCTCCTACGGGCCTTACGCGCGGGCCATGATCCGGGTGTGCAAAGAAGAATCTTTCCACCAACGCCAAGGCTACGAAGCCTTGCTGGTGATGATGCAGGGCACCGCCGAGCAAAAAGCCATGGTGCAGGACGCGGTGAACCGCTGGTGGTGGAAATGCCTGGCCATGTTCGGCCCGCCCGACGCCGACAGCCCCAACAGCATGCAGGGCATGCGCTGGGGCATCAAGCGCATCAGCAACGACGATTTGCGGCAAAAGTTTGTTGACGCCACCGTGCCCCAAGCCAAGGTGCTGGGCGTCACTTTGCCCGACCCCGATCTGAAGTGGAACGAAGAGCGCCAAGCCCACGACTATGGCCAAATCGACTGGGACGAATTTTGGGCCACCGTCAACGGCAACGGCCCTTGCAACAAAGAGCGCCTGGCCACCCGTGTCAAAGCCTGGAACGACGGCCAATGGGTGCGCGACGCCGCCCTGGCCCACGCGCACAAACAACAAGCCCGTCAATTGAAGGAGGCCGCATGAGCAGCATCGACAAGACCAAAGCCCTCGGCGAGTGGCCGCTGTGGGAGATTTTTGTGCGCAGCAAACAAGGCCTGGAACACAAGCATTGCGGCAGCCTGCATGCATCCAGCGCGCAGCACGCCTTGCAAATGGCACGTGACGTCTATACCCGCCGCCAAGAAGGCGTGAGCATTTGGGTGCTGCCCTCGGCCGCTATCACCGCCAGCGAACCCAATGACAAGTCGGCATTTTTTGAGCCATCGAGCGACAAGATTTACCGCCACCCCACTTTCTACGTGATTCCCGACGAAGTCGGCCACATGTGATGAGCGCCACCTATCTTTTGCACTTGGCAGACAACGCCTTGATCCTGGGCCAGCGCAATGCCGAATGGTGTGGTCATGGCCCTGTTCTTGAAGAAGACATTGCGCTGGCCAACAACAGCCTGGACCTGATCGGCCAGGCGCGCTTGCTGTACCAACGCGCGGCCGAGTTGCTGGGCGACGGTGCCACCGAAGACTCGCTGGCCTACTTTCGCGATGTCCCCGATTTTCTCAACTACACCTTGCTGGAGTTGCCCCACAGCAGTGCCATGCTGCCCACGGCCACCAGCGAGCGCGACTTTGCCACCACCATTGTGCGCAACTTTTTGTACAGCGCCCTGATGGTGTTGCTGTGGGACCGCTTGCAAGCCTCCAGCGACAGCCAGCTGGCCGCCATTGCCGCCAAATCACGCAAAGAAGCCAGCTACCACCTGCGCCACGCCCGCGACTGGTTGGTGCGCATGGGTGACGGCTCGGC
>CANGEE010000220.1 GCA_947452635.1 Comamonadaceae bacterium | reverse complement strand
CCATCCGGCCTTGACAAAAATGTCCTGCCAAATGGCATAGGCCTCGTCGTCTTCCATGTACACCGTGGCGTACAGCTTGTCTGCCGGTAGTTTGTACACCTGGGTCAGCAGTTCCCAAGCCCAATTGAGCGACTCGCGCTTGAAGTAGTCGCCAAACGACCAGTTGCCCAGCATCTCAAAAAAGGTGTGGTGCCGCGCGGTGTAGCCCACGTTTTCCAAGTCGTTGTGCTTGCCACCCGCCCGCAAACAGGCTTGCACCGAGGCGGCGCGCACATAGGATCGTTTGTCAGAGCCCAAAAACACGTCTTTGAACTGGACCATGCCCGAGTTGGTGAACATGAGCGTGGGGTCGTTGCCGGGCACCAGCGGGCTGGACGCCACCACGGTATGGCCTTTGGACGCAAAAAAGTCCAAAAAGGTCTTGCGGATGTCGGCAACAGAAATAACGGCTTGGCTCATGGTGTTTTCGCAGGGGATGCTGGTGGAAGGTGCAACCTGGCATTATAAGTTTGCGCCCCTCAGCCAACATGGCGGGGGTTGCGCCCTCCCTCGGCCACCTTTTGCCAACTCCGCGTGCAAGAGCCCTTGCACCACGGACTTCACAGCACGTGGCTTCGTTGGACCTCGCCAACAGCAAACCCTTGAACACGATGAATTCCGCTTTTGCGACAGCTCAGCCTCACAGACTGCGCTAAGCTTTGGCCTCGGCAAAATTGAGCTCGCATCACTTGGCTCGCTCAACTGAGCCCACCCGTTCAACCCTCTCAGGAGAACCCCATGGACATGAAAACATCCCCGCTTGCCCTGCTGAATGACCCCAGCTTGCTGAAAACCGATGCGCTGATCAACGGCCAATGGGTGGCAGGTGCCAGCCGCTTTGACATCACCGACCCGGCCACCGGCGCGGTGTTGGCGAATGTGGCCAACCTCGGCCCGGTCGAGGCCGAGCAGGCCATTGCCGCCGCCAACGCCGCCTGGCCGGCCTGGAAAGCCAAGACCGCCAAGGAGCGCAGCATCATCTTGCGCAAATGGTACGACCTGCTGATGGCCAACCAAGAGGACCTGGGCCGCATCATGACCGCCGAGCAAGGCAAGCCCTTGGCCGAAGCCAAAGGCGAAGTCGCCTACGGTGCCAGCTTTGTCGAGTGGTTTGCCGAAGAAGCCAAACGCGTCAACGGCGAGACCCTGCCGCAGTTCGACAACACCCGCCGTTTGCTGGTGCTCAAGCAGCCGATTGGCGTGTGCGCCGCCATCACGCCCTGGAATTTTCCGCTGGCCATGATCACCCGCAAAGTTGCGCCTGCCCTCGCCGCCGGTTGCCCGGTGATCATCAAGCCGGCCGAACTGACGCCATTGACCGCCCTGGCGGCAGCGGAATTGGCGATCCGCGCCGGCATCCCCGCAGGCGTGCTGAACATGATCACCGCCGACAGCGACAACTCGATCGCCGTGGGCAAGGTGCTGTGCGCCAGCGACGTGGTGCGTCACATCAGCTTCACCGGGTCCACCGAAGTGGGCCGCATCTTGATGGCGCAGTCCGCGCCCACGGTCAAAAAAATGTCACTGGAGTTGGGCGGCAATGCGCCTTTCATCGTGTTTGACGACGCCGACATCGACAGCGCTGTGGAAGGTGCTTTTGCCAGCAAATACCGCAACGCTGGCCAAACCTGCGTCTGCACCAACCGCTTTTACGTGCAAGAAGGTGTGTACGAAGAGTTTGTGAAAAAGTTCGCCGCCAAGGTGCGCACCGCCAAAGTGGGCAACGGCTTTGAAGACGGCGTGAACCAAGGCCCCTTGATCGAAGAAGCGGCGCTGGTCAAAGTGCAGCACCATGTGGATGACGCTGTGGCCAAGGGCGCTCGGGTGCTGGTCGGCGGCAAGCGCCTGTCCAGCATGGGTTCAGGCCAGTTCTTTGAACCCACGGTGGTGGCCGATGCCACTGCCGACATGCTGTGCGCCAAAGAAGAAACCTTTGGCCCGTTTGCACCGATCTTCAAGTTCAAAACCGAGCAAGAGGCGGTGGACGCGGCGAACAACACCGAGTTCGGCCTGGCCAGCTATTTTTACAGCCGCGATGTGGGCCGCATCTTCCGTGTGAGCGAGGCCTTGGAGTACGGCATGGTGGGCATCAACGTGGGCATTTTGGCGACCGAACATGTGCCGTTTGGTGGCGTCAAGCAGTCCGGCCTGGGCCGCGAAGGCTCGCACCACGGCATGGACGACTATGTGGAAATCAAGTACCTGTGCATGGGTGACATCCACAAGTAAATTTTGAAACTTTAAAAAAGGCCAGCCCCTTTGCAAGGGTTGGCCTTTTTTGTTGAGCGCCCAAAACTTATGCCGTTTTGTCTTTCTTCGGCGCAAACCAAGACACATACAGCGCAGGCAAAGCCACCAAGGTCAGCAGCGTGGCGGTGAACAAGCCGCAGATCACCACAATCGCCAAGGGGCGCTGGGTCTCGGCGCCAATGTCGTGCGACAGCGCCATGGGCAGCAAGCCCAGCGCCGCCAACAAGGCGGTCATCAGCACCGTGCGCAGACGTTGCATCGAGCCTTCGCGCACCGCGTCCACCACGGTCATGCCCGCCGATTGGCGTTGCTGGAACACCGTGAGCATCACCACCCCGTTGAGCACGGCTTGGCCGCTCAAGGCAATAAAGCCAATCGCAGCCGAAACAGACAGTGGAATGGAGAATGCCCACAAACCCACAAAGCCGCCAATCAACGCCAGGGGCACGTTGATCAAGATCAGGCTGGCGGTTTTGAAAGAGCCAAAGGCGTCAAACAGCAACACAAAGATCAGCAGCAATGAAATCGGCACCACCACCGACAGGCGCTTCATGGCACGCTCTTGGTTTTCAAATTCACCAGACCAGGTGATGTTGTAGTCCGCTGGCAGCTTGACGTTCTTGGCCACACGGTCTTGCATATCGGCCACCACCGAACCCATGTCACGGTCTTTGATGAAAATACCAATCGCCATGGTGCGGCGTCCGGCCTCGCGGGCGATGTTCATGGCGCCACTGGTTTCACGGATCGTCGCCACATTGCCCAAGGTGGTGTAACCGCCGTCGGGTGTCGCAAT
>CANGEE010000219.1 GCA_947452635.1 Comamonadaceae bacterium | reverse complement strand
GAAAACGGCATGATGGTCAGCTTCATTCAAAGCAATTACATGGGCTTTGGTTCGGGTTGCGTCGAGCCCCAGTTCGGTGTGAGTTTGCAAAACCGGGGCCACGGCTTCAACGTGCAGGCTGGTGGCCTGAACCCGGCCAACTTGGTGGCACCGGGCAAACGCCCGTTCCACACCATCATCCCCGCCTTTTTGACGAAGAACGGGCAACCGGTGATGAGCTACGGCGTGATGGGCGCGAACATGCAGCCGCAAGGCCATATGCAAACCCTGGTGCGCATGCTGGACTACGGCCAAAACCCGCAAGCCGCGTGTGATGCGCCGCGCTGGCGTTACAACGCAGGCTATTCGATCAACGTCGAAGCCGCCATGCACGCGCCCACGGTACAGGGTTTGGCCAGTCGCGGGCATCAAATGGACGTGATCAACGACTCCTACCAAGACTTTGGCGCGGGCCAATTCATTTGGCGCATGGGCGACCCCAAGGTGCAAGGTTATGTCGCGGCCAGCGATGCGCGGCGTGACGGGCAGGCGGTTGGGTTTTGAATTCAGCCGCGCAAAAGACCTCTCTCACCACCGGTTTGTTTTTGGCGGCTGCAGGTTCCATCGCCTTCAGCGGCAAAGCCATCATCGTCAAACTGGCCTACCGGCATGGGGTCGACGCCATCACCTTGCTGATGCTGCGCATGCTGTTCGCTTTGCCTTTGTTTGTGCTGATGGCTTGGTGGGCGGGGCGGGGCAAGGCCGCGTTGAGCCGGTCCGATGTCTGGGGCATCTTGGGTTTGGGTTTTACCGGCTATTACCTGTCGAGCTTTTTGGATTTTTGGGGTTTGGAATACGTCAGCGCCTCGTTTGAGCGTTTGATTTTGTACCTCAACCCCACCTTGGTGTTGTTGCTCGGTTGGGTGATTTACAAGCGCCGCATTGCCCGGCGCCAAGCGCTGGCCATGGCGGTCAGTTATTCTGGCGTGCTGCTGGTGTTTGGCCATGAATTGAGCTTGACGGGGTCTGATGTTTTGCTGGGCACCGCCTTGGTCTTGAGCAGTGCCATGACCTACGCGGTGTACATGACTTACAGCGGCCAACTGGTCAAGCGCTTGGGTTCTATGCGGCTGGCCGGTTGGGCCACGACCGTGGCCTGTCTGTTGTGCATGGCCCAGTTTGCGTTGATGCGGCCCCTCTCGCTGGCCTCGGTCGCGCCGGAGGTCTTGTGGCTCTCTGTGCTCAATGCCACCGCCTGCACCGCCTTGCCGGTGCTGTTGGTGATGATGGCCATGGAGCGCATCGGACCGGGATTGACCGCACAAACTGGCATGATCGGGCCGATGTCCACCATCACCATGGGCGTGTTGTTGTTGGACGAGCCCTTCACCGCCTGGATCGTGGCCGGTACGGTGTTGGTGGTGAGTGGCGTTTTTTGGGTCACGCGTCCCGCGCGTGTGTGAATGTTTTTTTCTAGGAGACTGTTATGGACTTAGGTATTGCAGGCAAATGGGCATTGGTCGGTGGCGCGAGCAAAGGCTTGGGTTGGGGCTGCGCCCGCGCTTTGGCGCATGAAGGTGTGAACGTGGTCATGGTGGCACGCGGCGCAGACGTGTTGAACGCCACCGTGGCCAAATTGCAAGCCGAAGTTGGTCCCGGCGTGAAACTGATCGCGGTGGCGCAGGACATCACCACGGTGGCGGGCCGCGAAGCGGTGTTCACAGTGGCCGGTGGCCCCGGCAAGAACTTTGATATCGTGGTGACCAACGCGGGCGGTCCACCGCCCGGTGATTTCCGCGACTGGGACCGTGATGCCTGGATCAAAGCGATTGACGCCAATATGCTCACGCCCATCGACTTGATCAAAGCCACGGTAGACGGCATGGCGGCACGCGGTTTTGGCCGCATCGTCAATATCACCTCCAGCTCGGTCAAGTCGCCCATCGACGTGCTGGGCCTGTCCAACGGCGCGCGCAGTGGTTTGACCGGTTTTGTCGCGGGTACCTCGCGCAGCAAGATCGCGTCTCAAGGGGTGACCATCAACAACTTGCTGCCCGGGCGCTTCGACACCGACCGCATCCGCGCCACCTTGCCGGCCATGGCCGAAAAAGCGGGCAAGAGCATCGAAGAAATGCGCGCCCTGCAGCAAGCGCAAATCCCTGCCGGTCGCTACGGCAACGCCGAAGAATTCGGTTCAATCTGCGCCTTCTTGTGCAGCCAGCAAGCCGCGTACTTGACAGGCCAAAACGTGTTGGCCGACGGTGGGGCGTATCCGGGCACTTACTGATCTAGCGGTTTGTGCTTGCCCATGGCGAAATTGATCAACAATATTGCCAATTAAGTAATTATTTAATTATATTTAAATAAATAGAGTGGCTATGATGTACTGCTTTTGCATGTCGTCATGGCCACTTCCACATCATTCCAACTTGAATCACTGAGCTACCAGGCAGACGCTGCCGAAGCTGTTGTGCGTGTGTTTGACGGCACGCCCAAGTCTTCAGCCGCGGACCGGGCTGGCAACCACTGCCCACTGACTTGGCCGCGCTGATGATCGAGCACAACGTGGGTGTCTCCGTGGCGCAAAGTTTTGCGCTCAAGCGCTTGGACTCGGACTTTTTCTTGAATGAATAAGCCCTTGTGCGTCAATCTATAAAGCCATAAAAATTATGGGTGCTAGAATCGCTTTCCACCAAATGTCGAATGTGCAGTTGCAAACGTACATTAGGCGGCTGGCGCAAGACTCCAGTCGGGTTTTCTTTCTGGACCATGCGATTTTGCGAATGCGAGAGCGCGGGGTGAACGACATGGCGGTGTTCATGTGTTTGCGCGAAGGACTGATTCAACGGCCTGCGCGGACGGACAAGAAAACAGGCGAGCTGAGGGCACGCATGGAGCATTTCGGTTCTGCCCGCAATTTGAGCGTGGTGGTCGCGCTGGATGAGCAAGATCCGGATCTGCTGGTCGTCACCGTGATCACCCGCATGAGGTAACAGATATGACAAAGCACTTTCATTACACCGCTTGCGGTTTGGACAATGTGTGGTTGGTCAATGGCTTTAAGGTCAAAGCCACGCAACACGGCAATGCCGTGGCTGTGAACGATGTGGATGGTTTGCACCATTTAATTGCCCAAACCTTGATT
>CANGEE010000218.1 GCA_947452635.1 Comamonadaceae bacterium | reverse complement strand
GCCCTGGCCAAAGAAATCACCGCGCGTTTTCATGGCGCAGCGGCGGCTGAGGCGGCGGAGCAAGATTTCATCCACCGCAGCAAAGGCGGCGTGCCGGATGAAATTCCTGAAGTCAGTTTGTCTGGTGCGCCCTTGGGCATCGGCGCCTTGCTCAAGTCGGCCGGCCTGGCCCCATCAGGCAGCGAAGCCAACCGCCTGATCGATGGTGGCGGCGTGCGCGTGGACGCCACCTTGATCAGTGACAAGGGGCTCAAGCTGGGGGCGGGCACCTACGTGGTGCAAGTGGGCAAACGCAAGTTCGCCCGCGTGAGCCTGAGTTGAGCGCATGAGCCCTTCAACCCGAGACCAGTTGCTCTCCCCCCGCGGCATGCTGTGGGCCTCGGTGGCGGTGGCGATCGTCACCATCACCCTCAAAACGCTGGCTTGGTACATCACCGATTCGGTGGGCTTGCTGTCGGATGCCATGGAGTCGCTGGTCAATCTGGCCAGCGCCATCTTTGGCTTGATGATGGTCACCGTGGCGGCGCAACCGCCTGACGAAGACCACCCCTACGGCCACCACAAAGCGGAGTATTTTTCATCCGGCTTTGAAGGCATTTTGATCATCGTGGCGGCCTTGGCGATCATTTGGGCCGCAGGGCACCGGGTGTTCGATCCGCAACCTTTGGAACAAGTGGGCTGGGGACTGGCGCTGTCGGTGGCCAGCTCGGCCTTGAATGCGTTTTTGGCTTGGGTCATGTTTGGCGCCGCCAAAACCCACCGCTCGATCGCGTTGGAAGCCGATGCCAAACATTTGGTGACCGATGTCTGGACCTCGGTGGGGGTGGTGCTGGGCATCACCCTGGTGCATTTCACCGGCTGGTTGTGGCTGGACGCGGTGGTGGCCATGGGCGTGGCCCTGAATATTTTGAAAGAAGGCTGGCACTTGATCTGGCGCTCCTCGCAAGGCCTGATGGACGAAGCCTTGGAGCCGGAGGTGAAGGAGGAGATTGACAAAGTTTTGGCCGATTTTGCACACCAGCGCGGTGACATTGAGATCATCCGCTTTGACCACGTCACCACCCGCAAAGCCGGGCAGCGCCGTTTTGTCGACATGCACATGCACATGCCCGCCAGCTGGACCTTGGGCCGCGCTGCGGCAGTGCGATCCAGCGTCGAGCAGGCGCTGATGAGCGCGGTGCCCGGTTTGCGCGCCACCATCCAGCTGCTGCCCAACGATGTGGAAGCGCACTTCAACGAGCCCCGGGATTTGATTTGATCGGCCTCATTCAACGTGTCAGCGAAGCCAGCGTGCGGGTGGAGGGCACCCTCATTGGCGCGATGGGTGCGGGCTTGTTGGTGCTGGTCTGCGCCGAGCAGGGCGACTCCGAGTCCGAGGCCGATAAGTTCTTGGCCAAACTGCTCAAGCTGCGCATCTTCAGCGACGCCCAGGGCAAAATGAACCACAGCGTGCAAGACCTGGACGGGCAGGGCACGCAGGGCGGTTTGCTGCTGGTGAGCCAATTCACCTTGGCGGCGAATGTGCAAGGCGGCAATCGCCCCAGTTTCACCCAAGCGGCAGCGCCTGCAGACGGCCGCCGCTTATATGACTATTTGGTGGCCCAAGCCCGTGCGCAGCATCCCCAGGTGCAAACCGGGCAGTTCGCCGCCGACATGCAAGTGGCGCTGGTCAACGACGGGCCGGTGACGATTCCGCTGCGCATCGCGCCTGCGCCCTCATCTTGATCGCACCTTGATCGCGCCTTGATCTCTCGCGTCCTTGCCCCTGTTTCCCTCGCGTCTGGAGGCCGCGCAGCAGCGCCACCGATAATCGGGGAATGAATGCTTCTGAATCGCTTGATTTTTCTCGTTTGAACCTGTCGGCCACTGCGGTGGCCAACCTGACCCAACTGGGTTACACCGCCATGACGCCTATCCAGGCGGCCAGTCTGCCCTTGGCCCTGGCCGGCCAAGACCTGATCGCCCAAGCCAGCACCGGCAGCGGCAAGACCGCCGCCTTTGGCTTGCCCCTGGTGGAGAAATTGCAGGCCACCGACATGGCCATCCAAGCCCTGGTGCTGTGCCCCACCCGTGAGTTGGCCGATCAGGTGACGCAAGAGATTCGCCGTTTGGCACGCGCCACCGGCAACATCAAAGTGGTCACGCTGTGCGGCGGTGTGGCGCTGCGCGGCCAAGTCATCAGCCTGGAGCATGGCGCGCATGTGGTGGTCGGCACGCCGGGCCGCATTTTGGACCATTTGGAACGCGGGTCGCTGAATTTGCAGGCCGTCAAAACCTTGGTGCTGGACGAAGCCGACCGCATGCTGGACATGGGTTTCATGGAAGACATTGCCAAGGTCGTCAAGCAATGCGCCAAAGACCGCCAGACCTTGTTGTTCTCCGCCACCTACCCCGAAGGCATTGCCCAGCTGGCGAGCCAGTTCATGCGCCAACCGCAAACCGTCACAGTGCAGGCGCAGCACAGTGCCAGCAAAATCCGCCAAGTGTTTGTCGAGGTCAAAGAAAGTGAACGCTTGAACGCGGTGTCGCAGGTGCTGAACCACTTTCGCCCCGAGTCCACGCTGGCGTTTTGCAACACCAAGCAGCAATGCCGTGACTTGGTGGCGGTGCTGCAAGCGCAGGGTTTCAGCGCTTTGGCTTTGTACGGCGAGTTGGACCAGCGTGAACGCGATCAGGTGCTGATCCAGTTTGCCAACCGCAGCTGTTCAGTGCTGGTCGCCACCGACGTGGCGGCACGCGGCCTGGATGTGGCGCAACTGGAAGCCGTGATCAACGTCGATGTGACGCCCGACTCGGAAGTGCATATTCACCGCATTGGCCGCACCGGCCGGGGCGATGCCGAGGGCTTGGCGATCAGCCTGGCCAGCATGGACGAGATGGGGAGTGTGGGCAAGATCGAGCTGCTGCAAGGGCGCGAATCGGTGTGGATGCCCTTGGCCAGCCTGACGCCTGCGGCAGGCGGCATCTTGCGCCCACCCATGGCGACGCTGCACATTGTCGGCGGCCGCAAAGAAAAAATCCGCGCCGGTGATGTGCTCGGCGCCTTGACCGGTGAGGCCGGTTTCACCCGCGAACAGGTCGGCAAGATCAATGTGAATGAATTCTCGACCTATGTGGCCGTAGATC
>CANGEE010000217.1 GCA_947452635.1 Comamonadaceae bacterium | reverse complement strand
TGAGCAAGTCGCGGTCTTGGCTGTCAAAGGCGCTGAGCAGATTCTCCGCAAGGAAGTCAATGCTGGCGTTCACGCAGATCTCTTGAGCCGTCTGAAGACCGAGCTGTAATCACAACGCCAGAGAAGACCATGGCTGAACTTGCAACCATTGCCCGTCCTTACGCTGAAGCACTTTATAAAGCGCAGGCCGCTGACCTCGCAGGCGCAGCCTCTTGGTTGGACGAACTCGCCACCATTGCGCAAAACGCGCAATTGCTGGCGTTCGCCGACAACCCCAAGGTGTCTGATGCACAGTTGTTTGACTTGATCTCGGGTGTGGTGAAAACCGCGCTGCCGCAGGCTGGTCAAAACTTCTTGCGACTGGCGATTGAAAATCGCCGGTTGGTCGCTGTGCCCGAGATTGCTTTGCAATTTCGCGCATTGAAAAACGCGCAAAGCGGCACTGCGGACGCGACCGTCTACAGCGCGTTTGAGATTGATGCATCTGCATTGGCGGATCTGTCGTCTACGCTCGAAAAACGCTTTGCCCGCAAACTCCAACTGCGAGTGGAGCTTGATGCGTCACTCATCGGTGGCATTCGTGTGGTCGTGGGTGATGAGGTGCTCGACACTTCCGTCAAGGCCCGTCTGGAACAAATGAAAGCGGCTCTGACCGCTTAAGCGGCAGAAGACCGGACCTATTTAAAGAAAGAAGGAAAGAGTCATGCAACTCAATCCCGCAGAAATTTCTGAACTGATCAAGAGCCGAATTCAAGGCTTGTCTGCTGATGCAGACATTCGCAACCAAGGCACCGTGGTGTCGGTGACCGACGGTATCGTGCGCGTGCACGGCTTGTCGGATGTGATGCAAGGCGAGATGTTGGAATTCCCAGCGACCGCTGAAGGCGTTGCCACTTACGGCCTGGCTTTGAACCTGGAGCGCGACTCCGTGGGCGCTGTGATCTTGGGTGAGTACGAGCACATCTCCGAAGGTGACACCGTCAAGTGCACCGGCCGTATCTTGGAAGTGCCTGTGGGCCCTGAGCTGATTGGCCGTGTGGTGAACGCCTTGGGTCAGCCGATTGACGGCAAAGGCCCGATCAACGCCAAGATGACCGACGTGATCGAAAAAGTCGCCCCCGGCGTGATCGCACGTAAATCGGTGGACCAGCCGATGCAAACCGGTTTGAAGTCGATTGACTCCATGGTCCCCGTGGGCCGTGGTCAGCGCGAATTGATCATTGGTGACCGTCAGACCGGCAAGACCGCTGTGGCCATCGACGCGATCATCAACCAAAAAGGTCAGAACATGACCTGCGTCTATGTCGCGATTGGTCAAAAAGCCTCGTCGATCAAAAACGTGGTGCGTGCGCTGGAACAAGCGGGCGCGATGGCTTACACCATTGTGGTGGCCGCTTCTGCTTCTGAATCTGCAGCGATGCAGTATGTGTCGGCCTACTCAGGCTGCACCATGGGTGAATATTTCCGCGACCGTGGCGAAGACGCGTTGATCGTGTATGACGATTTGTCTAAGCAAGCCGTGGCTTACCGTCAAGTGTCTTTGTTGCTGCGTCGCCCACCAGGCCGTGAAGCTTACCCAGGCGACGTGTTTTATCTCCACAGCCGTTTGCTCGAGCGCGCTGCACGCGTGAATGCCGACTATGTGGAGCACTTCACCAAAGGCGCCGTCAAAGGCAAAACAGGTTCATTGACCGCTTTGCCGATCATTGAAACCCAAGCTGGCGACGTGTCCGCTTTCGTGCCCACCAACGTGATTTCGATCACCGACGGTCAAATCTTCTTGGAAACCTCCTTGTTCAACGCCGGTATCCGCCCTGCGATCAACGCCGGTATTTCGGTATCTCGTGTGGGCAGCTCGGCGCAGACCAAGATCATCAAAGGCCAGTCAGGCGGTATCCGTACCGACTTGGCCCAGTACCGTGAATTGGCCGCTTTTGCGCAGTTCGCCTCGGACCTGGACGAGTCCACGCGCAAACAGTTGGACCGCGGCGCCCGCGTGACCGAATTGCTCAAGCAAGCCCAGTACAGCCCGCTGCCGATCAGCTTGATGGGTGCCACGCTGTTCACGGTGAACAAGGGTTTCATGGACGACATCGACGTCAAACAGGTTTTGCCTTTTGAACACGGTTTGCACGCTTACCTCAAAGACAAGTGCGCGCCTTTGTTGGCCAAACTCGAAAGCACACAAGCCATGGACAAGGAAGCCGAGGCTGAATTGACCGCCGCTGTGACCGCGTTCAAGAAAACTTTTGCTTAATTTCTACCTGACCAAAAGGAGCCTCTGATGGCATCGGGCAAGGAACTACGCACCAAGATCAAATCGGTGGAAAACACCAAAAAGATCACCAAGGCCATGGAGATGATTTCCGTCTCCAAAATGCGCAAGGCGCAGGAGCGTATGCGCGCGGCGCGTCCTTACAGCGAAAAAATTCGCAATATCGCGAGCAACTTGGGTCAAGCCAATCCCGAGTATGTGCATCCTTATATGCAACATACCGAGGGCAAGGCGGTGGGCTTTATTGTGGTCACCACAGACAAAGGTTTGTGCGGCGGTTTGAACACCAACTTGTTGCGTGCGGTGACCGGCAAGTTGCGCGAAATTCAAGCGGTGGGCAAAACCGCGCAAGCGGTCGCCATTGGCGGCAAAGGTTTGGGCTTTTTGAACCGTGCCAATGCCAAGGTGGTGGCGCATGTGACGCATTTGGGCGACAAGCCGCACATGGACAAATTGATTGGCCCCGTCAAGGTGCTGCTCGATGCCTATGCCAACGGTGAGCTCAGCGCGGTGTACCTGTGCTACAACAAGTTTGTCAGCACCATGGCGCAAGTTTCAACCTTGGAGCAACTGCTGCCTTTGTCTGCCGACAAAATGGCGGCTGATACCCAAGCCAGTGGCTCTGGACACGGTTGGGATTACATCTATGAGCCAGATGCCCATTCGGTGATCGATGACCTGTTGGTGCGTTATGCCGAAGCCCTGGTTTACCAGGCGGTGGCCGAAAACATGGCCTCTGAGCATGCAGCACGCATGGTGGCCATGAAAGCCGCAACTGACAACGCCGGCAATGTGATTGGCGAGCTCAAGCTCGTTTACAACAAAACCCGACAAGCAGCGATTACCAAAGAACTGTCTGAAATCGTGTCCGGCGCAGCCG
>CANGEE010000216.1 GCA_947452635.1 Comamonadaceae bacterium | reverse complement strand
TTTTTCTTCAGCAAGGCCACGGCGGCGAGCATTTGCCCGCCTTGGCAGTAACCGCACTGGGGCACCTGGTGGTCGATCCAGGCTTGTTGCACCGCGTGCAAGCGGCCTTTGTCAGCCAAACCTTCGATGGTGATGACTTTTTGCCCTGCCGCCGCCGACACCGGGTAAGAACAAGAGCGCACCGGCTCGCCATTGAGCAGCACCGTGCAAGCGCCGCATTGCGCCACGCCGCAACCGAATTTCGGCCCCTTGATGTCCAACTCGTCGCGCAAGGCCCACAGCAAGGGCATTTCAGGCTCGGTGTCGAGCGTGTGGTTTTGACCATTGACCGTCAGTTTCATGTCTACCGTCTCCCTGTGTATGGATATCAGGCGACTATGACGTGCCCAAGCCGTTCATGCAATCAGGAAACTACGCACCAGGCCGAAGGCCCTCGCGTACAAGTCGCTTGCGTGACGGGTGTTCGCGCGCGCGCCCGAACCCCTGCAAACACCGTTTCGGCCGGTCAGGGCGCAACCGCGCTGGCTTGCAACACGCCGCGCCGGATTTGGTCGCGTTCAATGGATTCGAACAAGGCTTTGAAGTTGCCTTCGCCAAAGCCCTCATCCGCACGCCGCTCAATGAACTCAAAGAACACCGGCCCCAGCTGGTTTTGCGAAAAAATTTGCAGCAGCATGGCCTGGCCGCCCTGGGTCGAGCCGTCCAGCAAAATGCCGCGCGCTTGCAAGTCCGGCACGTGCACGCCGTGGTCAGGCAAGCGTTCTTGCAACATGTCGTAGTAAACGTCATTGGGCGCGGTCATCAAGGGCACGCCCGCCAGTTGCAGCCGGTCCACCGTGTCCACCAGGTTGTCGGTCAGCAAGGCGATGTGCTGAATGCCCTCGCCGTTGTAGGCCATCAAAAATTCTTCGATCTGCCCCGCGCCTTTGGACGACTCCTCGTTCAGCGGGATGCGGATTTGGCCGTCGGGCGCGGTCATGGCTTTGGAGGTCAGGCCGGTGTGCGCGCCCTGAATGTCAAAGTAGCGGACCTCGCGAAAGTTAAACAACCGCTCGTAAAAACTGGCCCAAAAGCCCATGCGCCCCCGGTACACGTTGTGGGTCAGGTGGTCGATGACCTTCAAGCCATGGCCCACCGGGTGGCGCTCCACACCCTCCACAAAAGCAAAGTCGATGTCGTAAATCGACTTGCCGTCTTCAAAGCGGTCGATCAAATACAGCGGCGCGCCGCCAATGCCCTTGATGGCGGGCAGGCGCAACTCCATCGGGCCGGTGGGGATCTCGATGGGCTGGGCCCCCAGCGCCAGTGCGCGGGCATAGGCCTGGTGCGCGTCTTTGACGCGAAACGCCATGCCGCAGGCCGAAGGGCCGTGCTCGGCGGCAAAGTAGGCCGCCGCGCTGTGGGGCTCGTGGTTGGCAATGAAATTGATGTCGCCTTGGCGGTACAGCAGCACGTTTTTCGACCGGTGCCGGGCCACCAGACTGAAGCCCATGGCTTCAAACACAGGGCCTAAGGTGTCAGGGTCGGGTGAGGCGAACTCGACAAACTCAAAGCCGCACAAACCCATGGGGTTGTCAAATAAATCAGACATGAGAACACTCCAAAAAAGATCAACGAAGAAACGACCCCCATCACAAGGATGCGGGTGGTGCGCCCGGCTTGCCCCGCGTGCTGCGGGACAAGTGGACGCCGATGATCAAAATTTGTCGGTTCATCGCCTGATTCTCGTTCAAAATGACAAAGCAACCAAGCAAGCGCGCCGCTGGAACACAGGAAGATTTGCCGATGATGAAGATCACCACCACCTTGACGGTCTTGCTGTTGGCCCTCTGCGCCCCGCTGCAGGCCCAAGACAAATTCCCGTCGCGCCCAGTCACGCTGGTGGTGCCCCAGGTGGCCGGCGGTGCCAACGACGCGATTGCCCGTGTCTTGGCGCAAAAACTCACCGAGCAAACCGGCCAATCCTTTGTGGTGGACAACCGCCCGGGCGCCGGTGGCAATGTGGGCACGGTCTCTGTCGCCAAGTCCAAGCCCGACGGCTACACCTTGCTGGTCACCGCCGACAGCGTGCAAGTGATCAACCCCGCGCTGTACGCCAAAACCGGTTTTGACCCGGTGAAAGACTTTGACCCCGTGGCCCCGCTGGCCAAGGCCGGTTATGTGCTGGTGGCCAACCCCACGCTGGCCGCCAACAACGTGGCCGAGCTGATCAGTCTGGCCAAAATGCAGCCCGGTAAATACGCGATTGCCTCGGCGGGTAACGGCACCTTGAACCACCTGATCGCCGAGATGCTGCAAAAAGCCGCCGACATCAAACTCCAGCACATCCCCTACAAAGGCGCGGCCGCCGCAGCGACCGACGTGGTCAGCGGCCAGGTGCCGCTGTCGGTGCAAAGCATGCCCTCGTCGATCGCTTTCATCAAGGCGGGCAAGCTCAAGGTGCTGGGCGTGGTGAACGAAAAACGCCTGCCGGCCCTGCCCACTGCGCCGACGATTGGCGAGACCTTGAAAGGTTTTGGCACCACGCCCTGGTACGGCTTGTTTGCGCCTGCAGGCACGCCCAAAGACGTGTCGACTTTTTTACAAAATGAACTCTTCAAAGCACTGGACGATGCCGATGTGCGGGCCAAGTTGGCCAATTTGGGCTGTGAACCCTTCAGAGGCTCGTCGGAGTTGTTGGCGCAAATCGTCAAAGACGACTTGCCCCGCTGGGCCAAAATCGTCAAAGACTCGGGCGCCACGGTGGACTAGTGATCCGGACCTGTGAAGTTTGAAGTGAAAGGCTTGCCTTTTGTGGGAGCCCCGCCCTCGGGGCGATAGCTGGTGGCCTGCGAGGTTTTTCGCGACGAGGGCGTCGCCCCTACAAAAAAGCGTTTATACAAACATCACCAGGCCGGATCAATAACGCGCCTGCGCGCCAGCCTTTGGAGGTGCTCTTTGCAGGGGCTTATGCGGCCAAAGCCCGCTCTTTCTTTACCGAGTCACGCGCCAGTACCGGTGCCATGGCCTGCGCCAAGGCTGGATAGGCGGGGCTCCAGGCCAGCTCAGGAAACCTGAAGTCCAAATACTTGAGCGCGCACGCCACGGCGATTTGGCCGATGTGCAAATCGCCCGCCAATACCGCAGGGTTCAGGTTCAAATAAGTGAGCGAGGTGTGAATCGCATCGAGCTTGCCCGCCGTCCACTCGGCCCAGCGCAAGGCCTCGGGGCGCACCATGGTCTCATAACGCGCCAGCAAGGC
>CANGEE010000215.1 GCA_947452635.1 Comamonadaceae bacterium | reverse complement strand
GTCGAGTCGCCCACGTACACCCAGTGCGCTGACTCGGCGTCCAGATCGCGCCCCCACAATTCGCGCACGATCCAGCGCGCGCCGGTGAGCTTGCTGTGTTCGCCAAACCAGCCGTTGATGTGGATGCTGCTCACGGTGGCCGTCATGCCGGCGTTGTGCATGGTGCGGAGTACTTCGTCGATGGCGCTTGGCGGCAGATGGGTGAACTCGCTGTGGTCGATGGCGATGTCGGTCTCGCGCCCCGCGCTGTCTTGTGAACGCTGCGCGCCAGGCAGGCTGCGCTCGATCTCGTTCAACACGGTTTGCATGCGCGTGTAGTTGGCAATGCGGGTGACCGCGTCCTGCTGGTAAAGCTTGCGCAGTCCCTTTGCGGCTGAATGGGTCAAACCTACCGCGCCGTTTTCTGCCACGATCGCGTCCACCGGCCAGCTTTGTGCAAAGGGTTCACTCCAACCCACCGGCCTTCCGGTGATTGGCACCACATGCAGGCCTGCGGCCTTCAAGTCGGCCAGCGCCTGCAAGGCCTCGGTCGTGATCGCCCCTTCGGTGGTCAGCGTGTCGTCGATGTCGGTGAAGACGCCGATGATGTCGCGTGAAGGGCGCCAGTCGGAAAGCGGCTGCATCACTTGAATCGTTGAATTGGGATCGATTAATGGGGGGTCAGATTCCGATTGATTTTGACCCCTTCACCCCGCCGACCCCAGCGCCAAACCCGCGTGCTCGCGCAGCGGGTGGAAATGGATTTTGGGAAAGCGCTCCTGCGCCAGTCGCACGTCATACGGGCTGGTGCACAAATAAGCCAAGGTGTTGGCCGCGTCCAGCGACATGCGTTGCGGGTAGGCGTGAGTGAACTCGCGCAACTCGGCCGGGGTGTCGGCGGTGATCCAGCGCGCGCCGGTGTATTGGCAGCTTTCCAGCCGCACATCGCAGTCGTATTCGGCTTTCAGGCGGTGTTGCACCACTTCAAACTGCAGTTGGCCCACCGCGCCGAGCAGCATGGGGCCGCCGACCTCGGGTTTGAAGACTTGGATCGCGCCTTCTTCGCCCAGTTGGTCCAGGCCTTGTTGCAACTGCTTGGTGCGCAGCGGGTTTTTCAAAATCACCGTCATGAAAAGTTCAGGCGCAAAAAAGGGCAGGCCGGTGAACAGCAGGTTCGCGCCGTCGGTGATGGTGTCGCCCAGTTGCACGCCGCCGTGGGTGGTAAAGCCAATGATGTCGCCCGCGTAGGCCTCGTCGACCGCTTCGCGCCGCTGGCTCAAAAAGGTGACCACGCTGGTGGGGCGCAGCTCTTTGCCAGTGCGCTGCACCTTGAGCTTCATGCCGGGCGTGTACTTGCCCGAGGCCATGCGCACAAAGGCGATGCGGTCGCGGTGATTCGCGTCCATGTTCGCCTGCACCTTGAACACTACCCCCGAAAACGCGCTGTCTTCGGGTTGGATTTCTTTGACGACGGGCTGTTTGTTGACCAGCAAGGAGCTGGTGCGGGGTTGGGGGCTGGGGGCCAAGTCGACCAGCGCGTCCAGCACTTCCATCACACCGAAGTTGTTCACACCGGAGCCAAAAAACACCGGGGTTTGTTTGCCGGCCAAAAAGGCTTCTTTGTCGAACTGGGGCGAGGCGCCCGTGGCCAGCTCCATGCTGTCCATGGCGGTCTGCCATTCAGCCCCAAAGCGCTCAGCCAGAAGGGCTTGCTCGCTCAAGGGATGGGTTTCAAAGTCTTGCGGCAAGCGTTCGCTGCCAGAGTCGAACACCGTCATGGCCTGGGTGCGCAGGTTGATGATGCCGCCGAACAACTTGCCTTGGCCCACCGGCCAGGTCATGGGCACGCAGGGCATGCCCAGTTCGCGTTCCACCTCGTCCAAGATGTCCAAGGGGTCGCGCACTTCGCGGTCCATTTTGTTGACGAAGGTGATGATGGGCGTGTCGCGCTGTCGGCAGACCTCGATCAAACGCCGCGTTTGCGCTTCCACGCCGTTGGCCGCGTCAATCACCATCAGGGCCGAGTCCACGGCGGTGAGCACGCGGTAAGTGTCTTCAGAGAAGTCCTTGTGGCCGGGGGTGTCGAGCAGGTTGATCACATGGTCGCGGTACAGCATTTGCATGACCGACGAAGCCACCGAGATGCCGCGCTGCTTTTCAATTTCCATCCAGTCGCTGGTGGCGTGGCGCGAGGCTTTGCGCGCTTTGACGGACCCTGCGATTTGGATCGCCCCGGAAAACAGCAAGAGCTTTTCGGTCAGCGTGGTTTTGCCCGCGTCCGGGTGGGAAATGATGGCAAACGTCCGGCGGCGCCGGGTTTCGTGGGCGTAGGTCAAGGGAGCTCCGAAGGGGTGGGGCAGGCCTTTCCAAAGGCCAACCTGGGCTGGTGTGGCAGCCTTCAATAGGCTCAAGTATAATTTGCCCCATTCCGAGGAGCGTTGCAGCGTCCCCCCAACTGATCAGTTGTCAGCGGGGCGTGAGGCTCGGAACCTTCATCAGCAACGACGCTCATCCACACGACGTGCGGTGAGCCTGTTTTTCTTATTCAGTGCTTAGCCCAGGCGTGTGGCCCATCCTTAATTGCTTTGGAGCGAAACTATGAATGCACGTTTGAATAACATCGTCAACGCCGACTGCGTGATTGCCGACATCGGCTTGGCCGAGTGGGGCCGTAAAGAAATCAAAATCGCCGAGACCGAAATGCCCGGCCTGATGGCGATTCGCGAAGAGTTCAACCAGGCCCAGCCTTTGAAGGGCGCGCGCATCACCGGCTCCTTGCACATGACCATCCAAACGGCGGTGCTGATTGAGACCCTGCAAGCGTTGGGTGCCGATGTGCGTTGGGCCTCTTGCAACATCTTCTCCACCCAAGACCACGCTGCTGCCGCGATTGCCGCCAAGGGCACACCGGTGTTCGCCATCAAAGGCGAAACCCTGGCCGACTACTGGGACTACACCCACCGCATTTTTGACTTTGGCGCGGCCCACACCGAAGGCGAAGGCCCGAACATGATCTTGGACGACGGCGGCGATGCCACCTTGCTCATGCACTTGGGCAAGCGCGCCGAGACCGACGCTTCGTTGATCGCCCACCCGACCAGCGAAGAAGAAGTGTGCTTGTTCAACGCCATCAAGGCCAAGCTGGCCGTGGACCCGACCTGGTACAGCCGCAAGGGTGCACACATCATTGGCGTGACTGAAGAGACCACCACCGGCGTGCTGCGCCTGAACGAGATGGCCGCCAAAGGCAGCCTGATGTTCCGC
>CANGEE010000214.1 GCA_947452635.1 Comamonadaceae bacterium | reverse complement strand
GTGACGTCGTTGCCTGCGGCCGAAGTCGCCAAATTGCGTGAAAAAATGAAGCCCGTGATCGACAAACACAGTGCGGCTTTGGGCAGCACCGTGGCTGACGTGCAGGCTGAATTGGCCAAATTGCGCAAGTAAAAACGCCACCCCACTGCGACTTTTCAAAGCCGCAGTGGGGTTTTTCAAAATCTCATATTGGACTTTATGATCCCCACCCGAATGGCTGTTGTTGGAGCCGGCTCCATGGGCCTGGCGCACATCGCTGTGATCCAGACCCATGTGGCTTGCACGCTCAGTGCGATCGTCGACCCGTCGCCCGGTGCGGTGCAGTTTGCGCAGCAGGCGCGTGTGCCTTGTTACCCTTCACTGGACGCCTTGTTGGCGCAAGCCCCTCCCGATGGCGTGGTGCTGGCGACGCCCAATGCCATGCATGTGCCTCAGGCTTTGCAATGCATCGCGGCAGGTGTGCCCGTTTTATTGGAGAAACCGGTGGCCACCACTGTGGTCGAAGGCCAGATGCTGTTGGATGCGGTAGATCAGTCCGGGGCCAAGGTCCTGGTTGGGCATCACAGGGCGCACAGTCCCATCATGGCCACGGCCCTGCAGGTGGTGGCCTCGGGCCAACTGGGTCGCCTGGTGGCGGTCACTGGCAGTGCCACTTTTTACAAGCCGGACAGTTACTTTGCCGACGGCCCCTGGCGCGCGCAAGCAGGTGCTGGCCCCATTTTGTTGAACTTGATCCACGAGGTGCACAACCTGCGCCTGCTGTGCGGCGAAATCGAGTCCGTTCAAGCCATGGTTTCGCACGCGGTGCGCGGCTTTGCGGTGGAAGACACCGCAGCGATTAATTTTCGCTTTGCCAGTGGTGCCTTGGCCACCTTCATGCTCAGCGATACCGCGGCCAGTTCGCGCAGTTGGGAACACACCAGCCAAGAAAACAAAGCCTACCCGACGGACGAGAACGAAGATTGCTATGTGATCACCGGAACGCAGGGCAGCTTGTCAGTGCCGACCATGCGCTTGACAACCTTTGCCCGTCCTGAAGACCGCTCTTGGTGGACGCCGTTGACCCACAGCACTGTGGCGCTGCAGCGTCAAGATCCGCTGCGGCTGCAGATGGCACACTTTGCCGCTGTGGTGCGCGGTGAAACACCGCCTCTCGTGAGCGTGCGCGATGCGTTGCAAAATCTGAAAGTCACCGAAGCCATTGTCGAATCCGCCCGCACTGGCAGGGTGGTGGCATTGGTATGAACACCTAATTTACTTGAAGGAAATCCCATGAAAGTCTTGATGCTGCACGGCGTGAACCACAACATGTTTGGCAAACGCGACCCCCAGCAATACGGCACCATCACCCTCGATGAAATCAATGCCAGCTTGCAAGCTTTGGGCCAAGAACTTGGCGCCCAGGTCGAGTGCTACCAGACCAACCACGAAGGCGATATGTGCGAGCGTATTCACCAGGCCTACTTCGACAAGGTCGACGCGGTGTTGATCAATGCCGGTGCTTGGACGCATTACAGCTATGCCATTCGCGATGCGCTGGCCGTGCTGACCTGCCCGATTGTGGAGTTGCACATGTCCAATATCCATGCCCGCGAAGAGTTTCGCCACACCTCCGTGTTCGCCGAAATCGTCAAGGGCCAAATCTGCGGCTTTGGCGCGGACAGCTATTTGCTGGCTTTGCGTGCGGGTGTTGCTGCAGCGCAAGCGGCTTGAATCCAAAGCCGTCATTCAACAGCACAACTGGTTTTTTAGTTTTTCATGATCAACGGCAACACAGAACTGATCGCGCACATCGGCTACCCGACGCACACCTTCAAGTCCCCCATGATTTACAACCCGTATTTCGCGGAGGCGGGGATCAATGCGGTGGTCGTGCCCATGGGCTGCCAGGTGGCGCATTACCCGGCTTTTTTGAAGTCGGTGTTTGACTTGACCAACATCCGTGGCGCCTTGATCACCATGCCGCACAAAGTCACCACCGTGGGACTGCTTGACGAAGTCACCGCCACCGTGCGCGTGGCCGGGGCTTGCAACGCCGTCAAGCGCTTGGCAGATGGCCGTTTGGTGGGCGATATGTTTGACGGCGCGGGCTTTGTGCGCGGCTTGCAGCGCAAGGGCTTTGACCTCACAGGCAAACGCGTGCTGGTGGTCGGCAGCGGCGGCGTGGGCTGCGCGATTGCGGCCTCGCTGGCGTGCGCGCAGATCGCAGCCATCAGCTTGTTTGATGTGAACAGCGCCGCGTCTGAGGCCCTGGCCCAACGTTTGAAAGACAACTACCCCCAGATCGAGGTGCGCACCGGCGCCAACGATCCGGCCGGTCACGACCTGGTGGTCAACGCCACGCCCATGGGCATGAACGAGGGCGACCCGCTGCCCATGGACATCCGCCGTATTTCGCCAGACGCCTTTGTCGGTGAAGTGGTCATGAAGACCGAGATGACGGCCTTTTTGCAAGCGGCGAAAGACCGTGGCTGCCGCGTGCAAGTGGGCTCCGACATGCTGTTTGAGCAAATCCCAGCGTACCTGGAATATTTTGATTTGCCCACCACCACGCCTGAAGTTTTGCGGCGCTTCGCCCAATTGAGTTATTGAATTGAATTTTCAGGCTTAGACCGGACAGGAGTTCTCCATGACCTTGCACCCCGCCCACCGCGAAGCGGTGCCCGAAATGCCCAACCGCTTGGGCATTCACGGCATCGAATTCATCGAATACGCCACCAGCCGCCCGCAGGCCTTGGGCCAGGTGCTCGAGTCCATGGGCTTTCGGCCGGTGGCGCGGCATCGCTCGCGCGAAGTCACGCTGTACCGCCAAGGCGCGATGAACCTGGTGGTCAACGCCAGCCCGGACGACGCCCGCGTCAGCGCCACCGTGGACGGCCAGCCGGTGATCTCGGCCGTGGCTTTTCGGGTGCGCGATGCGCTCAAGGCGCACAGCCGCTGCATCGAACTGGGCGCGTGGTCGGTCGACAGCCACGCCCAGGCCATGGAACTGCACATCCCCGCCATCCATGGCCCGGGCGGCAGCCGCTTTTATTTTGTCGACCGCTGGGAGGAGTTTTCGATTTACGACATCGACTTCAAACCCATCCCCACGGTGGACCCGCACCCCCCGGCGCTGGGCGGTATGCGTTACTTTGGTGTGGTGCAGTACATCGGCGCGGCGCGCAGCGCCGACTGGCTGGCTTATTACGAGCACATGTTCGACTTTGCCGCCATTGCCGACGACGAGCGCTTTGGCATCTTGCCCAAAGGCAAGTTGATGAAAAGCCCTTGCGGTCAATTTTTGTGGCAATTGATCG
>CANGEE010000213.1 GCA_947452635.1 Comamonadaceae bacterium | reverse complement strand
GTACACAGGCCGTCGATGTCGCTCATTTTCAGACCGGCATCGGCCACGGCCGCTTGGGCGGATCGGGCCAGCACTTCCATTTCGGAAAAGCCCTTGGCCTCACCACAACCGAAAGTGGACACCCCGACAATAGCGGTCTTACCGCGCAATGAAGACAGGCTCATGGGGCGACTCCATCCAAAGCATTGAACAAAACGACACCTTGACCATCGGTGACCACCACATGGGCTTGCACCCGTTGGTCGATGTGCACCGTCTCGGGCGGGCAATTGGTGACCCGACTCATCAGGCGCGGGCCTTCGTCCAGATCGATCAGGCTGACGTTGTAGTCGCCGCCATCGGCCGCTTTGCGCCGCACCGTGGTCACGGCGTAGACCGTACCCAGGCCACTGGGCGTGACAAACGCCACATCGCAGCTGCCGCAATGCGGGCACAGTTCGCGCGGAAAATAAATGTGCTGGTGGCAGGCCTGGCACTTTTGAATCTGAAACAGGCCTTGACCCAGCTGGGCTTGGTGCTGGGCCAGGACGCCTGACGCGGCAGGCGATAGGGTGTGTGTCGTCATTTTTTGCTCACAAAGTCAGTTGTCAAATCGGGTCCCAGCTGAACACATCACCGGAACGCTCCAAATCGAAAAAGCTCGACTGCAGCGCGGGCATGGCTTGGGCCAGCACGGACTGCGGTGTCCAGCCCTCGCTGCGGTGCACCGAGCGGATGGGCCGGGGCTGGCTCATCAAAAAGATTTCGTTGTTGCGCACCGCAAACACCTGGCCGTTCACATGGCTGGAAGCTTCACTGGCCAGCGCCACCGCCAAAGGCGCGATCTTGGCCGGGGTCATTTGCTTGATGCGGTCTACCCGGGCTTGCTCTTCGGGTGTGTCGGTCGGGATGGAGCCGATCATGCGGCTCCAGGCAAAGGGCGCGATGCAGTTGGAACGCACATTGAATTTGTGCATGTCCAGCGCAATCGATTTGGACAAGGCGGTGATGCCCAATTTGGCGGCTGCGTAATTGGCCTGGCCAAAGTTGCCCACCAAGCCCGAGGTGGAGGTCATGTGGATGAAGTTGCCGCTTTCTTGCTCTTTGAAATGCGGCGCAGCGGCGCGACTGACGTAAAAGCCGCCATACAAGTGCACTTTCATCACCGCGTCCCACTCGTCCAAGCTCATTTTGTGGAAGAAACGGTCGCGCAAAATGCCGGCGTTGTTCACCACCACATCGATCCGGCCAAAGTGGTCCATGGCGGCTTGAATGATGTGGGCCGCACTGAGCGGCTCCGACACGCTGTCGGTGTTGGCCAGCGCCTCGCCCCCCAGCGCTCGAATTTCGTCGACCACTTTTTGCGCGGGGCCTGCATCATGGCCTTCGCCAGAGACCGACGCGCCAATGTCATTGACCACCACCTTGGCACCCTCACGCGCCATGGCCAGCGCCATGTCGCGGCCAATGCCGCCACCTGCGCCGGTGACCACCACCACCTTGCCTTGAACCAAATCGGATGGACTCATGCGTAACAACTCCTGTGTAACTTGAAATGAATAATAAAAAATGAAAATGTTCAGGCAAAGACGCTGGAAAAATCGCGCCCCCCGCCCAGCGAGCTGCCGCCGTCCACCGGGATGATGGCCCCGGTGACGTAACTGGCAAAAGGCGAAGCCAAGAACAAGGCCATGTCGCCAATTTCGTCGACCCGGCCCATGCGTTGCAAGGGCACGGCATTGGTCATTTTTTGCACCGCCTCGGGGGTGGGTGCCAAGCGGCGTATGCCTTCGGTGCCGCCAATCGGCCCCGGCACGATGGAGTTGACGCGCACACCTTCAGCGCCCCACTCCATGGCCAGCACCCGGGTCAGCATGTCCACCCCGGCCTTGGCCGCGCAGACATGGGCCTGGAAGCGGGTCGGGTTGAATGCCTGGGGCGCGGAGATATTGAGCACGCACGCGCCCGGCCGGTTCAGGTGTTCAAAGCCCGCACGCAGCACATGGAAGGTGCCGTTCAGGTCAATGTCCACCACCGTCTTGAAGCCCTTGGCCGACATGCCCAGCGCCGGTGCGACAAAGTTGCCGGCCGCGCCGGAGACCAGCACATCGAAAGGCCCCATGGCCTCGCGCGCTTGCAGCAAGACCGCCGCAATCGCCTCGGGGTCGCGCACATCGGCACTGTAACCTTCGACCTGGCCGCCATGCGCAAGCAGGGATTGGACCGCCCCGGCCACCCGCTCGGCATTGCGGCTGACAATGGCCACCCGCGCCCCGGCTTGGGCAAACGCGGTGGCGACCCCCAAATTGATGCCACTGCTGCCACCGGCCACGAACACCGATTTGTCTTTGAAACTCAAGGGCAGATTCATACCGTCTCCTGTTTAGCGAATTCGCCCCTGCGGGCATGTTCCTCTTCTTGCAACTGACGCCACATGATTTTGCCGGTCCCGGACTTGGGCAGACTGTCCATGAAACGCACCAGCCGCGGCGCTTTGTACACCGCCATCTGCTGGCGAGCCCAGTCGATGAAGTCTTGCGCTGTCAGCGTGCCTGCGAACGCCGGTTTGAGCACCAGCAGCGCCATCACGGTTTCGCCGCGCTTGGCATCAGGCACCGAGATCACACAGGCCTCATGCACCGCCGGGTGGCTGTACAAAGTGTTCTCTACTTCGGCAGGCCAGACCTTCAGGCCCGAGGCATTGATCATGCGTTTGAGTCGGTCGCGCATGAAGAAGTAACCCTCCGCATCGACCAAGGCCAGATCGCCCGTGCGGAAAAAACGCTGACCCTCGATGTCGATGAATGCGTCCTGATCGGCCTGCGGGTTGCGCCAGTAGCCCTGCATGACTTGCGCGCCGCGTGTCACCAACTCGCCCACCTCGCCCTGGGGCAAGACCTGCAAAGTCTCGGGGTCGATGATGCGCGATTGCACGCCTTGAGTGGGTACCCCCAGGCACTGTCGCTTGCCGCGTGCCACCGGGTTGGCGTGTAAAAACGCCGCCGTTTCCGACAAGCCATAAGCCTCGTTGTACGACAGGCCGAACTTGTCAAACAGCATTTGCGCCACCGACTCGGGCATGGCCGCGCCGCCGCCTGACAACAGGGCCAGGCTGGCCAAATCAGCGGTCTGGGCGCTGGGTTGGGCAAAAAAATCAATCACCATGGCCGGGGGTGCTGTCCATACCGTGACGCGGTAACGCGCTACCAACGCCACCGCTTGGGCCGCGTCCCAGCGCGGCATCATTACCACCGTGGCGCCCAGGGTGATGGGCATGTTCATGCCGTTTTGCATGCCCAGCATGTGGAACAAGGGCGCGACGCACAAGAACACCGCGTCTGCATGCAAGCCGCGCCACACTTGCGAGCCGATGTTG
>CANGEE010000212.1 GCA_947452635.1 Comamonadaceae bacterium | reverse complement strand
TCAATCTCTTTGCGTGAACAGCCGCAGGGGTAGGCCAGGCCTTGCGCGATCAAGGTGTCTAAAGCGGCTTGGTAATGCGCGGCGCGCTCGGACTGGCGCAGCACGGGGCCATCGCTGTGCAAGCCACACAGGGCCAGTTGCTGCACGATGTGTTCAGCTGCACCTGGCATGCAACGCGGCGTGTCCACGTCCTCGATGCGCACCAGCCATGCGCCGCCATGGGCTTTGGCGTCCAGCCAACTGGCCAGCGCCGCCACCAGCGAGCCTGCATGCAAAGGGCCTGTGGGGGAGGGCGCAAAGCGCCCGACATAAGCGGTGGCTGAGCCTGTCACCACACCATGCCCTCCAAGCCTGCAGGCCGTGGTTTACGCGCTGTGCGCCACGCTGAGTGCCAGTTCCAGGCCGGAGACAAAACCGTCTTCCACCCGGTGGCCGATGCACCAATCGCCGCAGATGCCCAGGTTGTGCTTGGCGTCCCACAAATGGGTTTTGCCCAGTGGCTGCAGGGTTTTGGCGTAGCGCCAGCGGTGCACATCGGCATGCGCGGGCGTGGCGCGGATGCCGGTGATTTCTGAAAACGCTTTGAGCAATTTGGCTTGCACCCGCTCAGGCGCGTCTTCCAAATGTTCTTGCGACCAGGCGGCGCTGGCTTGGATGGTCCAACGCTCCAACTGGTTGCGTCCAGGTTTGGACGACTCGCGGGCCAGCCAGGCCACGCGGTGGTGGTTGCTGCGCGCCGCGTTCCACTGCGGGCCCAGGGTGATGGGTTGCGCCGCATGTGGAAAGGCCACCATCAAAGTCCAGCAAGGCGCGACTTGGACGGCATTCAAAGGTTTCACCAGTGCAGGGGCTACGGCCGAGCTGCGCAACAGCGCTTGGGCTTGCAGTGGGGGCTGGGCCATGAGCACGCCGTCAAAGCCGCCAAACACACGCTGCGTTGGGGTGCCGTCTGCGTCTTCACCCTGGGTATGCAACTGCCATTGTTGCTTGTTCAATGCATCACGAGAGATGCGCTGCACCTGGGCACCGAGTTGGATATGACCTTCCAGCGGTTGGGCCCAGGCTTTGACCAAGGCGTTCATGCCGGGCTTGGCGACCCAGTGCGATTCGCGGTGCGGCAGGGCGGCTTCGACCACCCGGCCCATGGCGTCGAGCACGCGCACGGCATTGGCGCTCCAAGGCTTGCACACCCCCGGCGCGGTTTCAATGGCCTGTGCAAAGCGGGCGTCACGGAGGGTGAAGTACTGCGCGCCGTGGTCAAAGCTGCCAAAGGGGGTGCTGCGGGTGCTCATGCGTCCGCCCACGCCGCGGCTCTTTTCAAAAACAGTCACTTGGTGGCCGGCTTGGACCAAGGTGCGTGCGCAGGTGATGCCGGCGATGCCGGCGCCGATGATGGCGAAATGTTTTGTCATGCACCTACTCTACACGCTCTACACACGATATTGGGGCTGCAGCAGTGCGCGTTGCGTGGTTTCGCTTTGCAGTTGTGCCAGCCACCACTGCAAAGCCTTGCCGGGTGCGGCTTTGCGGTGGTGTCGCCAAGCATAGTGAGTTTCCCCTAGACGCTGGGCGCGGCTGACTTTTTTGGCCACCAAACGGCCACTGCGGAGGTAGGGCTGGGCCATCGACAAAGGCAAAAAGCCGCCGCCCAGACCCCGCAGCTGGGCCTCCATTTTGCTGGCCATGTCCGGCACGGTGAACACGTCTTGCCCACCCAGCAAACCCACCGTCACGCCGCTGCCACGCGGCACCGAATCTGCCACGGCCACGGCGCGGTGCTGTTGCAGTACCTCGTCGCTCAGCGGCTCGGGCAGTGCAGCCAGGGGGTGATGCGGCGCCACGGCAAAGACAAATGCCACCGGCCCCAAGGGCAGGTGGGCGATGTCGCTGCCCAAGCCTGTGGGCAGCAGCACGCCCAGCGCCAGATCGGCTTGGCCTGCGCTCAGCGCGCTGAGCGTGCCCGACAAGGTTTCGTAGCGCAGGCGCAAGCGGGTGGGCGGGTTTTGCGCCAAAAACGCCTCGCACAACTCCATCACCACGCTGCGCGACACAATGCTGTCCACCGCCACCGTCAGCACCGCCTCCCAGCCGGTGGCCACGCGTTTGACGCGGTTCGCCACAGCATCTACATCGCTGAGCAGGCGTGCGGCTTCACGCAGTAACTCTTGACCTGCCGCGGTGGGCTGGGCCGTTTTGCTGCTGCGGTCAAACAGCAGCACGTCCAGCGCGTCTTCCATTTGCCGCACCCGGTAGGTCAGAGCGCTGGGCACCAGGCCCAGGGCGCGGGCGGCACCCGCAAAGCTGCCGGTGCTGCCAATGGTTTGCAGCATGGCCAGCGCCTCGGGGGTCAGGGTGTCGCGCGGTGTTGGCATCGTGAGTCGATTTTAATTCAAAAAATTTGCATGGTGAAGACGAATAATTAAAACATTTTTGAACTCACTCGGGGCTAAAGTCAGGGTTCAGATATCAAAAGGTGGCTTATGTTGACTTTGCGTTCCAGTGCCGAGCGGGGCTATGCCGATCACGGCTGGCTCAAATCTTTTCACAGCTTTTCTTTTGCCGGTTACTACGATCCGGCGCACATGGGCTGGGGCAATTTGCGCGTCATCAACGAAGACCGCATTGCCCCCGGCAAAGGTTTTGGCACCCACGGCCACCGCGACATGGAAATCATCAGCTATGTGCTCTCGGGCAACCTGGCGCACAAAGACAGCATGGGCAACGTCAAAGGCATTCCGCCCGGCGATGTGCAGCGCATGAGCGCGGGCAAGGGCGTGATGCACAGCGAGTTCAACCACGCCGAAGGCCAGCAAACGCATTTTTTCCAAATCTGGATCGAGCCCAATGTGATGGGCATTGAGCCCAGTTACGAGCAAAAAACAGTGCCCACGCCTGCCAAACGTGGACAACTGCAATTGGTGGCTTCGCCCCAAGGCGAGGGCCATGCCGTGAAAATCTCGGCCGATGCGGCCCTGTACGCCGGCTTGTTTGACGGCGACGAGTCGGCCACTTTGGCGCTGAATCCGGCGCGCAAAGCCTATGTGCACCTGATCCAAGGCCAGTTGCAGGTCAACGAGCAAGTGCTGCATGCGGGTGATGCCGCACTGATCGAAGCCGAAACCCAGCTCATACTCAGCCACGGTCAAGCGGCCGAGGTGCTGGTGTTTGACCTGGCCGCTTGAATTTTGATTTGATTTCTCAACCCCTTTTCCACTTTTTCAGGAGCTTTCGCATGGCCAAAACCATTGTCATTTACCACTCCGGCTACGGCCATACCCAGCGCGTGGCGCAATTCGTCGCGCAGGGCGCGAACGCGCAAGTGATCGCGATCGACGCGGACGGCAACATCACCGACGCCGACTGGCAAGCCCTGGACGCGG
>CANGEE010000211.1 GCA_947452635.1 Comamonadaceae bacterium | reverse complement strand
CATCAGCGCGGCCATGCGAATGGCGTTGCGTGAGTAGTCGGAGAAGGTCAGGAAGGTGCCGCCGTAGGGGATGTAGCCGCCATGCAGGGCCACGCCATTCATGATCGCTGCCATGCCAAATTCGCGCACCCCGTAATTGATGTGGCGGCCAATGTGGCCGTCTTCGGTCTTGACCACGTCACCGGCCAAGTTCACACGGAAAGCGGGCGTGCTCTTGGTGTTGGTCAGGTTCGAGCCGGTCAGATCGGCCGAACCGCCCAGCATTTCGGGCAGGGCGGCGGTGAAGGCTTCGAGCGCCAGTTGGCTGGCTTTGCGGCTGGCCACGGTCTCGGCCTTGGTGTGCGCCGCGACCACGGCGTCAAACGCCACCTGATGGAAGTGCTTGGGCAACTCGCCTTTCATGCGGCGCACAAACGCTTTGGCTTGCGCAGGAAATGCGGTTTTGTAAGCTGCAAAGACTTTGTTCCACTCGGCTTCGCGGGCTTTGCCTGCGGCTTTGGCGTCCCAGTCGGCATACACCGCTTTGGGAATTTTGAAAGGCTCAGCCGTCCAACCCAGGGCTTCGCGGGTCAGTTTGATTTCTTCGGTGCCTAAAGGCTCACCGTGGGCTTTGGACGTGCCGGCGCGGTTGGGCGAGCCCTTGCCGATGGCGGTCTTGCAGACGATGAGGGTGGGTTTGTCGGCGCTGTGCTTGGCCGTGGCAATGGCTTTGGAGACGGCTGCGGCGTCATGGCCGTCCACCGCATCGATCACGTTCCAGCCATAGGCGGCAAAACGCTGGGGGGTGTTGTCGATGAACCAAGGGGCGACTTGGCCGTCGATCGAGATGCCGTTGTCGTCGTACAAGGCGATCAGCTTGTTCAGCTTCCAAGCACCGGCCAGGGCGCAAGCTTCGTGGCTGATGCCTTCCATCAGGCAGCCATCACCCATGAACACATAGGTGTGGTGGTCAACGATGGCGTGACCGCCTTGGTTGAATTCGGCGGCCAGCAGTTTTTCCGCCAGCGCCATGCCCACGGCATTGGTGATGCCTTGGCCCAACGGCCCGGTGGTGGTTTCGACGCCAGGCGTCACACCCACTTCGGGGTGGCCTGCGGTTTTGCTGTGCAAGGTGCGGAAGTTTTTCAGCTCGTCGATCGGCAGCTTGTAGCCGGTCAGGTGCAGCACCGAATAGATCAACATCGAGCCGTGGCCGTTGGACAACACAAAGCGGTCGCGGTTGGCCCAATGCGGGTTGCTGGGGTTGTGTTGCAGGTGCTCGCCCCACAGCGCCACAGCCATGTCGGCCATGCCCATGGGGGCCCCGGGATGACCCGAGTTGGCTTGTTGAACAGCGTCCATTGCGAGGGCGCGGATGGCGTTGGCCATTTGCTGTGTGTTTGCCATGAGTGCGGCTCCCAATGAGTATTCTGGTAAACCCAAGATTTTACCGGGTTGCCGAAACGCGTGTGCGAGCCCCCATCACAAGCGTGGCAACATAGAGGCATGCCCTTGAAACCCCGCGAGCACCATCCCCACACCGCCGCCCAGGCCAGCGCCATGATTTTGGCCGCCGGTCGCGGGGAGCGCATGCGCCCCCTGACCGACCAGACCCCCAAGCCCTTGCTGCAGGTGCGCGGTAAGCCGCTGATGCAGTGGCCCATGGAAGGCTTGGTGCGCGGCGGTTTTGAGCACATCCTGATCAACACCGCTTGGCTGGGTGAGCGGATTCACGGCCACTACGGTGCCTCGGTGCCTTTGGCCGGGTCAGGCATGGCGCACTTGCGCTACTCGGATGAAGAACAAGACTTTGGCTATGCACTGGAAACCGCCGGCGGTATTTCGCGTGCTTTGCCGCAATTGGCCGAAGTGTTTTGGGTGGTGGCGGGCGATGTGTTTGTGCCGGAGTTTCAATTTGAGACGCAGGCCGCAGAACAGTTCAGTGCCAGCGGACAGCTGGCGCATATCTGGTTGGTGCCCAACCCGCCGCACAACCCGCTGGGCGACTTTGGGCTCTCACACGAGGGGCTGGCCTTGAATGTGCCTAAAACACCAACCACCCAGCCCCTGTTCACCTTCAGCACCATTGCCCTGTATCGCCGCGCGTTTTTTGACACGCCTTACTGCGACATCGTGCCCGGCAACCCGCAAGGCACGGCTGCGCCTTTAGCCCCCTTGCTGCGTGCCGCGATGGACCGTGGCCAAGTCGGCGCCACCTTGTATACCGGGCCATGGACCGATGTGGGCACGCCTGAGCGCTTGGCGCAACTCAACACGGTTTGACAACCGGCAGGGCCTTCATTTTTCATACGTCAATCACAGACCATTTCACACCATGACACCATTCACTCTGTACGCCCAACGCCGTGCCCGTCTCGCTGCCCAATTGGACGCCGGTGGCATCGCCATCATCCCTACCGCGCTGGAGCGCCAGCGCAACCGGGACAGCGACTTTTTGTACCGCCACGACAGCTACTTTTATTACCTCACCGGCTTCACCGAGCCCAACGCCTGTTTGGTGCTCACCGCCGAAGGCGAAGCGACCTTGTTTTGCCAGCCCAAAGACGATGAGCGCGAGGTTTGGGACGGTTTGCGTTTGGGCCCTGCGCAGGCCCCTGCCGCACTGGGCGTGCAAGCGGCGTACGCCGCGACCGAGTTGCCCAGCCAGATGCCCAAAATGCTGGAAAACCGCAGCACCGTGTGGTACCCGTTTGCCACCCACAAGGGTTTGGAGTCACAGGTCGATGGCTGGCTGAGCAGCGTGCGTGCCCGGGTGCGCTTCGGCGCGCTGTGCCCGGATCAGCAGCGCGATGTGTGTGGCCTGCTGGACGAAATGCGCTTGATCAAAGACGCCCATGAGTTGGCCATCATGCGCCGCGCCGCGCAGATCAGCGCCGGCGCGCACATTCGCGCCATGCAGCGCAGCGCCGCCATGTTGCGCGCCGGTCAAGAAGTGCGCGAGTACCACCTGGACGCGGAGTTGCTGCACGAGTTTCGGCAACACGGTTCGCAGTACCCGGCCTATGGCTCCATCGTGGCTGCGGGTGCCAACGCCTGCGTGTTGCATTACCGCGCGGAGGCGGGCCTGATTCGCAATGGCGACTTGGTCTTGATTGACGCCGGCTGCGAGCTCGACGGCTATGCCTCGGACATCACCCGCACCTTCCCGGCCAACGGCCAATTCACCGGCCCGCAGCGCGCGCTCTACGACTTGGTGCTGGCCTCGCAAGATGCGGCCATCGCGGCGACCCGTGCCGGTGCCCGTTTTGTCGAGCCGCACGAAGCCACCGTCAAAGTGCTGGCGCAAGGCCTGCTCGATGTCGGCTTGCTCGACAAAAACAAGGTCGGCAATGCGCAAGACGTGATCGCCAACCGCAGTTATTTTCAGTTCTACATGCACCGCACCGGCCAT
>CANGEE010000210.1 GCA_947452635.1 Comamonadaceae bacterium | reverse complement strand
CCGGTTGATCGGCATGGTGATGCTGATCGCGCCATGCACCTGGTTTTGCCGGTCCAGCAGCGGCACCGCGATGCCGCGAAAATTCAACTCGAGTTGCTGCTCCGACAGCGACCAACCTTGTCGTTTGAAACCTGCCAAGGTCTCACGCAGTTCCGTTTTGCTCGACAAGGTGAACGAGGTGAAAGCGCGCAGATCGTGCGATTGCAACCAATCGTCCACAAACCCTTCATCGTTGTAGGCCAGCATGACCATGCCGGCGGCTGTGACCTGTGTCGGTACGCGGGTGCCGGGCATGTAGCCGCTCGCCGTGTGCCGCTGCAGTCCGCTGCGGGCAATGAAGATGGTGTCGCCGCCATCCAGCACCCCCAGGTAGGCGATCTCTTCGGTGCCGGAGGTGATGCGTTGCAAAAAAGGTTGGACCAGTCGCGGCAGCCTCGCCGACTCCAGGTAGGCGTGGCCGAGTCGCAAAATGCGCGGCATCAGCCAATACAGCTTGCCGTCGCTCCCCACATAGCCCAGGTGTTCCAGTGTCTTGAGGTAGCGTCGGGCTGCGGTACGGGTCATGCCACAGCGCACACCGGCTTCCGTGGCCGTCAAGCGCGGATGCGCCGCGTCAAAGGCTTCAATAACGTGAAGTCCTTTTTCCAGGCCCGCGATCCAGTCGCGGGCATCTAAAGCGGAAGGGCTGTTGGGCATTGTTTGGGGCGGGTAGCTGAGGCTTGATTATCGAGCGTGTGCAGGACATGCAACCCGAAATGAGGTGCTCTGGCAGGCTTAAGAGATCAGGGCTTGCCCTGATATGGCGCCAAGCGCTACCGCCTATACTTACCAAATGAACCAGTTGGTACATTCCAAAAAAAATCAAACTGCGGTGCCTGACGCTGCCAAGGAGCCGAGCCGCACCAACGATCCGGCGCGCACCATGGCTGAAATCTTGGCGGTGGCCACACACGAATTCGCTGACAAAGGGCTCACTGGCGCACGCATTGACGAGATTGCGGCGGCCACGCGCACCAGCAAGCGCATGATTTACTACTACTTTGGCAGCAAAGATGCCTTGTATTTGGCGGTGCTCGAAGAAGCCTACCGACGTATGCGAGCGATCGAAGCGGACCTGCACCTGGGCGATTTGGCCCCGGTAGCCGCATTGCGCAAACTGGTCGAATTCACCTACGACCATCACCGCGACAACGAAGACTTCATCCGCCTGGTGATGAACGAGAACATCCAGCGCGGCGACTATTTGCGCCAAAGCCAAAACATCCAAGCGCTCAACAGCAACGCCATCCAGTCGGTGCGGGATGTGTACGAGCGCGGGGTGACGCAGGGCGTGTTCCGCCCCGGCCTCGATCCGGTGGACATTCACTCTGCGATTTCGGCTTTCACGTTTTTCAATGTGTCCAATCGCCATACCTTTGGCGTGATTTTTCAAAGCAAAGCCAGTCCGGGCAAGGCCAAAACCCTCAAGCGTGCGCATGTGGTGGAGTTGATTTTGCGTTTTGTGGGTCATGCCGTTCCGGCATAACTGATAGCGAGTTGTGCCATTCGATGGTTAGGGAAAATACTGACTCGTAAAAACTAACCAGTTCGTACATTATTTGAAGTATTGAAAATGGAGATCCGTATGATTCAGAAACTCATAGCCGGGTATTGCCGCCTCATCGGCTACCTGATCGCGGCGGCCATGGCGGTGATGGTGGCGCTGGTGTTTGGCAATGTGGTGATGCGTTACGGCTTTAACTCAGGCTTTACCGTGTCCGAAGAGTTGTCACGCTGGTTGTTTGTGTGGCTGACCTTCTTGGGTGCCGTGGTGGCCTTGCGCGAAAACGCGCATCTGGGCACCGACATGCTGGTGGGCAAACTCGGGCCACTGGGCAAGCGACTATGCATGGGCATTTCGCTGCTGTTGATGTTGTATTGCCTGTGGCTGTTGTTCAGCGGCGCGCTGGAGCAGTTCAAAGTCAATGTGGACTCGCACAGCCCGGTCATGGAGCTGTCTATGGGCTGGTTCTACGCCAGCGCCATGGCATTTGCGGTGCTGGGCGCTCCGATTTTGTTGATGGATTTGTTCCGTTTGGTGACCGGCCAGATCGATGACGAGCACCTGATGCTGATCCAAGAGTCGGAAGAGTCGCCCCATGGCGCGTCTGTTACTGCTGCTTCCAAACACTGATCGCGAAATCCCCATGACAGTTCTTGTATTCCTCGGCTCTCTGATGGCCGCCATGGCTTTGGGTGTACCCATTGCCTTTTCTTTGTTGCTTTGCGGTGTGGCCTTGATGGTGCACATGGGCAATTTCGATGCACAAATCCTTGCGCAAAACCTGCTCGAAGGCGCCAACAGTTTTTCTTTGCTGGCCGTGCCCTTTTTCATGCTGGCCGGTGAGATCATGAACGCGGGCGGCTTGTCGCGCCGCATCGTGCACTTTGCCATGGCGCTGGTGGGGCACGTCAAAGGCGGTTTAGGTTATGTGACCATTGTGGCAGCGGTGATCATGGCGTCGCTGTCTGGTTCTGCGGTGGCCGATGCCGCAGCCCTGACCGCCTTGCTACTGCCCATGATGGTGGCCGCCGGCCATGACAAGTCACGCTCAGCTGGTTTGATCGCTTCGGGCGGCATTATTGCGCCCATCATTCCCCCCAGCATCGGCTTTGTCGTGTTTGGCGTAGCCGGTGGCGTGTCCATTTCCAAGCTGTTCATGGCCGGGATCTTTCCGGGCGTGTGGTTAGCCCTGGCCTTGGTGGCCACTTGGTGGTGGCTGGTGCGCAGCGAGCAACTCACGCCGCCGCCGCGCAAAACTTTCAAAGAAATTCTGCACGCGCTGCGCCTGGCTTCCTGGGCCTTGGTCTTGCCCTTCATCATCGTGTTCGGCCTGAAATTCGGCATCTTCACGCCGACGGAGGCGGCTGTGGTTGCAGCGGTGTATTCGTTGTTTGTTTCGACGGTGATTTACCGCGAGCTGAACTTTCAAAAACTGTTGCCCTTGTTCATCTCCGCTTCCAAAACCAGCGCGGTGGTGATGTTCTTGGTGGCCGCCGCCATGGTCTCGGCCTGGTTGATCACGGTGGCCAACTTGCCCGGCCAGATTGTGGAGTTGCTCACGCCCGTGCTCGACAGCCCGCGCCTGTTGATGTTGTGCATCATGGTGTTGACCATGGTGGTCGGCACCGCATTGGACATGACGCCCACCATCTTGCTGCTCACGCCGGTGCTGATGCCGGTGGTCAAAGCCGCCGGCATTGACCCGGTGTACTTTGGGGTGCTGTTCATCATCAATAACGCGATCGGGCTGATCACGCCGCCGGTGGGCACTGTGCTCAACGCGGTGGCGGGTGCCGGCAAGATCAGCATGGACGAAGTGACCAAGGGCGTGGTGCCTTTCATGATTGCGCAATTCCTCATCATG
>CANGEE010000209.1 GCA_947452635.1 Comamonadaceae bacterium | reverse complement strand
GCCAAACACCACATTCACCAAGGCGGCGATCAAGGACGCGCCAAAGGTCAAGCGGTAAGACGCCATGACGCGCTGGCCCGTCACCGCGGCCCAGAACTGATCCCACGTCAAGGTGAAGGTTTTAAAGACGAGCGCCGACAAGGGAATCAGCACAATCAGACTCAAATACAAAACGGTGTAGCCCAGGGTCAAGTTGAACCCGGGCAACACTCTGGCTGGCGCTCGCCGTTTGGTGAACGCCGCATTAGGCAATGCGGTCATGGGCAGAAGGGGTTATTGAACGGTGTACAGCTTGTCAAACTGCCCACCGTCGTTGAAATGAATTTTTTGGGCTTCAGCAAACGAACCAAAAATTTCATTCACAGTGAACAATTGGATGGGCTTGAAGGTGGCCGCGTATTTTTTCAAGACCGCCGCGTTCCGTGGACGCAAGGCGTGCTTGGCTGCAATCTCTTGTGCTTCATCTGAATACAAATAGTCCAGATAGGCTTTGGCCAAAACGGCTGTACCTTTTTTGGCCACAGTGCGCTCGACCACCGCCACCGGGTTCTCGGCCACGATGCTGATCGATGGGTGCACCGCATCGACTTTGCCCGCGCCAAATTCGTTGTCCACCGAGACCACTTCAGACTCAAAGGTCACCAGCACATCGCCAATGTTGCGTTGCAAGAAGATGGTGGTGGCATCGCGCCCGCCTTTGGCCAGCACCGGCACGTTTTTGTAAAGCTTGCTCACGAATTCGGCCGCGTCTGCATCCGAGCCGCCCTTCTTTTTCACATAGCCCCAGGCCGCCAGATAAGCCATGCGGCCATTGCCACCCGTTTTGGGGTTGACCACGATGACCTTGATGCCGGGCTTGACCAGATCGTCCCAGTCCTTGATGCCCTTGGGGTTGCCATTGCGGGTGAGGAACAGCATGGTCGAGGTCGTGGGCGAGGCGTTGTGAGAAAAACGCTTGTTCCAGTCCTTGGCCACCACACCCGTGCTGGCCAAAAAGTCCACATCGGTGGTGGTGTTCATGGTCACCACGTCGGCGTCCAAACCATCATTCACGGCACGCGCTTGTGCGCTGGAGCCGCCGTGGGCCTGGTCAATCTTGACGTCTTTGCCCGTGGTCTTTTTGTAATGGGCCACAAAGGCGGCGTTGTAGTCCTTGTAGAACTCGCGGGCCACGTCATAAGACGCATTGAGCAAAGTTTGCGCACCAGCGGCTGCGCCCGACAAAACCAGCGCAGCGGCCAAAGCCAAATGAGTGAGTTTTTTCATACAGTTTCCAATACAGACAGTGAGGGCGTAGAAGTTGAAGGCGAGTGACCGGTCCAGGCCAACGCACCCGTGAGGGACTGCAGCAAAGCAAGTCCCAAAGGCCATGGGCCAAAACCCGCCTCGATGTTGATGTGCCCGGCGTTTTGCAAGCGCACCAGCTCACTGCCCCAAGAGCGCGCGTAAGCACCCGCAGTCCGAACGGGGCAAAACGGGTCGTTGTTGCTGGCCACCACAATGCTGCGGTACGGCAAGGGCTGGTAAGGCACAGGGGCAAAGTCCGCCAGCACACCGCGCCGCTCGGGGTCGGCCGGCGCAACCAGCAAAGCGCCTTGAATTTTTCGGGCTACATCGCTGGGCAAATGGGTGGTGGCGATACAGCCCAGGCTGTGCGCAGCGACCACCACCGGGCCGGGCTGGGCCAAGATGGTGCGTCCAATGGCCGCCACCCAAGCGGTTTTCACAGGCGAGACCCAGTCGTCTTGCACCACCCGCACAGCGTCAGGCAGCGACTCAGCCCAGAGGCTTTGCCAATGGCCGGGACCTGAATCGCGCCAACCGGGCACGATGACGATGGAGGTTTGTGAAGACATTCTGTTGATTTTGTTAGGTTTAGGTTCAATCACAAACGAATCATTTGTTGTTTGTTTATGTCATTCGCCGTATATAGCCAAGCGGCGACCTGTCTCGAATTCATGCTTCAAGCAAGAGAACGTGCTGTTTAATTGGCTTTTCGACTGGGATGAGCAGGCCGTGGCAAACCCAGGTGTTCGCGCAGGGTGCGGCCGGTGTATTCGGTCCGGAACAGGCCACGGCGCTGCAGCTCGGGGATGACAAGCTCGGCAAAGTCTTTCAGGCCATGCGGCAAGGTGGGCGCGAGCACATTGAAGCCATCGGCCGCACCGGTTTTGAACCAGTGCTCCAGTTGATCGGCAATGTGCTCAGGCGTGCCCACCAGCGTCCAGTGGCCGCGGGCGCTGGCCACGCGTTCGTAGAGCTGGCGGATCGAAAGGTCCTCTCGGGCGGCCAACTTGGCAAAGAGTTCCTGACGGCTCTTCCAGCCCTCGGTCACGGGCAGGTCTTGTGGGAAAGGATCGTTGATGTTGTAGCCCGACAGATCGACATTGCCCAAGAATGCCGACAGCAGGCCCAGACCCAGAACCGGGTCGATCAGGCTTTGCAATTGCTCGAACTTCTCTTGCGCCTCTTGCTGGCTGCGGGCCACAAAGGGCGAGATGCCGGGCATGATTTTGAGGTCGTCGGCCGTGCGGCCATAGGCGGGCAGGCGCGACTTGAGCGAGGTGTAAAACGCCCGCGCGTCTTCCACAGTCTGCTGTGCAGTAAAAACCACTTCGGCAGTCGCAGCGGCCAGGTCTTGGCCGTCGTTGGATGAGCCGGCCTGCACCAGCACCGGGTAGCCCTGCGGTGCGCGTGGGGCCTGCAGCGAGCCTTGCACATTGAACTTGAGCCCCAGGTGTGCCACGCGGTGGAGCTTGGCGGTGTCAAAAAAGCGGTTGTTTGTTTTGTCGTGAATGAAGGCGTCGTCTTCCCAGCTGTCCCACAGGCCTTGGGTGATCTTCACGTATTCGTGGGCGATCTTGTAGCGCTCGGCGTGTTCGAGCTGGTGCGGCAAGCCGAAGGCCTTGGCTTCAAACTCGCTGCCCGAGGTGACCAGATTCCATCCGCTGCGGCCGTCGCTCAGGTGGTCGAGTGTGGCGAACTTGCGCGCTAAATGGTACGGCGGCAGATAAGTGGTGGACACGGTCGCCACCAGTCCGATGCGCTCGGTCACGCCCGCAAGGGCGCTTTGCAGGAGCAAAGGATCAAAGGGGTAAGGCAAGGCGTTGCGGGTGATGACGTCGGCCGGGCCGTCGCTCATGCCCACGTTGTCGGCAAAGAAGACCGCGTCAAATTTGGCGGCCTCGGCCTGGCGCGCCCAGTCTTGCAGGGTGCGCAGGGTGGTGGATGCCGTGGGGTCCACATCGGGGTGGCGCCAGGCGGCCAGGTGGTGGCCCACGCCAAAAAAGAAGGCCCCCAGATGCAGTTGCCGTTGTTGTATTTGTTGAGTCATTTTTGTTCTTTCACTGGGGGCCAAAGGGGATCCGCTTTGTACGATCAGAGTTTGGCGATGGACACTTCGGTCGACTTGACCAAGGCGACCACTTCGGAGCCGACTTTGAGCGCCAGGTCGTCCACCGAGCGGGTGGTGATGACCGAGGTCACGATGCCCCAGGGGGTCTCGACATCGATCTCAGAGACGACATCGCCGCGAATGATCTCTTTGATCTTTCCTTTGAAT
>CANGEE010000208.1 GCA_947452635.1 Comamonadaceae bacterium | reverse complement strand
TTGCGCGGTAAGACCGCTATTGTCGGGGTGTCCACTTTCGGTTGTGGTGAGGCCAAGGGCTTTTCCGAAATGGAAGTGCTGGCCCGATCCGCCCAAGCGGCCGTGGCCGATGCCGGTCTGAAAATGAGCGACATCGACGGCCTGTGTACCGCCAGTGTGGGCTCCACCATGTGGCCCATGCCGGTGGTCGAGTACCTGGGCCTGAAACCCACTTTCATTGACGGCACCATGGTCGGCGGCTCCAGCTTCATTGCCCATTTGCTGCCCGCCATGCATGCGCTGCAATCGGGGCAGTGCAATGCGGTTTTGGTTTGCTACGGCAGCACCCAGCGCACGGCCACCTTTGGCCGGCGTGAGATCGCCCAAGCCCGCCGCTGGATGGACCCGCAGCCTTACGAGACCCCTTACGAGCCCTTCAACCCGCCCAGCGCTTATGCGCTGGCGACTTCGCGCCACATGCACCAGTACGGCACCACCCGCCGCGATCTGGCCGAGGTGGCGGTGGCGGCGCGCCGCTGGGCGCAGATCAACCCTGAAGCCTTTGTGCGTGATCCCTTGCGCATTGACGATGTATTGGCCGCCCGCATGGTGAGCGATCCGCTGTCGGTGCGCGACTGCTGCCTGGTCACCGATGGCGGCGGGGCGTATGTGATGGTGCGCGCCGACCGCGCCAAAGACCTGCCCCGGCCACCGGTGTACGTGCTGGGCAATGGCACGGCGGTGTGGAACCGGCAGATTTCAGCGATGCACGATTTGACCGTGACCGCCGCCACCCAGTCCGGCCGCGAGGCCTACGCCATGGCCGGTTTAGGAGCGAAAGACATGGACGTGGTGCAGCTGTATGACGCCTTCACCATCAACACCCTGTTGTTCTTGGAAGACCTGGGCTTTTGCAAAAAAGGCGAGGCCGGGGCTTTTGTGCAAAACGGCGGCATTGCCCCCGGCGGTCATTTGCCGGTGAACACCAATGGCGGCGGCCTGTCTTGTGTGCATCCCGGCATGTACGGCATCTTTGCGCTGATCGAAGCGGTGCGCCAGTTGCGCGGCGAGTGCGGCGAGCGCCAAGTGGCCGGTGCGCAAACTGCCATCGCCCATGGCAATGGCGGCACCTTGTCGAGTCAATCTACCGCTGTGCTGGGCACGGCGGCCACTGTGTGAGTTGCGATGATCCGAGACCCTGAAACCTTTGAAGCCTTGCTTGACTCGGTGCGCCGCTTTGTGCGCGAGCGCTTGGTGCCCGCTGAAAACGAGGTCGCTGAAACCGATGAAATCCCTCCAGCCATCGTGCAAGAAATGCGCGAAATGGGTTTGTTCGGTCTGACCATCCCCGAGGCTTATGGCGGTCTGGAACTGACGATGGAAGAAGAGTCGCGCTTGCTGTTTGAGTTGTGCAAAACCTCACCGGCTTTCAGATCGGTGATCGGCACCACCGTGGGCATTGGCTCGCAGGGCATTTTGATGGACGGCACGCAGGCGCAAAAAGACTTGTACCTGCCCAAGCTGGCCACTGGCGAATTGATGGCCTCGTTTGCCCTGACCGAACCCGATGCCGGTTCGGACGCCGCCTCGCTGCGCACCACGGCGATCTTGGACGGCGATCACTACGTGGTCAACGGCACCAAGCGCTACATCACCAATGCGCCGCATGCCAGTATTTTCACCCTGATGGCGCGCAGCAACCCGCAAGACAAAGGGGCCTCGGGTGTCTCCGCCTTCATTGTCGACGCCAAGTCACCAGGCATCAGCTTGGGCAAAAACGACAAAAAAATGGGGCAAAAGGGCGCTCACACCTGCGATGTGATGTTTGACAACGTGCGTGTGCCGATGGCCAATTTGATCGGCGGTGTCGAGGGGCGCGGCTTCAAAACCGCCATGAAGGTGCTGGAAAAAGGCCGCATCCATCTGGCCGCCGTGTGTGTCGGCGTGGCCCAGCGCATCTTGGACGACGCTTTGCGTTATGCGGTGGAGCGCCAGCAGTTTGGCCAGTCGATTGGCGACTTTCAATTGGTGCAAGCCCTGCTGGCCGACAGCAAGGCCGAACTCTATGCCGCCGAATGCATGGTGATTGACGCGGCGCGCAAGCGTGACGAAGGCCGCGCGGTGGCCACCGAAGCCTCGTGCTGCAAGATGTTCGCCTCTGAGATGTGTGGCCGCGTCGCCGATCGGGCGGTGCAGATTTTGGGCGGCGCAGGTTATTTGGCCGACTATGGCATGGAGCGCTTTTACCGCGATGTGCGCCTGTTTCGCTTGTACGAAGGCACGACCCAAATCCAACAGATCATCATTGGCCGCAACATGATGCGTCAAGCCCGGGCGGCGATGTGAGCCCGGCCTTGCTTACCCCACAAAAAGGAGACACCATGCGTTGGATCACCCGCCGCAAGGCCTTGACAGCCTTCGCCAGTTTGACCCCTTTGGCCACGGGCTCGGCCCTGGCGCAAACCGCTTTTCCCAATCAGACGATCAAAATGATCGTGCCTTACCCCGCAGGCGGGGCCACCGATGCCTTGGCGCGCATGGTGGCGCAAAAGATGCAAGACAGTTGGCAGCAAAACGTGGTGGTGGAAAACAAGCCTGGCGCGGGCGGCACCATCGGTGCCAACCAGGTGGCCAAAGGCCCGGCCGATGGCTACACCGTGCTGTTCACCATCGTCGCCTTGCTGCAGCAAATGACGCTGATGAAGCTGCCTTACGACCCGATCAAAGACTTTGCGCCGCTCAGTCGCGTGGCCATCAGCCCCAGTGTGTTCGCGGTCAACGCGGGCATCCCGGTCAACAACCTGGCCGAATGGGTCAAGCTGGTCAAAGCCAATCCGGGTAAGTACAGCTTTGGCACTTACGGCCCCGGCACCTCGGCGCATCTGCAGGGTGAGTTGCTCAATTTGCAAACTGGCATGGACATGTTGCATGTGCCTTACCAAGGCGCTGCACCCTTGGTCACCGCCATGCTGGGCGGGCAATTGACCAGCGCTTTTTTGGATGCGGGCTCTTCGCGTCAGCATTTTCCCAAGTTCAAGCTGCTCGGTGTGACGGGCAGCGAACGCCTGTCCTGGTTGCCCCAGTTGCCGACCCTGAAAGAGCAGGGCTTGAACGCGTTTGAGCCCCTGGGCTGGTTTGGCCTGTTCCTGCCGGTGGCGACGCCCAAGCCGGTGGTGGACAAGTTTTCGGTTGAAATTCAGCGCATTTTGAAATTGCCCGATGTGCGTGAAAAAATCGAGGCCATGGGATTGGTGCCCGGCGGCGAGTCGCAGGACAGCTTTGCCAAGGTCATCAAATCGGATGCGGAGGTCTACGCCCGCATCATCCGCGACGCCAAAATCACACTGAACTGAAGGCAGGAGACCGCTTATGACTTTTTCAAAATCACTGGGCCTGTCCCGTCGCGGCTGGCTGTCCGCCGTCGGCGCGGCGCTGTCCGTTTGCAGCGCCGTGGCGCTGGCCCAAAGTCCCGCGTCCAACCTGAAGTTGGTTGTGGGTTACGCCGCCGGCGGCCCGGTGGACGCGGCGGCGCGGGTGTTTGCACCGGTGTTCAGCCGTGAAATGGGCGTGCCGGTGATTGTCGAAAACCGGGTTGGCGCTGGCGGGGCGGTGGCCGGTCAAACCGTGGTCAAGTC
>CANGEE010000207.1 GCA_947452635.1 Comamonadaceae bacterium | reverse complement strand
GGACGTATCATCGGCCTCATGCATTTATCGCCTCGAACCGTGGGCCTGATCGCGGCCGTCATCACGGTGCTGATCTGGACCTCTTTCATCGTCATCGCCCGCGCTTCGGCCTCGCACCATTTGCTGCCGCTGGACATTGTGCTGGCCCGCATCCTGGGTGCCAGCTGTGTCTTGGTCCCCTGGGCTTGGTGGCTGATGCGGCCAGCCCGCCTTGCGGGACAGACAGTGGGTTCTTTCTGGGGTCTTTCGCCCTTGCCGTGGCGGGTGACGCTGCAGGCCGGTTTGCTGGGCGGCTTGTTGTATGCGGTGTTGTCCTACAACGGATTTTTCTTTGCGCCCGCCGCACACGCCTCGGTGTTGATGCCCGGCAGTTTGCCGCTGTGGACCACCTTGCTGGCTTGGCTGGTGTTGCGCGAGCAAATTTCTTCTGCCCGCGCCGTGGGTTTGGTGCTCATTGTGCTGGGCGACTTGCTGGTGGGCGGGGTCAGCCTGCTCAAGGCATTTGACGGCGGTGATGTGTGGAAGGGCGATCTGCTGTTCATGTCGGCCGCGTTTTGCTGGTCGGCTTACAGCATCTTGGTGCGCCGCCATGGGCTGGACGCGGTGCGCGCCACCATGGCGATCACTGTATTTGCCTTGTTGACCTTTGTGCCGGCTTTCGTTGTGGCGGTGGCGCTGGACTATTTGCCCACGCACTTGCTGAGTGCGTCTTGGCAAGAAATTGCTTTTCAGGCGTTGTTCCAAGGCGTGGGCTCGGTCGTCATCTCGGGCATCAGTTTCACGCAAATGATTCGCGCCTTTGGGCCCGTGCGCTCAACCATGATCACCGCCGTGGTGCCGGGCTTGTCGGCGTTGGGCGCGGTGATTTTTCTGCAAGAGCCCATGCATTGGAATTTGCTGGCCGGGCTCGCGCTGGTGACGGGTGGCATTTTGTTTGGCGTACGCCAAGCCGCGCCCAAGGCACCGGGCCAGGAGCAGACCGCATGAGCGCCGGCTTGAAATTTTTGGCTTTGGACACCAGCACCGATGTGCTGTCGGTCGCTTTGTCGGACGGCGTGCAAACCTGGGGCCATGAAGGTGCAGGCGGCGCGCAGGCCTCGGCGCAATTGATTCCCACGGTGCTGGACCAGCTGGCCCAGGCAGGTTGGGCCTTGTCCGATTTAGACGCGATTGTGTTTGGACGCGGCCCGGGCTCGTTCACTGGCTTGCGCACGGCGTGTGCGGTGGCGCAAGGCTTGGCCTATGGCGCGGGGGTGCCGGTGCTGCCCGTGGACACCTTGCTGGCCGTGGCCGAGCAGGCGCGGTGGGACTTGCAGGGGCGCAACGACCCGGACAGGCCCTTGTGCGTGCTGGCGCTGCTTGATGCGCGCATGGACGAGGTGTATTCCGCCGCCTACGAATGGCAAGGCGCGGCGCGGGGCTGGCGCGTTGTGCAAGATTTGCAAGTAGGCAAGCCTGAAACTGTGACTTGGCCCGCCGATGCCCCCAGCGGCGACAACGGATTGTGCGCAGGTAACGTTTTTGAAAATTACGGTATGCGTTTGCCCATGGGCATGCCACGTGCGCTGGCCATGCCCACCGCGCAGGCTTTGCTGCGCTTGGCACCGGCTTTGTTTCAGGCCGGTTTGGCCGTCCCCGCCGAACAGGCCATGCCGCTGTATGTGCGCAACAAAGTGGCAAACACCACGGCCGAGCGCGAGGTGCTGAAGGCGGAAAAATCAGCTGCATTGCAGACAGCGCAAAGCGCGCTGCAAGAGGCCGCACCCGGCACCTCGGTGTAACTGCAAGCCTTTGTGCCATGACGCTTTCACCCACTTTGACTTCCTCGCCAGCCACTGGGTTGGAGGCGCGATTTGAGGTTCTCACCGTGGACGACCTGGACGCGGTGATCGCGGTGGAGCAAAGCGTTTATGGTCATCCTTGGACGGTGGGCAACTTCAAAGACGCGCTGGCCAGCGGCTACGTTGCGCGGCGCTTGTTGGCTGGCAATACCTTGATCGGTTACTTTGTCGCCATGCAAGTGATTGACGAAGTGCACCTGCTCAACATCACCGTGTCGCTGGACCACCGCAGCCAGGGCTGGGCCAAAGTCATGCTGGACGCGCTGGCCCTGTGGGCCCGCGGCCAAGCTTGCGCCTGGCTGTGGCTGGAGGTGCGCGAGTCCAACCACCGCGCCATCCACGTCTACCGCAGCCACGGCTTCAAACAAGTGGGCCTGCGCAAAGACTACTATCCTGTAGGCCGAGGCCTGCGCGAAGCCGCGCTGGTCATGAGCCACAAACTCTGAATACCCTGGTGCCATGAACGACCCCACCCGCTTTGACTTAGACGACCGCCAACGCGCCATGCTGGCTGAAATGGGCGTGCGCGTGTGGACGCCTTTAACCGCTGCGCGGCCTGCGGCAGCGCCCACCGTTTCAGTGAGCAAATCGGTTTCCGCATCTATTGCCAAAGATGTGTCCGCACCCGCCGCTGATCGCCCCGTGACCCCAGTCAAACCGACTCTAGTCAGACCAGCCCTCACGGTCAATTCGGTTTCCACTCCTGCTGCGTCTGTTGCTTCAACAGATGTCGTTGACCCGCCCTTGCCCGCAGGCCTGGCCGAGATGGACGCAGCCGCATTGCAAGTCGCTGCCACCACCTGTCAGGCCTGCGGCCTGTGTGCCCAGCGCCAGCACAGCGTGTTCGGTATGGGCAGCATGCAGGCCGATTGGTTGGTGCTGGGCGACGCCCCTGGCGACGCCGAAAACGCGTCAGGCCAGCCCTTCGCGGGCGATGCCGGGCGCTTGCTCGACAACATGCTCAAAGCCGTGGGTCTGAGTCGTGAGGGCGAAGCGCAATCGGGCGCGTACCTGATGCACGCCACCCAATGCGCCACGCCCGATGCGCGCAACCCGACGCCTGAAGAGTTGCGCCGTTGCGCCGCCTATGTGTCACGCCAAGTGGCGCTGGTGCAGCCGCGTGTGATTTTGGTGATGGGGCGCTTTGCCATGCAGTCGCTGCTGCACAGCACCGAACCCCTGGGCAAAATGCGCGGTCAAGTGCACCAACACCAAGGCATCCCGGTGGTCGTGACCTACCCGCCCGCCTACCTGCTGCGCAACCCGGCCGACAAAGGCAAGGCCTGGGCGGATCTGTGCCTGGCCATGAAAGTGGTTCAGGACAGCCGCTCATCGGCGGGGGTTTCAGGCGCTTGAGAAGGCGTGGGCGCGGTGGGCCACAGCACCGAGCAGATCGACACCACCATCAACACCACGGCGGCCCAGTCTTGCCAGTGCAACACCTCGCCCAGCCACAGCGCGCCGCTGAACACGCCCAGCACCGGGATCAGCATCACACTCAAAGTGGACGCTACGGGCGGTAAGCTGCGCGCCAAATAAAACCAAGCTGCGTGCGCAAAGCCAAACACCAGCACCGCGTTGAAGACCATGGCCATGAAGTTGGCCTCGGAAGGCGTGTGCCACTGGTCGCGCTCAAACCAGAAAGCCAGCACGCTCATCACCACGGTGGTCATCAGCGTCATCCAGAACGAAATCGCCAAAGTCGGTACCGGCATGCGCGTGCGCCGCAGCAGTTGTGTGCCCAAGGCCCAGGTGCTGGCGGCCACCAAGGCCAGCAGCACGCCGATCGGCTTGCCGGTCAAATT
>CANGEE010000206.1 GCA_947452635.1 Comamonadaceae bacterium | reverse complement strand
TTTTCTTTACCGAAGCCGAAACTCTCATTTCTATCTCCTAAAACACTGTTTAATGTTGTTTGCCAACTTGGCATCCAACTCAATTGGGGCCTGCTTTATAAGCAGGGATATCATTTCAAAGCGGTGCGTCTGTGCATCATCGGTTGCCCGATCATGATTTGAAATTCGCCTTTTTCAAAAGCGATTCATACTGCTGAGACATCAGGTAGTTCTGCACTTGGGCCATGAAATCCATGGTCACGACCACAATGATCAAAAGCGAAGTACCACCGAAATAGAAGGGGACGTTGTACTTGAGAATCAAAAACTCGGGCAGCAAGCACACGAACGTGATGTACACAGCACCGACCAAGGTCAATCGGAGCAAGATTTTATCAATGAAGCGCGCGGTTTGGTCACCAGGACGAATGCCAGGGATAAAAGCACCGCTCTTTTTCAAGTTGTCTGCAGTCTCGCGGCTGTTGAACACCAAGGCCGTGTAGAAGAAGCAAAAGAACACGATGGCTGCGGCGTAAAACATCACATACACCGGTTGACCTGGGGTCAAGCCGCTGGCGACGTCTTTCAAAAATCGCACAAATGCACTGTTGGTATCACCCGAACTGAACCAATTGATCACGGTGGCAGGCAACAAGATGATCGAAGAAGCAAAAATCGGCGGAATCACACCGGCCATATTCAGCTTCAAAGGCAGGTGAGATGACTGGCCACCGTAGACTTTGTTGCCCACTTGACGCCGGGCGTAATTCACCAGAATTTTGCGCTGACCACGCTCCACAAACACCACGCCGAAAGTCACCAGCGCCACCACAATCACGATCAAAATCGAGATCAAAGGATTCATCGCACCTGTGCGCACCAACTCCAGCAAGCCGCCGACAGAGCCGGGCAGTCCTGCGGCAATGCCTGCAAAGATCAGGATCGAAATACCATTGCCCAAACCACGTTCAGTGATCTGCTCGCCCAGCCACATCAAGAAGATGGTTCCCGCCGTCAAACTGACCACCGCGGTCATGCGAAAGCCAAAACCAGGGCTGATCACCAAGCCGGCCGAAGCCTCCAGAGCGACCGCGATGCCGAGCGATTGAAACAAGGCCAAACCCAAAGCACCGAAACGGGTGTACTGCGTGATCTTGCGGCGGCCAGCTTCGCCTTCTTTCTTCAATTGCTCGAAGGCGGGCAACACATAACCGAGCAATTGCATGATGATCGAAGCCGAAATGTACGGCATGATCCCCAAGGCAAAGACAGTGAAACGTGACAAAGCGCCACCTGAGAACATGTTGAACAAGCTCAGAATGCCGCCTTGTTGACCCTTGAACAACTGCTGCAGTTGAGCGGGGTCGATACCAGGCACAGGAATGTGCGCACCGATGCGGTACACCACCAACGCGAGCAACAAAAAGACGAGCCGACGACGCAAGTCGCCGAGCTGGCCTGATTTTGCTGGTGATTGAGCGCTGGTTACCACATCAAACTTTCAAGACTCAAGCCAGGCTACCGCCAGCGGCTTCGATCGCAGCCTTGGCACCTGCGGTTGCACCGATTCCGGTCAACTTGACGGCTTTGGTCAACGCACCTGTTTTGATCACTTTGACGACCTTGGCCATCTCCGAAATCAAACCAGCTTGCTTGAGTGTCAACATATCGACTTCAGCGGCGCCCAACTGCTCCAGCGCAGCCAAGGTCACTTCGGCGTTGAATTGCAGCAAATGGGATTTGAAACCGCGCTTAGGCAAACGACGTTGCAAAGGCATTTGACCGCCTTCGAAGCCCACTTTATGGTAGCCACCCGAACGGGATTTTTGACCTTTGTGGCCACGACCAGCGGTTTTACCCAGGCCGGAACCGATTCCACGGCCCACGCGGCGTTTGGCGTGTTTGGCGCCATCAGCGGATTTAATGCTATTGAGTTCCATCAGATATCTCTCAGAGAACCTTGACCAGGTAGCTGATCTTGTTGATCATGCCGCGCACTGCAGGTGTGTCCTGCAATTCGCTGACGCTATTGAGCTTGCGCAAACCCAGGCCGCGCACAGTGTCGCGGTGAGATTGCTTGGTACCAATGGGGCTGCGCACCAATTGGACCTTGACTGTTGCTTGTGTTGTCATTGTCTAACTCCCAATCAAGCGAAGATGTCTTCGACGCTCTTGCCGCGCTTGGCTGCAATTTCGGAAGCTGTTGTGCAATTGGACAAAGCGTCCAAAGTCGCGCGAACCATGTTGTAAGGGTTGGAAGAACCGTGACTTTTCGCCACAATGTCCGTGATACCCACCACTTCAAACACCGCACGCATAGGACCACCTGCAATGATGCCGGTACCCTTAGGTGCCGGTGCCATCATGACGCGGGCTGCGCCGTGGTGACCCAACACCGCGTGGTGAATCGTGCCATTCTTAAGCGGCACTTTGTTCAGGTTGCGACGGGCTTCTTCCATCGCTTTTTGCACAGCAGCTGGCACTTCTTTCGATTTGCCTTTGCCCATGCCCACTTTGCCATCGCCGTCACCAACGACGGTCAATGCGGCGAAACCCAAAATACGGCCGCCCTTGACCACTTTGGTCACGCGGTTGACCGCGATCATCTTTTCGCGCAGACCGTCTTCTGGACCGTCACCTTGCGGTTTTGCTGTAAATTTAGCCATTTGTCACTCCGATCCGGTTAGAACTGCAGACCTGCTTCACGCGCTGCGTCGGCCAAAGCCTTGACACGGCCGTGGTAGGCGAAACCTGCGCGGTCAAAAGCCACTTTGGCCACACCCGCTGCCAAGGCTTTCTCAGCAATGCGCTTGCCAATGATTTGCGCAGCGTGGGCGTTGCCGCCCTTGCCAGCAGCACCGAGCTCTTTGCGCATTTCGACTTCGGCGGTAGAGGCCGTGGCCAATACTTTGGTGCCGCAACCGGAAATCACGCTGGCGTAAATGTGTAAATTGGTGCGGTTGACGCTCAAACGTGCCACGCCTTGCTGTGCAATGCGGATACGGGTTTGGCGTGAACGACGCAGACGCTGCTCTTTTTTGGTCAACATGATGCAGCTCCTTATTTCTTCTTGGTCTCTTTGATCGTGATCTTCTCATCCGAATAACGGATGCCTTTGCCTTTGTAAGGCTCAGGAGGACGAACAGCACGAATCTCAGCCGCAATTTGGCCCACGCGTTGACGATCGGCACCCTTGATCAGGATCTCGGTCGGTGTGGGTGTGGCCACGGTGATGCCAGCAGGCATGTCGATGTTGACGGGGTGCGAATAACCCACTGCCAAATTCAATTTGGCACCTTGCGCTGCGGCTTTGTAACCCACACCGATCAAGGTCAGCTTTTTCTCAAAGCCTTTGGTCACACCGGTCACCATGTTGTTGACCAACTGGCGCATGGTGCCGCTCATCGCATTGGCTTCGCGTGAGTCGTTGGCGGGTGCAAAGGTCAACTTGCCAGCTTCGTTGGTGATGGTCACCAACATGTTGGCCGACGTGGTCAAGACACCACCGGTGCCTTTGACATTCACTTGGTCGTCTTTGATAGACACTTCCACGCCAGCGGGGATGGCGACGGGCATTTTTCCTACTCGGGACATTGTTCAGTCTCCTGCGATTAAGCGACGTAGCACAGCACTTCGCCACCGACACCGGTTGCGCGCGCTTTGCGGTCGGTCATCACACCGCGCGGTGT
>CANGEE010000205.1 GCA_947452635.1 Comamonadaceae bacterium | reverse complement strand
TGTCGGCGGCCGCAAAGAAAAAATCCGCGCCGGTGATGTGCTCGGCGCCTTGACCGGTGAGGCCGGTTTCACCCGCGAACAGGTCGGCAAGATCAATGTGAATGAATTCTCGACCTATGTGGCCGTAGATCGCAGCATCGCCAAACAAGCCGTGGCCAAGCTGTCGTCAGGCCGTGTCAAAGGTCGCAGCGTGAAAGTGCGGTTGATGGAAGAGGCCCTGGGGCGATAAGGCCTGGCAATCGGCTCTCAGCCTTTGCCGTAGGGGTTGCGAAAGCCCATTTCTTTCAAGATGGCGATTTCGTAGTCTTCCATCTCGTCAGCATCGGCTTCACTGGTTTCATGGTCCCAGCCTTGTGCATGCAAAGTGCCATGCACCAGCAGATTCGCGTAATGCGCTTGCAGGGTCTTGCCTTGGGCTTGGGCTTCTTGCGCCACCACCGGCGCGCAAAGCACCAAGTCGGCGATGACCACAGGATTTTGTGCATAGTCGAAGGTCAGCACATTGGTGGCGTAGTCTTTCTTGCGAAATTCGCGGTTCAGGCGCTGGCCTTCTTCGGCGTTGACAATGCGCACCGTGATTTCGGCGTCCTCACTCAGCGCATGGCGAATCCAGCGTCTGACTTGGTGGCGCGGCAGGGCGGCGCGGTGCTGCGCCGCATCGGGCAGGTCGCCAAATTGCAGCGAGAGCTGGAGTTGATTCAAAGCCATGGGGTCAGTCTAAGTTGGCCCGTCGCCTGGGCGCGCTGCCCTGTGCGTCATACGCATCCACAATGCGCGCCACCAGGGGGTGGCGCACCACATCGGCGCTGGTGAAGCGGGTAAATGCAATGCCTTTGACGCGCTTTAAAACCCGCTCAGCATCGATCAAGCCGCTGAGCTGCCCTTTGGGCAGGTCCACCTGGCTCACATCGCCGGTGATCACCGCTTTGGCACCAAAGCCAATGCGGGTCAGGAACATTTTCATTTGCTCCACACTGGTGTTTTGCGCCTCGTCCAAAATGACAAAAGCGTTGTTCAAAGTGCGCCCCCGCATGAAGGCCAGGGGCGCGATTTCGAGTGCGTTGCGCTCAAAGGCTTTTTGCACTTTCTCGTAACCCATCAGGTCATACAAGGCGTCGTACAGGGGGCGCAAATAGGGGTCGATCTTTTGCGCCAAGTCGCCAGGCAAAAAGCCCAGGCGCTCACCGGCCTCGACCGCTGGGCGCGTCAACACAATGCGCTGTACCGCGCTGCGCTCCAAGGCGTCTACCGCGCAGGCCACCGCCAAATAGGTTTTACCGGTGCCCGCTGGCCCAATGCCAAAGCTGATGTCGTTGTGGGCCATGCTGTCCAGGTAATGCGCCTGCATCGGCGTGCGGGCCTTCAGGTCGGCGCGGCGGGTGCTCAGGTTGTGTGCGCCTTGCGCTTGTGTGGGCATGCCGTCGTCGCCAGCCAGCATCAGTTGCACGGTCTCATCGCTGATGTGGCGGTCGGCCAGTTCATACAAGGCTTGCAACAATTCGATGGCGCGCTGTGCCTTGGCCTTGGGGCCGTCCACCTTGAATTGCTCATGGCGGTGGGCAATGCCCACTTGCAATCCCGACGCGATGGTGCGCAGATGCGCATCGGTGGGGCCGCACAGATTGGCCAGGCGGTTGTTGTTGAGCGGCGTAAAAGTGTGTCTGACAATCAAGCTGATAATCCCAGGTGGTGCAGGTGCGGCCCGAATCGGTCCGCAGCCAGTGCCCATGATAGGCACTTGATCGGCGTTTCGACAGACAGTGAAGGCAAAATTCCCATGATCGGCAAGTTGACAGGCATTCTCAGCGACAAAAACCCGCCCGAAGTGGTGATCGACTGCCACGGCGTGGGCTACGAGGTCAATGTGCCCATGAGCACCTTTTACAACCTGCCCGCGCTGGGCGAAAAAGTCAGTTTGCTGACCCATTTTGTGGTGCGCGAGGACGCGCAGATTTTGTACGGCTTCAGCGCCCCGGCCGAACGCGAGGCCTTTCGCTTGCTGATCAAAATCTCCGGCGTGGGTCCGCGCACTGCGCTGGGTGTCTTGTCGGGCATGAGCGTGTCCGATCTGGCCCAGGCCGTGACCTTGCAAGAAGCTGGGCGCTTGGTCAAGGTGCCGGGCATTGGCAAGAAAACCGCCGAGCGCTTGCTGCTCGAACTCAAAGGCAAGCTGGGTGGTGACGTCGGTTTGTTCACCGCGTTTGCCGGAGACGCCCATGGCGATATTCAGCAAGCCCTGCTGGCGCTGGGTTACAGCGACAAAGAAGCGGCCGCCGCGCTGAAAAATCTGCCCGCCGAAGTGGGGGTGAGCGAAGGCATCAAGCTGGCGCTGAAAGCTTTGACGAAATAAAGTAAATCCATGAGCATTCAAATCGACGACTTCGCCCCGGCCCCCGAAAAACGCATGGTCTCGGCAGTGCCCGAGACCCCGCAAGAGGAGGCGATTGAGCGCGCCCTGCGGCCCAAGCTGTTGGACGAGTATGTGGGCCAGGTCAAGGTGCGCGAGCAGCTGGAAATCTTCATCAGCGCCGCCAAGATGCGCGGCGAGCCGCTGGACCATGTGCTGCTGTTTGGCCCGCCGGGTTTGGGCAAGACCACGCTGAGCCACATCATTGCCGCCGAGCTGGGTGTGAACCTGCGCCAGACCAGCGGCCCCGTGCTGGAAAAACCCAAAGACCTGGCGGCCTTGCTGACCAATTTGGAAAAAAACGATGTACTGTTCATCGACGAAATCCACCGTCTCTCACCCGTGGTCGAAGAAATTTTGTACCCCGCGTTGGAGGACTACCAGATCGACATCATGATCGGCGAAGGCCCAGCGGCGCGCAGCATCAAACTCGATTTGCAACCCTTCACCTTGGTGGGGGCCACCACCCGCGCAGGCATGCTGACCAACCCGCTGCGCGACCGCTTTGGCATCGTCTCGCGACTGGAGTTTTACACGCCCGAGGAGTTGGCGCGCATCGTCAAACGCAGTGCCGGTTTGCTCAAGACGCCGATGGACGAGGCCGGTGGTTTTGAAATTGCCCGCCGCTCACGCGGTACACCGCGCATTGCCAATCGCTTGCTGCGCCGGGTGCGCGACTATGCCGATGTCAAAGGTCAGGGCATGATTGACCAAGCCATTGCGCAAAAAGCCCTGACCATGTTGGACGTGGACCCCGAAGGCTTTGACCTGATGGACCGCAAGCTGCTCGAAGCGGTGATCCACCGCTTTGACGGCGGCCCGGTGGGGTTGGACAACATCGCAGCCAGCATTGGCGAAGAGCGCGACACCATCGAAGATGTGATCGAGCCGTATTTGATTCAGCAAGGTTATTTGCAGCGCACGCCGCGCGGCCGCATGGCTACATTGGCCGCATTTCGCCACTTGGGCGTGACGCCGCCCACCTCCTTTGGCGCTTGAGCGTTGAGCCCCGCGCCACTTGGCTCTGATCCAGGGGCTTATGCGGTGGTTTCGTCGCGTGAGGTGTCGTCGATATGCGATTTGTCGGCCCAGCCCACCAGCGACAGGCCTTGGGGTGTCCACAGCAAACGGTTGACGGCGGTGTTGGTCAGGTCCCAGGTGCGCGGCGCTTGCAAATCCAGTTGGGTGGCGGCGCGGTACAAAATGTCCATCACCCCGCCATGGGCCACCAACACGATGTTGCCACCCACATGCGCACGGGCCAGTTCGTCCACCGTGCGC
>CANGEE010000204.1 GCA_947452635.1 Comamonadaceae bacterium | reverse complement strand
TTGCTGAAGCTGTTGATGCTGATGATCTCGTCGCTGATGGCCAGCGCGCTGTGACCCAAGGCCTCCTCGTGGCTCAGGCCCAAGTAGATTTCGTCCACCATCGTGATGCCGCCCCGGGCTTGTACCACCGCGTGAATGCGGCGCAATTCATCGGGGTGAATCGAGGTGCCGGTCGGGTTGGAGGGGGAGGCCAGCAGCACACCTCGGGTGCGTTCACTCCAGTGGGCGGCCACCTTCTCGGCTGTGAGTTGGTAGCGCTCGGCCGCCGTGGTGGGCACCAACACCGCGGTCCCCGCAGCGGCGCTGACAAAGTGGCGGTTGCAGGGGTAGCTGGGGTCGGGGGTGAGGATCTCGTCGCCCTGGTCGATCAAGGCCAGACAGGCCAGGTGCAGCGCTGCGGAGGCCCCGGCGGTGACCACAATGCGACTGGCCGGCACGACCACGCCAAAGCGTGAGGCATACCACGCGCTGATGCGCGCGCGCAACTCGGGCAGGCCCAAAGCCTGGGTGTATTGGGTTGCGCCTTGGTCGATGGCACGCGTGGCTGCGGCTTGCACCAAAGGTGGCGCAGTGAAATCGGGCTCGCCAATGTTCAAAAATACCATCGGCCGGTCGGTGTGCGCCACCTCGCGGGCCAGGGCCTGCGCGGCCTTGGCCACTTCCATCACGTAAAAGGGCTCGATGCGCTGGGCGCGCTCGGAGATGCGCATGGCGTGGGGTTGCATGTCAGAGGCGTGCGCGACCTGCTTTGCGGTCGGCGTCCACTTCCAGAGGACGCAACTGAGGGGCCAACCCACCCAGCACCGCGTTGACGTATTTGTGGCCGTCGGTGCCGCCGAATTCTTTGGCCAACTCAATGCATTCATTGAGTACCACGCGCCACGGCACATCGGGGCAATGCTGCATCTCGTAAACGCCGATCCACATCGCCGCGTGTTCGACCGGTGAAATCTCGGCAAATTGGCGGTCCAGCAGGGGGGCAATCAAGGCGTCCAGCGCGGCGGACTGCTCGGTGCAGCCGTACAACAAGGCGTCGTAATGGGCTGCATCGGCTTTGTGAAAACCCGCCAAGTCACGCGTGAACACATCGATATCGGCTGCTTCGTTGCGTCCCACCAGACTTTGGTACAAGGCCTGCAGGGCAAATTCACGCGAGCGGCTGCGGGCCGATTTGGCCGAGGCTTTGCGCGCACCAGTGCTGGTTTGGCCGGGCTTGGGCGCTTGGACGGGCATCACTTCAGCGCCAGCCAGTTCGGCGGGAAGGCCGAGCGCCTGCGTAGCTTGGCTGTTCATGCCAGATCCTTGGCTGTTTCTTCGTCCAAGGGTTCGGCCAAATCACCCGAGAGGTCTTCCATCAGCATGGCCATCTCCACCGCCACCCGGGCGGCATCGCGGCCTTTGTCGGTTTGGCGCGCCACGGCTTGGGCCATGTCTTCGGTGGTCAAGATGGCGTTGGCAATCGGCAAGTTGTAGTCCAAGGCGATGCGTGTGACGCCCGCGCCCGATTCGTTGGCCACCAACTCAAAGTGGTAGGTTTCGCCGCGGATGATGCAGCCCAGGGCAATCAAGGCGTCGTACTCGGCGCGTTCGGCCATGGCCTGCAGGGCCAAGGGCACTTCCAAAGCACCCGGCACCGTGACGTGGTCGATATTGGTCACGCCCAGGGCTTCGAGTTCTTGGATGCAGGCGGCAGCCAGGGCATTGGTCACGTCTTCGTTGAAGCGTGCTTGCACAATGCCAATGTGCAAGAACTGGCCGTCCAGTTCTTGGGCGATACCTTGGTTGGCGTTTTGCATGGTTATTCCTTGGGGATGTAAGCGGTGATTTCCAGGCCGTAGCCGGTCATGCTGGGCATGCGGCGCGGTTGGCCCATGAGTTTCATTTTGTGCACGCCGCATTCGCGCAAGATTTGCGCGCCCACGCCGTAGGTGCGCAAGTCCATCTTGCCGCGCTCGGGCGCTTGGGCGGAGCGGGCACGGCCTTCAAATTGGGCCATCAATTGGTCGGCGGACTCGCCGCAGTTGAGCAACACCGCCACGCCACAGCCATGGGTGTTGATGTATTGCAAGCTGGCGTCCAGGCTCCAGGAGTGCATGGCGCGGTTCACCTCCAAGGCATCGAGCACTGACAGAGGTTCGTGCACCCGCACCGGCACTTCGGTCTCGGGCGTCCAGCTGCCCTTGACCAAGGCCAGGTGCAGGGCTTGGCTGGGTTGGTCGCGAAACGCGTGGGCGGTGAATTCGCCGTGCGCGGTGTGCAAAGGGCGTGAGCTGACTTTTTGCACCAAAGATTCGTGGCGGCTGCGGTGTTCGATCAGGTCGGCGATGGTGCCGATTTTCAGGCCGTGCTCGGCCGCAAAAATTTGCAGGTCAGGCAAGCGGGCCATGGTGCCGTCGTCTTTCATGATCTCGCAGATGACCGACGAGGCGCTGCAGCCGGCCATGGCGGCCAGGTCGCAACCGGCTTCGGTGTGGCCGGCGCGCATCAGCACGCCGCCGTCCACCGCTTGCAAGGGGAAGATGTGACCGGGCTGCACCAGGTCACTGGGCTGGCTGCTGGCGGCCACCGCGGCTTGCACGGTACGTGCACGGTCGGCGGCGGAGATGCCGGTGGTCACGCCTTCGGCGGCTTCAATCGACACCGTGAACGCGGTGCTGTACACCGTGCCATTGCGCGCCGCCATGGGGGGCAGCTTCAAAAATTCGCAGCGCTCACGTGTCAAAGTCAGGCAGATCAGACCCCGGCCAAAGCGGGCCATGAAGTTGATGGCCTCTGGCGTGACGTGGTCGGAGGCCAGCACCAGGTCGCCTTCGTTTTCGCGGTCTTCTTCGTCCACCAAAATGACCATGCGACCGGCGCGCATGTCGGCGACGATGTCTTCGACCGGCGAGATGGTCACAGGAACTGGGGCGTGGGGGGGGTGCGGTGCGTTCATGCGGTGTTCTGTGAGGTGTGGGATTCGAGGCTGAGCATGCGCTCGACATAGCGCGCCACGGTATCGATTTCAAGATTCACCGGGCTGCCACTGTGCAGTTGACCCAAAGCCGTGTTGTCAACGGTGTGCGGAATCAGGTTGATGCTGATGTCGCAGCCAGCAGCGCTGTCGACCACCTGGTTGACGGTCAGGCTCACGCCGTTGACCGTGATCGAGCCTTTGTAGGCCAGGTATTTGGCCAAAGAGGCGGGCGCCAGAATGCGCAACTCCCAGCTTTCACCCACCTGGGCAAAGTGGCTGACATGGCCGACACCGTCCACATGGCCGGAGACGATGTGGCCGCCCAAACGGTCGCCGGCGCGCAAGGCTTTTTCCAGGTTGATCGGGCCGAGTTGGGTCAGGCCTGCGGTTTTGTCCAAAGACTCGGCCGAAATGTCGATGGTGAATTGGCGCTGCGCGGGGTTGAAGGTGGTCACGGTCATGCAAGCGCCGTTCAAGGCGATGCTGTCGCCCAGGCCCACGTCATCCAGGTAGCCGGGCGGCGCCTCGATGGTGAGGCGCTTGCCGTGGTGTAAAGAGCTGCCCAGGTCGTGAAGAGCGGCGATGCGCCCCACGCCGGTGATGATTCCGGTAAACATGTTTGTATTTTCGCAGGGATTGGGGGTGATCTGGCCAAGTCGGGCTGAAAACCCTGAATTAAAAAATATCGCGTCCGGTGACACGGGCCAAAATGCGCAGATCGGGGCCGATCAGCGTCGGTTCTTTGAACGTCAGATTCAGCGCGTCGCTCAAGTGATGCAAGGGCCCGAACTGGGCCATGCCCCGACCTGG
>CANGEE010000203.1 GCA_947452635.1 Comamonadaceae bacterium | reverse complement strand
GATTGCGGGCTAAGGGGGTCACCATAACGAAGGGTTGCGCCCATCAAGGCCGATTTCAATTTTTTTTCGCGATGGCGCGATCCAGCGTCTTGGTGTGGACGCACAAAACAAACCACGTCATAACCGCGTTGAATCAGCGCACGCCCGGTTGCCAAACCGATCGTGCCTGTGGCGCCCAGCAAGAGTACGCGTTGAGGGGCGCTGGATGGGCGCGGCGAAGCAGCTTCAGCTTGGGGCATGGCGAGATCTGGGGTGCGAATTCAAAAAATGAACACGGCCAAAGACCCACGGCCCGAGCGGCCTGTGCAACGGGGCCTGCGGCCACATGGGGTCCGATGTGATTTTCTCAAACTAGACAAAAGGGCCGTTGAGTTCAATCGTTGCGGCATTTAAAAAACCTGCTGCAGTGACCCACACCCCATAGGGCAGCAGCATGTAACTGGACATTTTGGACAAGCGCCACAAGCCCAGGATCAGCAGCAACACAGAGGCCCATAAGAAATACAACTCCGCCATGGCCCAATCAGGCCGGTGTTGGTTGAAGTACAACCAACTCCAAAAAATATTGAGCAAGCCATTGAGGGCAAATAAAAGCACAATGCGCATCTTCTGTGCGCGCGTTTTTGAAACCCGCCATGCACCCCAAGCACTTAAAGCACACAAAGTGAAAATAGTGGACCAAATAATGCCAAAAGCCGCGTCAGGCGGCTTCCAAGCTGGCTGCTTCAAGGCCAGGTACCACGGGCCGATGTCTGTCAAAGATGCGCCAACAGAGGCGACCAAAAGACTGCAGCCTAAACAGACGGCCAAGCTGATCCATCGGTTGGGGATGATCATGTTTTAACCATGCCGAATAAGTGCCCCAAATCTTTGAAAAAGATACGCACGTGCGCCATGGGCTTTTTTCTCACCAAGACTTTGTTCATATAAGACTCGAAAGTGAGCTGCTGCACATCCTTGTCTTCGCACATGGTGACGAATTTTTCACGCCGCTTGTCGTTTTGGTACCAAAAATACTGCATGATGCCCAGCACCCAAAACACAGTGCCGTGCTGGCGCATGAATGTTTTGCGCGCTTTCTTGAGGCAAGCCGCCTTGCCCGTCTTCAAGGCTTCTTCGACCGCATCAGCCGCCATCCGGCCGCAGGCCATGGCATAGTAAATGCCCTCGCCGGAAGCAGGCGCCACAACCCCGGCCGCATCGCCCGCCAGCACAACGTCTTTGCCGTTGTCCCAGTGAGGCAGTGGTTTCATGGGTATGGGCGCGCCCTCTCGGCGCAATGTTTCTGCATGCGCTAAGCCTGCAGTTTCGCGCAGTCTGGCCACTGCGCTGCGCAAAGAAAACCCCTTGTCGGCGCTGCCCGTGCCAATGCTCATGGTATCGCCATGGGGGAATACCCAGCCGTAAAAATCGGGGGACAAGGCACCACGGTAGTAAACATCACATCGGTCGGCATCGTAGCCCATGTGCGCAACAGGTGCCCGCACAATCTCGTGATAGGCAAACACGTACTTGGTGCGATCAGCCCCCTTGACGGTTTGCCGTGCCACCTCCGACTTGGCACCGTCTGCACCAATCACAAAACGCGCCCGAATACTCTTGCCTTGAGGTGCGTTTGGATGGGCGGCAGCCTGGGCAGGCGATTGCAAGGCGATGTGAATGCGCGCAACACCATCATCGTCGCGGGTGATTTTTTCAAAGGAGCCCCTTAACCGCTGCGCCCCATGCGAGCGCGCCCTTTCGCGCAACCACTCGTCAAACTGATCGCGGTTGACCATGCCGACAAAGCCATTCTCAATCGGAATATCGACTTGGTTGTCTTTGGGGGAAATCATTCTGGCGCAGCGTGCTTTGGCTACCAACAGATGGTCTGGGATTTCAAAGTCTTTGATCAACCGCGGCGGTATAGCCCCGCCGCAGGGTTTGGTTCGACCTTGCCGGTCCAAAAGCAGCACCTTCCAGCCACGGCCAGCCAAATCATCTGCCGCAGTAGCGCCAGAGGGTCCGCCACCAATGACCACCGCATCGTAGGTTTCAGTACTCATGGATCCATTCCTTTTTGGGGCTAACACCGAAGCCATATTGGCTTTTAGCTGCTTGGGGCCCGTCATACCGACCCACCCAAACAGCGCAGACTGCCGCTACCACAAACATCGCAGATTCGAAACCGAACACACTGGCGTAAGCCGACCCGGACTGCCCCATCAGATAGTGCGCTAAGTCACTGGCGACCGTGCCCAGTAAGCCGCCCACGCCAAAGGCAATGGCCTGTGCAGCGCCCCACAGGCCCATGCGGGTGCCAGCATGCTGCTCTCCCCCCTGGGTGGCCAGTCGCATCATGGTGGCGATGGCTGCAATGGAAAAAACGCCGTTGGCAACACCGAGCAAAAATACATTGGGCTGCAATGGCCAAGGTGGTCCGCCCGCAGCGGCCATGCACAAGCCCAACATGGCCAGAGCCGAGACCAAACAGCCGCCCACCATCCAACTTTGAATCGCGCCCAAACGCCCTGCCACACGGCCACTGCCGACCAACGCCACAGCCAACATGCCACATAAGACCGCACTGTGATGCAACCCCGACAGCTGCGTGGTTTCACCTGGCGTGAGGCCAAACAAGGCACCGGCAAAGGGCTCCAACACCAAATCTTGCGCGCTGTAAGCCAACATCGAGATAAAAACAAACACCGTGAAGGCCTTGGCCTGTGGCTCGGCCCAGACGCGCTGCAAGGTGGGCTTGAATGCTTGTTTCTTTTCTGGCGCCACCTGTTCAGGCGCTGCACTACCGACAGGTGCGACCTGCCCTTCCAAATTCCATAGACAGGCCCATGCAATGAGCACCACCAGCACACTGAGCCCACCACTGATTTCGAGCAAACGCGCAGGTGAATAGGGGTCTAACAACTTGCCGACGGTGATGGCTGTAACGGCGAAACCCACAATCATCATCATCCAGACCACGGTGGCAGCCGGTGCTCGTCTGGCTTCGGCTACGCGCTTGGACATCAGCACCAGCAAGGACGTGCCGCAAGCACTCACACCCAAACCAATCAAGGTGAAGGCCAGGACCGCTAAAGCAACGCCTTGACTCAGCGCCTGTCCCATCCACACCGTGGCCAGGCTGGCCAAAAAGCCACCCAGGGCCAACACAAACATGCCGCCCAGCATCCATGGTGTGCAGCGTCTGCCTTGATCCGCACCAAAGCCCATGCGCGGACGCACCATTTGCACCAGGTAATGGAACCCCACCAAAAAACCAGGCAGCATGGCGGGCAGCGCCAACTCCACCACCATGATGCGATTGAGGGTCGAGGTGGTCACCACCACCACAGCCCCCATACAGGCCTGAATCAGTCCCAAGCGCGCAATGCGCAACCAGCCAAACAAAGGTAATGTGCTCATGAAGCCGTCTCCTGAAGCGCTCTCAAGGCCCAAGCACTCACCATCATGCCACTCACAAACAAAGGCACGCCAAATGCACTGACACTCAGCGCCTTGTCCACAGGGCTTCGCACAAAGCGCAGCATCAACGGCAGTTGGCCAAGACTGAGCAACAGCACGGCAAAGGCTGAAACAGGTGAATCCCAAAGCCACAGCAGGGTAGCCACAGCCCATTGCGCCGCCAACATGAAGGTGCAAGCACTGCAAGCGGCAGCCCTGACGCCCAGCTGTACCGGCAAAGAACGCACCCCCATCTGGGCATCGCCCTCGACGGCTTTAAAGTCATTCAAAGTCATGATGCCGTGCGCCCCCAGGCTGTACAGCAAGGCCAACACGATGGTTTGATC
>CANGEE010000202.1 GCA_947452635.1 Comamonadaceae bacterium | reverse complement strand
GGCGTGTGCCAGTTTTCGCTCGATATGCGTGCGCCGCAAAACGATCAACGCGATGCCTTGGTCAATGATGTACTCCAGCAACTGAACACCATTTGCGAGCGCCGCGGTGTGCGCCTGGACATCAACGAAACCATGCGCGCTGCCGCCGCACCCAGTGCGATGGACTGGCAAAGCCGATGGGAACGTGCGGTGCAGGCCAGCGGCATCCCGGTCTTCAAAATGCCCAGCGGCGCAGGCCACGACGCGATGAAGCTGCACGATGTGATGCCGCAAGCCATGCTGTTTGTGCGCGGCGAAAACGCCGGCATCAGCCACAACCCCTTGGAATCGACCACGAGCGACGACATGCAATTGGCCGTCGACGCGTTCGCCCATGTTTTGAATCAATTGAGTCTCGAACACGCATGAACCCCACGCACGAACATTACGCCCAGCTTGACGCCTGGATCGACGCCCACTTTGACGCGCAAGTCCAGTTCTTGCAAGCCTTGGTGCAGGTGCCCACCGACACCCCGCCCGGCCACAACGCGCCGCATGCTGAGCGCACCGCCGAGCTGCTCCAACCCATGGGCTTTGTAGCCGAAAAACACGCTGTGCCCGAAGCCGATGTGCGAGCCTATGGCTTAGCGTCCATCACCAACCTGATCGTGCGCCGCAAGTATGGCGAAGGCATCACCATTGCCTTGAACGCACACGGCGACGTGGTGCCACCCGGCGAAGGCTGGACGCACCCGCCTTATGGCGGCGTGATCGACCACGGCGCGATGTATGGCCGCGCCACGGCAGTGAGCAAAAGCGATTTTTCCACCTTCACCTTTGCCACGCGCGCGCTCGAATCGCTGGGCCTGCCGCTGCACGGCGGCGTGGAACTGCACTTCACTTATGACGAAGAGTTTGGCGGCGAGATGGGCCCGGGCTGGTTGCTGGCCCAAGGCCTGACGAAACCCGATGTGATGATCGCCGCCGGCTTCAGCTACGAAGTGGTCACCGCGCACAACGGCTGCTTGCAAATGGAAGTGACGGTGCACGGTGAAATGGCGCATGCCGCCATTCCGGACAGCGGCACCGACGCACTGCAAGGCGCGGTGCACATCTTGAACGCGCTGCACGCACTGAACGCCGATTACCTGAAAATCACTTCCGCGGTGAAAGGCATCACACATCCCTACCTGAACGTGGGCCAGATCAGTGGCGGCACCAACACCAATGTGGTGCCGGGCAAGGTCGTGTTCAAACTGGACCGGCGCATGATCCCGGAAGAAAACCCGGTCGAAGTGGAAGCCGCGATTCGCCAAACCATTGCTGACGCGGCGGCCAGTTTCAAGCCCCCCCGCGGCGGTCAAGATCTGCAGGTGGACATCAAACGCTTGCTGCTGGCCAACGCGATGAAACCGCTGGCCGGGAACCAGCCTTTGGTGGACGCCATTCAAAAGCATGGCCAAGCCGTGTTTGGCGAAGCCATCCCCGCCGTGGGCACGCCGCTGTACACCGATGTGCGTTTGTATGTGGAGCGCGGCATTCCCGGCGTGATCTATGGCGCAGGCCCGCGCACCGTGCGCGAGTCCAACGCCAAACGCTCAGACGAGCACGTCCAGCTTGAAGACCTGCGCCGCGCCACGAAAGTTGTGGCACGCACGCTGCTGGATTTATTGGGCTGAACTGCGGCGCAGTTTTTATCCTCCGGTGAAGTCCTTCACCATATCGCCGTACCAGCGCAGATCGGCTTGCCACAGCTCGGGGCGACGGAAGTTGTCGTCGGTGACGGTTTGCAGCAAATGGCCCTCTGGTCCCATCTTGTAATCAAATTTGACGTTGATGGCTTCCAGTGGCTCGGTGTTGACCAGCATGTAGCACAGGTTGTCGATGATGACCGGCTTCATGGCTTGGTTTTTCGACTGCTGTGCGATGTAGGTCGACACGCTGCGGCCCATGCGGTTGGCGATGTGGCCGCTCTTGGGGTAATGGCCAAACTGCGGTGATACGGCGCCGACGCTGTCGCCGATCACAAACACATGCGGGTCGTCCTTGAGGTTGTAGAACTCAGGGTGCACCGCCGCCCAGGTGGTGGCTTGGCCTTCTGCGGTTTTGCCGATCGCGCCCATCTTCCACACCAGATCGGCCGCTTGGTGGTGGCCCATGAAAATCGCGTCGTCAAACTTGAAGTCACCCGCCATGGTCTTGACCACTTTGTTGTATGGGTCCAGCTCTTTCACACCGGCATTGGGCACGTAAGTGATGGTGTCGTGGTAGAGCTCGTCAAACGCCATGCGGTAGCCGCCGCCAATGGGCATGATGCGCGGCTTGGGGTCGAGGATCACGATCTTGGCGGGGATTTTGTTTTTCTGAAAATAATCGGCCATCAAGCACGCCCGCTCATAAGGCGAGGGCGGACAGCGGTGCGGCGGCGGCGGCAGCGTCATGACAAAGGTGCCGCCCTTGAAGCCTTTGATTTTTTGCTTCAAGGCCAAATGCTCTGAGCTGGGCACATAGGCGCTGGAGAAATGCTTGTGGGTGTAGGCCGCAGCCGCGCGGTCGTTGCCAAACCAGGGCTCATAGGTCACGCGAATGCCGGCAGAGACTACCAGCCAGTCGTAGTCCACAAAACCTTGTGCGGTGTGCACCCGTTTTTTGTCGCGGTCGATGTCGGTGATCTCGGTCTGCACATAGGTGTAGCCCAGGCGCTCGGCGGCAGCGGTGTACGAGTGCACCAAGAAAGAAGTGTCGACCACGTCCACCAGCCATTTGTTGCTCAAGGGGCAGGACCAGAACAAGGGGTTCTTTTCGAGCAGCACCACCTCCAAGTCGGGCGCGTCTTCGCGCAAGTGGCGTGCTGCGGCCAGGCCACCCCAGCCGCCGCCCAAAACGACGACGCGGCGTTTGACGCCCTTGGGCATCAAAGCCGTGGATGGGGAAAACAAAAAGGGCTGAGCAATGGCAGTAGAGGACGCCGCAGACAGCGCGCCCCATGCTGCCGCGCCCTGAAGCAGGGTTCGGCGTGCGGTGGTCATGAAAAGACTCCGTGAAGGGTGGAAGAACCTGTCGGCGCATGCAGGCCCCCGAATGACCGGACGCCGATGCCTCGAAGGCAGGTGACGCACGTCCGTGCCTGAAGGCCTGACGTGCGTGCGCAATGTTACGCCATGCACCCAAAAAGGGCTCTTGCCCAGCAGTGCGTTTGAAACTCAGGGTTTTCACGAATCTACTTGTCTTTAATTTTGTATACAGTTTGAAAAACAAAAAAGCATGCATTTCCCCGATGTGTTCCACATATTCACCCCTCAACGCTTAGAACTGCCCAGGAGTCCTCTCCATGAATGCCATCCCCCACTCTGTTGACGAACGCTTGCCCACCGGACAACTCGCGGCTTTGGGCCTGCAACATGTGCTGGTCATGTACGCCGGCGCGATTGCCGTGCCGCTGATCGTCGGCCGGGCGCTCAAACTCAGCCCGCAAGAAGTGGCTTATTTGATCTCGGCTGATTTGTTTTGCTGCGGTTTGGTGACCTTGATCCAGTCCCTGGGCGCGACGCAGTGGTTTGGCATTCGCTTGCCGGTGATGATGGGCGTGACGTTTGCCTCGGTGGCTCCGATGGTGGCCATGGCCAATGCCAACCCGGGCGCGGCTGGGGCGCAACTGATTTTTGGTGCCATCATTGGCGCGGGGGTGATCTCCATCTTGATTGCGCCGCTGGTCTCGCGCATGTTGCGCTTCTTTCCACCGGTGGTCACCGGCACCATCATTGCGGTGATCGGCATCAGCTTGATGCGCATTGGCATCAACTGGATTTTTGGCAACCCGTTTGGCCCAACGGC
>CANGEE010000201.1 GCA_947452635.1 Comamonadaceae bacterium | reverse complement strand
CCGTTTTGGCAGCACCCGAAAATCACCGTCACGCCGCATACTTCTGCGCGCACGCTGCGCGAAGAAAGCATTGCGCAAATCGTCGGCAAAATCAAAGCCTTGGCGCGTGGCGAATCCATCCAAGGACTGGTCGATCCGGTTCGTGGTTATTGAACTCCAACCGGTTGAGTTATGAACTTGCCTGCCTTTGTCCAACTGATCGATGTCGGCCCGCGTGACGGCCTGCAAAACGAAAAACAACCGGTGCCCGCCGCCGTCAAGGTCGAGCTGGTGCACCGCTTGCAGGCCGCAGGCCTGACGGAGATTGAGGTCACCAGTTTTGTCAGCCCCAAGTGGGTGCCGCAAATGGCCGATAACGCGCAGGTCATGTCGGGCATCGCGCGCCAGCCCGGCGTGCGCTACTCGGTGCTCACGCCCAATCTGCAGGGCTTTGAAGCGGCGCTCCAATCCAAACCCGACGAGATCGTGGTGTTTGGCGCGGCCAGCGAGGCCTTCAGCCACAAGAACATCAACTGCTCGATTGCCGAGAGCATGGAACGCTTTGCCCCGGTGGTGCAAGCCGCGTTGGCCGCAGGCCTGGCGGTGCGCGGCGCCATGAGTTGCACCGTGGGTTGCCCCTACGAGGGCGAGGTCGCGCCCGAGCGGGTGGGCTACTTGGCTGGCCTGATGAAGCAGATCGGCGTGCAGCGGGTGGACGTGGCCGACACGATTGGCGTGGGCACACCGCTCAAGGTGCAGCGTGCCATCGAGGCCACGCTGGCGCACTTTGATGTGGACCATGTCTGCGGCCACTTTCACGACACCTACGGTCAGGCGCTGGGCAACACGCTGGCGGCGCTGCAAATGGGGGTGTGGAACTTCCAGTCGTCGGTGGCTGGGCTGGGCGGCTGCCCCTACGCCAAGGGCGCGACCGGCAATGTGGCCACCGAAGAAGTGGTGTACCTGTTGCATGGCATGGGCATTGACACGGGCATCGATCTGGACCGATTGGTGGACGCGGGCGCTTTCATCAGCGACTTTTTGCAGCGCAAGTCCAACTCGCGTGTGGCCACGGCCATTTTGAACAAGCGTGCGGGCTGAACCCATGAGCCGCTTGCAACGTTTGGCGCAATTGGCGGCTCGGGTGGTCTCGGACCCGCAGCCGCACGTGCCCTCGCCTTGTGTGTCGATTTGCACCATGAATCCGCTCACCCCGTTGTGCGAAGGCTGCTTTCGGACCCTGAGCGAAATTGGCGAATGGTCGCGCCTCGACGATGCGCGCAAGCGTCAGGTGTGGCAGTCGATCGCCGAACGCATCCCGACCCTCTAGGAGCCGGACATGAAAGAGATCACGTTTTATTTCGACTTCATATCGCCCTATGCCTGGCTGGGTTTTCAGGCTCAGCCCGAGGCTTTGCAAGGCATCAGTCATCGGGTGATCTACAAACCGGTGTTGTTCGGCGCGCTGCTCAAGCACCACGGCCAATTGGGGCCGGCTGAAATTCCCGCCAAGCGCGACTGGACCTATCGCCAAGTGCAGTGGCTGGCGCGCCAGCAAGGTGTTGACTTGCGCATGCCGACGGCACACCCTTTCAACCCCCTGGCCTTGCTTCGCTTGGCGGTGGCCAGCCAAACCGATGGCCTGCCCAACCGGTTTGTGACGGAGAAGATTTTTCAGCATGTGTGGTGCAGTGGTCAGGATGCCGCCGATCCCGAACGCCTGGCCGCACTCAGCATGCAGGTCGCACCCGTGCAAGACCCGCCATCGGCGGCGGTGAAGCAGCAATTGCAAAGCTGGACGCAAGAGGCCGTGGCGATGGGTGTTTTTGGTGTGCCCAGCTGGGTGGTGGACGGCAAAGTGTTCTGGGGGCAAGACGCCTTGCCCATGCTGCGCGCTTATCTGTTGGGGGACGGCTGGTTCAAGGGTCCTGGCTGGAGCGGTGTCAGTGACATTGCCGTGGGCATCCGCCGTCAGGGCTGAGCGTCAGTCTCCAGGGCTTGGTCGTGGTCGTGTTGGTTCGAGGGCCCATCCAGACGGTTGGCCAACACAGCATAGATCACCGTAATGGCTAAAAAAACCAAGACACTGCCTTGCGCCGTCATCCAAAAACTGAAGGGCCAGTGGCCCCATAAAAAGCTCAGCTCGCGCGCCCAATAGGCCACACCAAAAGACGCCGCAGCCCACATCACCAACAAGCCCAAGGTGAGCGCTCGCAGGCGGCCGCGGGTCGCCATGTGGGGACTGGACTGTTTGAACATGTCCCGAGCATAACCCTGGGACAGGCGCTTTGGGCGCGCATGGGCGGCCTGACAGGGCCTGAGTGTTTACCCTTGGTTTCACTGAAATAACCATCATGTGGAAAGAGTACCAAGGGTTACAACCTAGATCGTCAGCCCACGTTGGTTTCGTGTCAGAAAAAGGTCAGAGCCAAGCTCAAGAATCCAGGCAAGTCCTTATTCCAAGGTCTGACTATCAATTTGGAGACTGCTTTATGGCAACAACCGCACCCCGTCCGATGTCGGCCGAAGAGAAGAAAGTGATCTTCGCTTCGTCTCTTGGCACCGTTTTTGAGTGGTATGACTTTTACCTGTACGGCTCGCTCGCCGCGATCATCGCCAAGCAGTTCTTCAGCGGCTTGGACGAAGGCTCGGCCTTCATCTTTGCGCTTTTGGCTTTTGCCGCCGGTTTCATCGTGCGTCCTTTCGGTGCCATTTTCTTTGGCCGTCTGGGCGACATGATTGGCCGCAAGTACACCTTCTTGGTGACCATCTTGATCATGGGCCTGTCGACCTTCATCGTGGGTATTTTGCCCAATTACGCCAGCATTGGCGCCGCAGCACCGGTCATCTTGATCGCACTGCGTCTGTTGCAAGGCTTGGCCTTGGGCGGCGAATACGGTGGCGCAGCCACCTATGTGGCCGAACACGCACCACAGGGTAAGCGTGGCGCCTACACCGCTTGGATCCAAACCACGGCCACCTTGGGCCTGTTCCTGTCCTTGATGGTGATTTTGGCCACCCGCATGGCGATTGGCGAAGATGCTTTCGCTGATTGGGGCTGGCGCGTGCCCTTCATCGTCTCGATCGCTTTGTTGGCCGTCTCGGTCTACATCCGTTTGAGCATGAACGAGTCGCCTGCTTTCGTGAAAATGAAAGCCGAAGGCAAGACCTCCAAAGCACCCCTGACCGAGGCTTTTGGCCAGTGGAAAAACCTGAAGATCGTGATCTTGGCCCTGATCGGTTTGACCGCAGGTCAAGCCGTGGTCTGGTACTCCGGTCAGTTCTATGCCTTGTTCTTCTTGACCCAGGCCCTGAAAGTGGACGGCCCTACCGCCAACATCATGGTGGCGGTGTCCTTGATCATCGGCACACCGTTCTTCATTTTGTTTGGCAGTTTGTCCGACAAGATTGGTCGCAAGCCCATCATCTTGGCCGGCTGCTTCTTGGCTGCGGTCACGTACTTCCCCGTGTTCGAAGCGTTGACCAAAGCCGCCAACCCTGACTTGTATGCGGCGCAAGCCAAATCGCAAGTGGTGGTGACCGCTGATCCCGCTGAGTGCTCGTTCCAGTTCAACCCCACAGGCACCAAGAAGTTCACCAGCACTTGCGACATTGCGAAACAGCGTTTGGCTGGCGCATCGGTGAGCTACTCGAACGAAGTGGCGCCTGCCGGTACACCGGCCACCATCAAAATCGGTGAGACCGTGCTGAATGTCAAGAATTCGCCTGAAGACATCGCCGCTGCTAAAGCCAAAGCCGAAGAAAAACTGGCGGCTTTGAATGCCGCTGAACCGAAAGACGCCAAAGCCATTGAAGCCGCCACCAAGTCGGTGAAAGACCTGAGCGGCGAGAAGACGGCCAACGGTGCCTTGTTGGGTGCGAACTTG
>CANGEE010000200.1 GCA_947452635.1 Comamonadaceae bacterium | reverse complement strand
TGGTGCTGCAAACTCAGGACATGCGGTGGACAGGCCGCCACGCACCAGCCGCAACCGGTGCAGCGCTGGGTGTCGATCTGCGGTAATTGCATGAACCTCAGCGATACACAGACCGAGGGGCTTCAAACCAAAGGTACGGTCAATGTGTCGATCACCGCGCGGGTGTAGGGGCGCACGCCGCGCCACCACAAAAATGCCTCGGCCGCTTGTTCGGCCAACATGCCCACACCGTCGGCCAAACGGGTCACGCCCGCTTGTTGCGCCAATTTGAGGAACGGGGTCAAACGCTTGCCATAGGCCAGCTCGTAAGCCAGTGCGTCCTGCGCAAAAGCGCTGATGGACAGGGGCGGCACCTGCGCCGTCAAGCTGGCGGAGGTGGCGTTGAACACCACATCAAAAGCTTCACCCTGCAAGTCGTCATAACCGATGCCACGCACCGGCACACTGCCGGTATTTTGTGTTTGGCCGATGGCGGCGAGCTCTTGTGCTTTGCTGACGGTGCGGTTGACGATGACCAACTCGGCAGGGCCCTGCGCCAAGATGGGCAGCAATGCCCCGCGGGTGGCTCCCCCCGCACCCAACACCAGGACCTTGCGCCCTTTCAAAGGGCAGCCCAGGTTGTGCACCACATCCCTCACCAAGCCCACACCGTCAAAGTTTTCGGCAAACACTTTGTCACCTTCAAATTTCATCGCATTGACCGCGCCGGCCAATTGCGCGCTCGGCGCCAAATCGGTGGCATAGGCAAAGGCATCGAGTTTGAAAGGTGCGGTGACATTCATGCCGCGCCCGCCTGCGGCGCGAAAGGCATCGACCGTCTGCACAAACGCACCCAAGGGGCTCAGCACCTTGGTGTAGGCCAAGTCTTGCCCAGTGACTTGGGCAAAAGCGGTGTGGATGAGCGGCGACTTGCTCTGTTCAATCGGGTTGCCGATCACGGCGTAACGGTCAGTCATGTCAGAATTCTCAACAAACAAGATGCCGATCTTAGCGCCTCCCACACCTTGAACACTGACATGACCCTACCGCCCTGCGAACCCGCCATCGATTGCCACGTGCATGTGTTTGACCCGCTGCGTTTTCCCTATGCGGCCGATGCGTGGTACCTGCCCGTGCCCGCGGAGACAGGCACCGCTGTGCAACTGGGCCAGGTGCTGGACGCTCACGATGTGCGCCACGCGCTGATCGTGGGGCCCAACTCGGGCTACGGCCTGGACAACCGATGTCTGCTGGATGCTTTGGCGCGAGGCCATGGGCGCTACAAAGGCATTGCCGTGGTGCGCAACGATGCCAGTACGGCCGAGTTGCAAGATCTGCAAGCGCAAGGCGTGGTCGGTGTGGCCTTCAATGTGGCGCTGCTGGGCACTGACTTTTATGCCAACACGGCGCCACTGCTGCAAAGGCTGCGCGACTTGGGCCTGTGGGCGCAGGTGCAAGTGCAAGACGACCAACTGCTGGACCTGAATGCGCTGCTGCTGGACAGTGGGGCCCGCGTGGTGTTTGACCATTGCGGCCGCCCGCGTGCTGAGGCCGGTGTGGCGCAAGCGGGTTTTCAAGCCTTGTTGCAATGGGCGGATACAGGCCGGGCCTGCGTCAAGTTGTCGGGTTGTGCGAAGTTCGCAAACTCGCCGCACCCCTACGCCGATGCACGCCCTTTTGTGCAGGCCTTGATCGAGGCCTTCACGCCACAGTCCTTGGTCTGGGCTTCGGATTGGCCGTTTTTACGCGCCCCAGCCCGATTGGACTATGGGCCGCTGCGCGCCTTGGTCAACGCGTGGTTACCTGATGCGCAAGACCGCCGTGCCGTGCTCTGGGAAACGCCCAAGCGCTTGTTCGGATTTGCCGCAACAGACGCCTGAGAAAAGCCTGCGCCCCCAAGCGAACCAGTCGCTCGGGTCAGGACACATCAGCCGGTGATTTCGCGCGCCGTGATGGTGTACTTGAAACTGTCGGGGGCGTAGGAGTCCAAGCGCCCTTCGCTGGTCTCGGCCACCGGGTACATCAAAAACCCCAGACGCCCTTCTTTGGCACCGGGCAGTTGCACATCGTGCGCGGTGTTCCAGGCCAGCCAGTTGCCCTCCCAGCCGCCAAACAGGTGCTGGTTCACCGGAGCCACCACCGGGTGGTCGGTCTTTTTGATCCACTCGGGGGTTTCCAAGCGCATCACCTTGGCCACGTCCGCCGGGTCCATAGCGACCCAGCCATGGGCTTGCAAATACACCTCGGCGCGGCAGTGCTGTGCGCCTTTGAGGCTGGCTGGATTGCCCGACAGCTCTTTGTAGCCAAAGGCCGAGGGCGCCAGGCGCAGGCCATACACATCCCGCGCAGGCACGCCCACCGATCGGCACAGACCCACAAACAGGGCGTTGATGTCGGCGCATTTCCCGCCCAGGTTGCCGGTCTCCAGCATGGTCTTGATGTCGCCTTCGCCGCAGCCGCGCACCTTGGGTTCGCGCCAGGCGTTGGCCACGACCCAGTCGTAAATCGCACGGGCTTTTTGCACATCGGTCTTGGCACCTTGTGTGGCTTTGAGCGCCGTGGTGCGCACGATGCCGCCGGTAGGCAACAAGTGGGTCGAGCGGGTGTAGTGGCTGAGCGTGGCGGCGTCTTCGCGCGCAAAAGCGGGCACTGCGGGCGCATTCCACTCGGTGCTGCGGTTACGCGTTTGCACCCGGCTGGTGATTTCCACAAACGGTTTCACTTTATCGGCAAACTCGGTGAACAGCAGGCGCGCACCCTCCACACCGTCGCTGCCGATCTGGGATTTGCCGTTGCTGTTGTAGCGGCTCTCCAGTGAGCGTTGCCAGTCGGTGTTCACACTGGGCACGGGCAACCAAATGCGCGTGGCCCCAACTGGGTCGGCCAGGTCGACGCGGGTGGTGACTTCGAAAGTGCGCCAGGGACCGACTTGGGGCGAAAAACGGCGCTCCGCAGTAGCGGTTTGAGCGTGCAGCCAAGTGGGCGCAACCATCAGGGCGCTCACAGCGGCGCCCCCTTGGAGAAGAGAACGGCGAACGGGGATCATCAAAAGAACTCCGGAAAATAAAAAATCCTGTCGGCACATGCAAGGACTTGATCACCGAAGTGCAAGGCCAATGCCCCGTAGGCAGGTGTTTGGCAGGTGTGCAAGACACCCGACCAGCTTGGATTATCGCTGAGTGGGCAGCATCAACGGCTTGAGCCAGCCCTCGGCCTCGCGGCCAGACCAGTCCACATCGCCTTGCACGCGCCAGCGCGCTTGGCCGTCTGCGCCAATCAACACCGTGGTGGGGTAGACCGTCACCCCCCATTGCTTGGCCAAGACCCCTTGCGCGTCCAGCACCACCGGAAAATCCAGCCCGGTCGATTTCATATAACGGCTGACGCGGGAGGCTGGTTCACGCACATTGATGCCGATCACCACCGGGTTGCCGCCGCTGATCTCGTGCAGGGTTTGCAGCGAGGGCAGTTCTTCTTTGCACGGCGCGCACCAAGTGGCCCAGAAATTGACCACCACCGCTTTGCCCTTGAGGTTGGCGGCGGTCCATTTCTGGCCTTGCAGGTCTTGCCAATCGATGACCGAGGTGGCTTGTCGCGCGGGCCAAGCGGTTTTGTCAAACTGCGCAAGTGCGGACGCACTCAAAGTCAGCAAGCCCAAGCCCCACACTAAGCTGCCAACAAAACGGCGTGCGACTGGCGTCAAAGCCGCTCAGCCACCCAGGCCTGCACGCTGGCCAAGGCCGCTGGCAAGGCAGCCGCGTTGGTGCCGCCGGCCATGGCCATGTCGGGCTTGCCGCCGCCCTTGCCACCCACCTGTTGGGCGACAAAATTGGCCAACTCGCCGGCTTTGACTTTGCCCACGCTGTCCGCTGTGACACCGGCAGCGATGTTCACCTTCTCGCCATC
>CANGEE010000199.1 GCA_947452635.1 Comamonadaceae bacterium | reverse complement strand
GCCACGGACAGTTACCAAGTGATCATGGAAGTCAGCCCCGAGGCCAAAAGAGACGAGTCGGCACTGGACAGCATTTATGTGCGCTCCAGCAATGGTGCTTTGGTGCCCATGTCCAGCTTTGCAACAGTGTCGCGAACCGTGGGGCCCACTTCGATCAACCACGTGGGCCAATTGCAAGCGGTGACCGTGTCCTTCAACCTGGCCCCTGGTGCCGCGCTGGGTGATGCCACCACGCAGCTGGAAGCGGCCGTCGAAGCGATTGCCTTGCCCAGCTCCATCATTCGCACCTATGGCGGCGATGCCGCGGTGTTCAAGGACTCGCAAGGCAGCCAAAGCATTTTGATCATCTCGGCCTTGCTGGTGATTTACGTGCTGCTGGGGGTGCTGTATGAAAGCTACATCCACCCGATCACCATCTTTGCCGGTCTGCCTTCGGCGGCGGTAGGCGCTTTGGGCACGCTGATGCTGTTTGGCCAAGACCTGACGCTGATTGCGACCATCGGTATTTTGTTGCTGATCGGTATCGTCAAGAAGAACGCCATCATGATGATCGATTTTGCGTTGGAGGCGCAGCGCCATGAAGGCATGACACCCGCGCAGGCGATTCGCGAAGCCTGTGTGCTGCGTTTTCGCCCGATCATGATGACCTCGATTGCCGCCTTGATGGGTGCGCTGCCCATCGCCTTGGGCCTTGGCGCCGGAGCGGAGTTGCGCCAGCCCTTGGGTCTGGCGGTGGTCGGTGGTTTGGTGTTCTCGCAAGCGGTGACGCTGTACATCACCCCGGTGATTTACCTGGCGCTGGAACGCTTCAGCGGGACGGGGCCGATTGTCGGGGACGCGCTGCCGTCTTGACCGGCGCTGGCTGTAGAGCGGCCGCTTTGAAAGGCGCTTGGTACAGCCACACGGGTCGATCGGCACTGGCCTGGACCACGGCGGTGGGCGTCAGCTCGGTGGCCTCAAACTCCAGGCTCACCAGCCAGGCGCCGGGCTTTAAGTGCTCACAGGCTTTGGCCACCGCATGCGGCATGGTCTCCGGGCGTTGAAACACATACACCAGGTCATAGCTGGACCAGTCTGCTTGCCAAATGTCGCCGTGCCAAATGCGCGCCCAAGGGCAGCGCAGCGCGGCCACAAAGCGCAGGGGCCAACTGAATTCGATGCCGCACATTCGGGCTTGTGGGTAAGCCCTGCGCAATGCGCGCAGACCGTCGCCTGCACCACAGCCAGCGTCCAACACCAGCGCGTTGTCAGGCAAAGGCGCAGCTTGCGGCAAGGTGCGCAACGCATTCAACGGGGTCGGGAAAATCGGTGCATCGTGCCAGGCGTGGACCGGGTAGATCAAGAGCGCCAAAGCCAGTGGGATCAACCAAGCCCAAGACGGTAAGGTCGCGGCGCCAGAAAGCCAAAGCGATACCGGAAAACCCAGGGCCAGGGCCCAGCGACGGGCGTTCGTGCGGCCCATCGCGCTGCAAGCCACAGACACAGCACAGGCCAAGGCCATGGCCCACAGCGCAGGCAACAGGCCCGACACATTCAGGTAGATCAGCCATGCGCCACCCCACACCAGCAACGCAGGCACAGGCCATTTCAAGCATTGAGTCACAGGTACTTTCTCGACGCAGCCACTCGGCCAAGACAGCCGATTATTCCTTGTACATCACCGTGATGCTGATGCGTCGGTTACGCGGGTCTTTGGGGTCATTGGGGTTGTAGGGCGCGCTGTCGGCGACGCCTTCAATTTTGGCAAAACGCCCTTCGGGCACGCCTTTTTTGGCGATGATTTTGCGCGTTTCTTCGGCCCGTTCGGCCGACAGAGACCAGTTGTTGCGCCCGTCGGTGTTGGCGAAAGCCACGCTGTCGGTGTGACCGCGAATGGCCAGTTTGTTGTCCAATTTGGACATGCTCTTGGCCACTTCATTGAGCAGCACCTGGGCTTTGGGCGTCAACTGGGTGGTGCCCAAACCGAACATGGCGAAGTCGGCTTTGTCGATGATCTCGACGCGCAAGCCTTCTTTTTCACGCACAAATTTGACCTGCTCGCTCATATTTTCAAGCCGCGGGTTTTTCGCCAAACTCTCTTTGACTTCTTTTTCCAATTTGTCGAAGTTCGCTTTGTCTTGCTGCTCGGCCACCTGTTTTTTCTGCTCTTCGCTCAGGCTCTGAGGATCGCTGCGCTCTTGCGCGTTGGGGGCCGGATCGTTCTCAGTGGGGCCGCCTTGGGAGCGCGGCGTGACCCGCTCCATGGCCGCTGTTTGTTTGGCTGAAAAAGGAAAGCCGTCCGGATCAATCACCGAGCGACCGCCGAGCATGCCGTCGGAGCCGGCCAGTTTACCCATGGTCACGTTGCTGTGCGAGGTGGGTCGGAAATAGTCGGCAATGCTTTTGCGCTGGTCGGCGTTGGAGGCGCCGAGCAGCCACATCAACAAGAAGAAGGCCATCATGGCGGTCATCATGTCGGCCAGCGCAATCTTCCAGGCGCCGCCGTGGGCACCGCCGTGCCCATCGTCCATGACCTTCTTGACGATGATGGGTGCCAGTGGCGCTTCCGCCTCGGGTACCGCCTCAGGGGGGGCAGCCGGGGCCTCACCCGCCTGGGCTTGCGCTTCCGGTTTCAGCTCTTCCGGTGGGGCTGCAGTTTCATCCGCCATGGGGATTAACCTCGCATGCCGTCAAAGACTTCCGCAAAACTCGGCTGGTTGTGGTGGCTGATGCCCACGCGGGCCGCTTCGATGATCAAGGGCATGGGATGACCGTTCAAAGTGCCCACAATGATTTGTTTCACCACGCCGTAAATTTCACCTTCGTCGTTGATGATGTCGGCCAGGCGTTTGGAGAAGGGCTCAAAAAAGCCATAAGCCAAAAACACACCCAAGAAGGTGCCCACCAGCGCACTGCCGATCAAGCCGCCCAACACGGTAGGGGGTTGGTCGATCGCGCCCATGGTTTTCACCACACCCAACACACAAGCCACAATACCCAACGCAGGCAAAGCACCGGCCAGTGTGCCCAGCGTATCGGCGGCTTTGAGGGCGCCGTGGTGGTGGGTTTTGATGCTCAGGTTCATCACATCTTCGACCGCCATAGGGTCCAAGTTGCCGGAGGACACCACCATCAGACGCACGGTGTCCGTGATCAGGTGCAAAAGCGAATGCTCTTTCAAGACTTTAGGGAATTCGCCAAAGATCGCGCTGGCTTCTGGGTTTTCAATGTGGGCTTCCAAGGCCACAGCGCCTTCGGCTTTGAGGACCTTCATCAGTTTGGAGACCAAGAAAATGGTCGCCAGATAATCGGCTTTGTGAAAAGCTGGGCCCTTGAAAATCTTGCCAATCCCGCCCAGAGTGGCTTTGACGGTATCGCCACTGTTACCGATCAGCACACCGCCAATGCCGGCGCCGAAAATGGTAAACAGCTCGTGGGGCGCGGCCTCAATGATAGGGCCCATTTCGCCGTGCATGACGGGGGCCCCGAACACGCACACCATCAAAACAACAATACCTATGATCGCTACCATGGTCTATTTCTCTCTTTAAGAGCAAGACAGGTAGTGCCGATGGGCGTGTCTACAACTGTCCTGCCTTTACATACAAGTCACCGGCGCCATGAGACTTGTATCTCATGGCCATCAGTGAACCGAATTACCACCCAAGTTGGCTGTCAGGCTTTTGGCGGCTGGCAGCAAATTAGGCACATCACGCCAAGCTTGACGAATCTCACCCATCAAGGTTTGGACTTCTTGCAACGCTTCCAAATCATTGCGCGCGTTGACATGAATCAGGCGGCGTGTCACATAGCTGTACAGCTCATGCAAGTTGCCAGCCAACTCGCCGCCCTTGTCCAAATCCAAAGCACCTTGCAAACCAATCACAATGCGACCGGCACGGGTCAAGCTTTTGTTCTTATCTTCAATCGATCCATG
>CANGEE010000198.1 GCA_947452635.1 Comamonadaceae bacterium | reverse complement strand
TTCCAAGTCAAGTCCGCTGACGGTAAGTCCGAACTTTAAATTTCCCTGAAGTACTACGCAGGTCGCCCCGTGATTGAGCGCATTGAGCGCGTCAGCCGCCCCGGTCTGCGTGTGTACAAAGGCCATGATGCCATTCCTCAAGTCCAAAACGGACTTGGCGTGGCGATTGTCACCACACCCCAAGGTGTGATGACCGACCGCAAGGCGCGCGCAACCGGCATCGGTGGCGAAGTGCTGTGCTACGTCGCTTAATCGCAGGAGACTAAAAAATGTCCCGAGTAGGAAAAATGCCCGTCGCCATCCCCGCTGGCGTGGATGTATCGATTCAAAACGACCAAATCAATGTCAAAGGCACCGGCGGTGCATTGACGACACATGTCAATGCGCTGGTGACCATCACCAACGAAGCTGGCAAATTGACATTTGCACCCGCCAATGACTCTCGCGAAGCCAATGCGATGAGCGGCACCATGCGCCAGTTGGTGAACAACATGGTGACGGGTGTGACCAAAGGCTTTGAGAAAAAACTGAACTTGATCGGTGTGGGCTACAAAGCCGCAGCGCAAGGCGCCAAGTTGAACCTGGCTGTTGGTTATTCTCATCCAGTCAACATTGACATGCCTGCAGGCATCACGGTGGCCACTCCAACGCCCACCGAGATCCTGATCAAAGGTGCTGATCGCCAACGCGTTGGCCAAATTGCTGCTGAGATTCGTGCTGTTCGTCCTCCTGAGCCCTACAAAGGCAAAGGCATCCGTTATTCGGATGAGAAGATCACGATCAAAGAGACTAAGAAGAAATAAGGAGCTGCATCATGTTGACCAAAAAAGAGCAGCGTCTGCGTCGTTCACGCCAAACCCGTATCCGCATTGCACAGCAAGGCGTGGCACGTTTGAGCGTCAACCGCACCAACTTACACATTTACGCCAGCGTGATTTCCGGTTGCGGCACCAAAGTATTGGCAACTGCCTCTACCGCCGAAGTCGAGATCCGCAAAGAGTTAGGCGCTGCTGGCAAGGGCGGCAACGCCCATGCTGCGCAAATCATCGGCAAGCGCATTGCTGAGAAGGCCTTGGCTGCTGGTGTTGCAAAAGTGGCTTTTGACCGCGCAGGTTTCGCCTATCACGGTCGCGTCAAGGCTTTGGCCGACGCAGCCCGTGAAGCAGGTCTGCAGTTCTAACCGGATCGGAGTTACAAATGGCTAAATTTACAGCAAAACCGCAAGGTGACGGTCCAGAAGACGGTCTGCGCGAAAAGATGATCGCGGTGAACCGCGTGACCAAGGTGGTCAAGGGTGGCCGTATCTTGGGTTTCGCCGCATTGACTGTCGTCGGTGATGGCGATGGCAAGGTGGGCATGGGTAAAGGCAAATCGAAAGAAGTGCCAGCAGCTGTGCAAAAAGCGATGGAAGAAGCCCGTCGCAACCTGAATAAAGTTCCGCTCAAGAACGGCACCATTCACCACGCAGTGTTGGGCCATCATGGCGCAGCTCGTGTGATGATGGCTCCGGCACCTAAAGGTACTGGCATCATTGCTGGCGGCCCTATGCGTGCAGTTTTTGAAGTGGTCGGAATCACGGACATTGTGGCTAAGAGCCACGGTTCCTCCAACCCTTACAACATGGTTCGCGCCACATTGGACGCTTTGTCCAATTGCACGACAGCTTCCGAAATTGCTGCCAAGCGCGGCAAGAGCGTTGAAGACATCTTCGCTTGATCTGGAGTTAGACAATGACAACATCACAAGCAACAGTCAAGGTCCAATTGGTGCGTAGCCCCATTGGTACCAAGCAATCCCACCGCGACACCGTGCGCGGCCTGGGTTTGCGCAAAGTCAATAGCGTCAGCGAATTGCAGGATACACCTGCAGTGCGCGGCATGATCAACAAGATCAGCTATCTGGTCAAGGTTCTCTGAGAGATATCTGATGCAACTCAATAGCATTAAATCCGCTGACGGCGCTAAACACGCCAAACGTCGCGTTGGCCGTGGTATCGGTTCGGGTCTGGGTAAAACCGCCGGCCGTGGTCACAAAGGTCAAAAATCCCGTTCGGGCGGCTACCACAAAGTGGGTTTCGAAGGCGGTCAAATGCCTTTGCAACGTCGTTTGCCTAAGCGTGGCTTCAAATCACATCTGTTGCAATTCAACGCCGAAGTGACCTTGACTGCTCTGGAGCAGTTGGGTGCCGCTGAAGTGGACATGCTGACATTGAAACAAGCTGGCTTGATCGGCGAGATGATCAAGGTCGTCAAAGTGATCAAAACAGGCGAGTTGACCAAAGCTGTCAAGTTGACCGGTATCGGTGCAACTGCAGGTGCTAAGGCGGCTATTGAAGCCGTCGGCGGTAGCCTAGCTTGAGTCTGAAAGACTGATGTGGTAACCAGCGCTCAAACAACAGCCAAAACAGGCCAGCTTGGTGACTTGCGTCGTCGGCTCGTCTTTTTATTGCTCGCGTTGGTGGTTTATCGCGTCGGTGCGCACATTCCTGTTCCGGGGATTGATCCTGTCCAACTGCAGCAGTTGTTCAAAGGTCAACAAGGCGGCATTCTGAGCTTGTTTAACATGTTCTCGGGCGGCGCTTTGTCACGTTTCACTGTATTTGCCTTGGGGATCATGCCGTACATTTCGGCCTCGATCATCATGCAGCTGCTCGGTTACGTGCTGCCCGCCTTTGAGCAATTGAAGAAGGAAGGCGAATCCGGACGTCGCAAGATCACCCAGTACACCCGTTTCGGTGCTTTGGGTCTGGCGTTGTTCCAGTCGCTTGGCATTGCTGTGGCACTGGAAGCGTCGGCTGGTTTGGTGATCAGCCCTGGTTTTGGTTTCCGCATGACAGCGGTGGTCAGCTTGACGGCTGGCACCATCTTCTTGATGTGGCTGGGTGAGCAAATCACTGAGCGCGGTTTGGGCAACGGCATTTCGATTCTGATTTTTGCAGGTATTGCAGCCGGCTTGCCTGGCTCAGTCGGTGGCCTGCTGGAATTGGTGCGTACTGGGGCGATGAATCCTTTGATCTCGATCTTGATCGTGATCGTGGTGGCCTTAGTGACTTTTGGTGTGGTTTTTGTTGAGCGTGGTCAACGCAAGATTTTGGTCAACTACGCCCGGCGTCAAGTCGGCAACAAAGTGTATGGTGGACAGTCGTCGCACCTGCCCTTGAAGCTGAACATGGCCGGTGTGATTCCACCCATCTTTGCCTCCTCGATCATCTTGCTGCCCGCTACCGTAATCAACTGGTTCAGCTCCGGCGATACCAACAGTGCTTTTGTCCGATTTTTGAAAGACATCGCCAGCGGTTTGACCCCAGGTCAGCCTGTCTATGTGATGTTTTACGCAGCGGCAATTGTTTTCTTCTGCTTCTTCTATACGGCCTTGGTTTTCAACAGTCGTGAGACCGCAGACAACTTGAAAAAGAGTGGCGCGTTCATCCCGGGTATTCGCCCAGGTGACCAAACCGCACGTTTCATTGATAAAATCTTACTCCGATTGACTTTGGTCGGCGCTGTGTACATCACGTTTGTGTGTCTGCTGCCAGAGTTTTTAATCCTCAAGTACAACGTTCCGTTCTATTTTGGCGGTACCTCACTGCTGATTATTGTGGTTGTGACCATGGATTTCATGGCCCAAGTACAAAACTACCTGATGTCTCAGCAATATGAATCGCTTTTGAAGAAGGCGAATTTCAAATCATGACCGGGCAACCGATCTGATCAGACATCAACGTTGAAATGAATATCCTGCGCTAAGTGCAGGCCCAAGAATTGTGTTGAACGTCAAATAGACGTTGAACATTGACCAGTGTTTTAGGAGAAAGAAATGAGAGTTTCGGCTTCGGTAAAGAAAATTTGCCGCAACTGCAAGATCATTCGCCGTAAAGGCGTTGTTCGTGTCATTTGCACGGATCCGCGTCACAAACAGCGTCAAGGCTGATTGCAAGAGTTATAGA
>CANGEE010000197.1 GCA_947452635.1 Comamonadaceae bacterium | reverse complement strand
CAAAGACCTGGTCGCTTACGCCAAAGCCAAGCCGGGTGAGTTCACCTTTGGCTCCACCGGCAACGGCACCACACCGCATTTGGCGGTGGAAGAATTTGCCATGAAGGCCGGCATCAAGTTGCAGCACGTTCCCTTCAAAGGCAATGCCGACGGCATGCAAGCGCTGCTGGGCGGTCACGTCATGTCGCACAGCGACGCCACCGGCTGGGGCCCGCATGTGGAGGCCGGCACTTGCCGCCTGCTGGCGACCTACGGCAGCAAGCGCACCAAGCGTTGGCCCAATGTGCCCACTTTGAACGAATTGGGCTACGACACGGTGTCGGACTCACCGTTTGGCATTGGCGCGCCCAAGGGCATGGACCCAGCGGTGACCCGCAAGCTGCACGACGCCTTCAAAGCCACCTTGGAAGACCCGAAAGTGCTGGCATCGTTTGAAAAATACGACCAGTCGGTGATCTACATGAACACCGAGGAGTACACCAAGTTTGCGCGAGAGAACTTCTTGAAAGAGAAAAAACTGATTGAGCAGTTGGGCCTGACCCGCCAGTCCTGAGCGCCAGTCCTGATCCAACCTCAACCCGGGCGCAGCATACGGCAGGTGCTGGGCCGGCTGGCTTGCTCGGCGCTGAGCTGGCGTATCACTTTGAAGCCGTAACCCGAGCCCTCCACGTCAAACTTCACGCCCTTGTCGCCTTGCTGGGCCATCACGCCCACCACCAGGGGTTGCTGAAACTGATGGTCGGCCGCGCGCATGCGCCCGGTTTGTCCGGCCATCTGGACTTGGGCGTTTTCAAGCTGCAAGGCCACCGCTTGCGGCTCTGCGCTGCCGGCTTTTTCAATTGCTTGCACCAAGGCTTCGATCATCATCTGCATGCGCAAATGCAGGTAGTCGTCTGCAGGCTTGGGAAAGCGCTGGCGAAACGACTGGACAAAATCCTCACTGGCTCTGCCCGGCACATTGGGCAACCATTCGGCCACCGCCAAGACCTGGCCCACACCCGCCTCACCCAAGGCCGCCGGCGCGCCCAAGGCATTGCCATAAAACGTGTAGAACTTGCCTGCGTAACCCGCTTCGCGCGCGGCCTTGACGAGCAAAGTCAAGTCATTGCCCCAGTTGCCGGTGATCACCGCTTGCGCGCCACTGGCTTTGATTTTGGCGGCATAGGGCAAAAAGTCTTTGACCCGGCCCACCGGGTGCAGCTCGTCCCCCACCACCTTCACATCGGGCCGCTGCAGGCCCAGCTGAATGCGCGCTTCGCGCAGCACAGCTTGGCCAAAGCTGTAGTCTTGGCCAATCAAATACACCGCATGCACCGCTTTGTCTTGCTGCAGCACCTGCATCAGCGCGCCCATGCGCATGTCGGCATGGGCGTCAAAACGGAAATGCCAGAAGCTGCATTTCTCATTCGTCAAAGCCGGGTCCACCGCCGCGTAGTTGAGAAACAGCACGCGCTTCGCAGGCTCGCGCTCATTGTGTTTGGTGATGGCGTCGAGCAAGGCGGCGGCGTTGGACGAGGAATTGCCTTGCAAGACAAACTGCGCGCCTTCGTCCAGCGCTGAACGAAACACCGACAACGCCTCTTCGTTTTGGCCTTTGCTGTCGTAGCGCTGCAAGGCCAAAGGGCGCAGGCCGGCAGCGGTTTTGACGCCGCCCCGCGCATTGACCCGCTCCACCGCCCACACCAGATTGCGGTAGACCGCTTCGCCGGTGTTGGCAAAAGGGCCACTGAGGCCCTCGATCATGGCCAAGGCAATTGGTGGCGGCGCCGGCTGAACGCCTTGGGCATGCACAGAAGCGATGACGACAAAAAACCAACCCAGCGAAACACGCAGACAAGCAAATAGAAACTTCAAAACCATCATCCTCAAAGCCAATAAAAAAACGCGGCCTGCTTCACACCAGGCCTTTTAGACAAGCCCGCAAGCCAGGCTGTCGATACAAGTTGCTAAACCCATCTGTGCGGTCAAGTTGTCACACCCATCTGTCCATCCAAGCTGTTATTGATCCGGACCTGTGAAGTTTGAAGTGAAAGGCCTGTCTTTTGTGGGAGCCCCGCCCTCGGGGCGATAGCTGGTGGTCTGCAAGGTTTTTCGCGACGAGGGCGTCGCGCCTACAAAAAAGCGTTTATGCAAACATCACCAGGCCGGATCAATAATTCACACTGTCCAAGGGCCAGCGCGGCTTGACATCAAAGCTGTAGCGGCGCTCGGCTTGTTGCCGCCCCGCGTCCAGCCGCATGGCCGCAGCCATGGCGATCATGGCGCCGTTGTCGGTGCACAAATGCAGCTCGGGGTAATGCACCCGCACCCCGGCTTTGGCGCAGGCCGCATTGAGCCCGGCGCGCAAGGCCCGATTCGCCCCCACACCACCGGCCACCACCAGGCGCGTCAGCCCGGTGTGCTTCAAGGCGGCCATGGATTTTTTCAGCAAGACCTCGACAATCGCCGCTTGGGTGGACGCTGCCAAATCGGCGCGGATGCGCGAGCCCTCTTGCTGCACGGCAGGCCCCAGCTTGTGCGACTGGGTCAGCACCGCCGTTTTCAAGCCGGCAAAGGAAAAGTCAAAATTGCCGCTGTGCAGCAAAGGGCGCGGCAATTTGTAGGCGGCAGGATCACCCTGCTCGGCCAGTTTGGCCAAACCCGGCCCGCCGGGATAGGGGATGCCCATCAGCTTGGCCGATTTGTCAAAAGCCTCGCCTGCAGCGTCGTCAATCGTCTCGCCCAAAAGGGCGTAAAGACCCACCCCATCAACCCGCATCAACTGGGTGTGACCGCCCGAAACCAACAAAGCCACAAAAGGAAATTGCGGTGGATCGGCACTCAAAAAAGGCGAGAGCAGATGCCCTTCCAAATGGTGCACGCCCAGCACCGGTTTGCCCAAGGCCGCCGCCAAGGCACAGGCCACGCCCGAACCCACCAAGAGCGCACCCGCCAGACCGGGGCCACGGGTGTAGGCCACCACATCCACGTCTTGCAAGCTGCAAGCGGCTTCTTGCAAAACCTGGGTGGTCAAAGGCAAGACACGGCGAATGTGGTCGCGACTGGCCAACTCAGGCACCACACCGCCATAAGCTTGGTGCATCTCGATCTGGCTGTGCAAGGCATGCGCCAGCAGTCGTGGCAGCGTGGCAGGCCTACTCGACGATGCGCCGGATGCCGCCGTCTCGACCAAGGCGACACCGGTTTCGTCGCAAGAAGATTCAATACCCAAAATTCGCATAGGTGCCAAGTGTAGGGGCAAGCGAAGAGGCCCGAGCGCAGGCCACTTCGCGCCAAAGTCGGCGACAACTTGCGGTGTAATCGAAGCTGCAGAAAAAAACACCTTGCTTGGAAACACCGTATGACCGCCCCCACCCCTACGCCCACCCCCTCGCCCCTTCGCATCATCTCTTCGATGGCCACCAAGGCCTTGCTCGTGGACCTGGCTCGCTTGTATGAAGCCCAAGCGCCTGCCTACGCGCTGCAGATCGAATCGGTGGGCGGCGTGGACGCGGCCAAACGGGTGCAAGCCGGTGAGGCCTTTGACTGTGTGGTGCTGGCCAGCAACGCCATCGACAGCTTGATGCAAGCGGGCAAATTGGTGTCCGGCAGCCGCGTCGACCTGGTCCACTCCAGTGTTGCGGTGGCCGTGCCCGCAGGTGCACTCTGCCCTGATATTTCGACTGAAGAAGCCTTGAAGCAAGCCGTCTTGCAAGCCTCCCGCATTGGTTACTCCACCGGCCCCAGTGGCACAGAATTGCTCAAGCAGTTTGAACGCTGGGGCATTGCCGAACAAGTCCAAGCCAAATTGGTGCAAGCCCAACCCGGCATTCCGGTGGGCGCGTTATTGGCGCAGGGCCAGGTCACGCTGGGTTTTCAGCAGCTCAGCGAGATGATGGGCGTGGCCGGCATCACCGTGCTGGGGGCTTTGCCCGAGGCGGTGCAGGTCACCACCACGTTTTCGGGGAGCATCGCGGCGACCT
>CANGEE010000196.1 GCA_947452635.1 Comamonadaceae bacterium | reverse complement strand
GCAAAATATGGCCGATTTGCGGGCCCAAATTGCCGCCAACGAAAAAGGCGTGCAAGAGCTGCACAAGATGGTGGCCGAGTTTGGTCTGGAGGTGGTGCAGGCCTATATGCGCCATGTGCAAGACAACGCCGAAGAGTCGGTGCGCCGCGCCATCACCCGCTTGAAAGACGGGCAGTTCACCTTGGCGCTGGACAACGGCGCGCAGATTCAGGTGGCGGTGCGGGTGAATGCGATCGAGCGTTCGGCGGTGATTGATTTCACCGGCACCAGCGCGCAGCAGACGAACAACTTCAATGCGCCCAAGGCGGTGTGCATGGCGGCGGTGTTGTACGTGTTTCGGGCCTTGGTGGACGACGACATCCCTTTGAACGCCGGTTGCCTCAAACCCTTGCAGGTGATCATTCCTGAGGGTTGCATGCTGAACCCGCGCGCGCCCGCGTCGGTGGTGGCGGGCAATGTGGAAACCTCCACCTGCATCACCAACGCGCTGCTCGGCGCATTGGGTGTGATGGCGGGCAGCCAGCCGACCATGAACAACTTCACTTTCGGCAATGCCCAGTACCAGTACTACGAAACCATCTCGGGCGGCTCCGGTGCAGGTATGACCTGGAATGCGCAGGGCGAACCCACGGGGGGCTTTGCCGGCACCTCGGTGGTGCAAACCCATATGACCAACTCGCGGTTGACCGATCCTGAGGTGTTGGAGTTTCGCTTTCCGGTGCGTCTGGAAAGTTATGAAATACGGCGAGGCTCGGGAGGCCAGGGGCGCTGGCCAGGGGGCGACGGCGGCGTGCGCCGGGTGCGTTTTTTAGAGCCAATGACGGCCAGCATGCTGTCCAACGGCCGTGTCTATCCGGCCTTTGGCATGGCGGGCGGACAAGCGGGTGCAGTGGGCATCAACCGCGTGGTGCGCCAGGATGGCAGCGTGGAAACACTGGGCCACATTGGCCAGGTGGAGATGGGGGTGGGGGATGTGATGGAGATCCACACCCCCGGCGGCGGGGGGTGGGGTCGCGCATAGACCTTATTTTTTGGCTGCGGCAGGCGCGCTGCTCGTGGTTGCGCCAGCCGATGCGGGCACGATGGGGGCTGGCGCTGAGGCTTTGCCTGCGGGTGCGGCGGCGGGTGTTGCCGCTGGGGCCGGTGCGGCTTTAGCGGCTGCAGCCGGTGCCTCGCCCTTCAGGCTCGCGCCATTCACGGTCAAACCTTCGCTGGAGAATTTGGCTGCATTTTTATCCCCCATGCCTTTGACGCGGGCGATGAAGTCTGGCCAGTCTTTGAAGTTGCTCTTTTTGCGTTCTTCCACAATCTTGCCCGACAAGCTCGGGCCAATGCCTTTGACGCTGTCCAATTCGGCGGCGCTGGCTTTGTTCACATCGACGGCGGCAATGGCCACGGTGGCCCACAGCAAGGCGATGACACAGGCGATTTTTTTCAACATAAGGACTCCCTGAAAAAAACATGGCTTGAACCCCTGTGGCTCCAGTCAACATGTTCAACGCCTTTGTAGCAAGCGCCAACGCGTTTGGCCAGTGATTGAGCGGGTTTTTTACAGCCTTTTACAGCGCGCTTACAGCTCTTCAATGCGCCGAGGCGGGTAGCTGTCCCAGGCTTGGCAGCCGGGGCAGTGCCAGAAATGCTCTTTGGCTTCAAAGCCACAAGCCGCGCAGCGGTAGCGCGCCAGAGGTTTGGCGGCATGGTCGAGCGCCGCCTGCACCGGGGGATGCAAGGTTTCGTGGCGCAAGGTCTCGCCCGCCAACCAACGCGCTGCGGCAATCAGCGAGGGGTGTTGTTGCAGGTGGTCAATGTAGCGCGCACGGGCCTGTGGCGCGGTGTCCGGCGATAAGGTTTCCAGGCTCACCAAGGCCTCCATCACGTCCAGGCAAGGGGCTTGTTGGTAATGCTGGTGCAACAGGTTCAAGGCCAGTGGGACTTGGTCTGCAGCGTGCGCGGCGCGGGCCAGGGTGGCTGCGGCCAAAGGCGCCGTCAAGGCCTTGTTTTCAAACAAGGGTTGCAGCGTTTGCAGCGCTTGCGCGGCTTGTCCCATGGACAGCTGCAGCTGACCCAGCAAAATGCGTGCGCGGCCCGCTTGGGGCGCGACCTGCAGCGCCTGGTTCAGCAGGGCTTGTGCCGCAGTGGTGTCGCTTTGGGCGTGACGCTCGCGCGCTTGCTCGCACAGGTAATGGGCTTGACGTACGGCAAAATTGGCCTCGCCCGAGTTTTCCAGAAGCTGGGCCACTTGGCTGGCCTGAGGCCACTCGCGTGAGCGTTCGTAAACGGCCAAGCGCGCCAGTCGCGCCTGGCCCTGGAAGGAGGTGCCTTCGAGTTTGCGCAGCGCGTCTTCAGCGCGGTCCAGCAAACCGGCTTTCAAAAAATCCAACGCCAGCGCATGTTGGGCGCGTTGACGATCGGCTGTACTCAAGTCGCCGCGCTGCATCAAATGTTCATGCACCCGCACCGCACGTTCGTATTCCCCACGTCGGCGGAACAAATTGCCCAAGGCAAAGTGCAGCTCAGAGGTGTCGGGGTCGTTTTGCACGGCTTCGATGAAGGCGTCAATCGCCTGGTCTTGCTGCTCGTTGAGCAGGTAGTTCAGGCCTTTGAAGTAAGCACGCGGCGCTTGCCGGTTGTCAATGCGCAGCTGGCGCAGGTCCAAGCGCGAAGCCACCCAGCCCAGCCCAAAAGCCAGCGGCAGGCCGACCAAGATCCACATCAGGTCAAGCTCCATGCAGGGGCTCCTGTGCGGGCAACGGCGCGGCGGGCGCTAACGTGGCGCTGGCTTGTTCGGCCTGGCGTGCCAATTGGCGATGCCGCCACCAACGCGGCACCATGCCCAGCACACCGACGGCCACGCCCAGCGTGAAGGCGGCCAGCACCACCAGCACCATGGGCGAGCGCCACTGCGTGCCAAAGAAAAAGTGCACGCTGGCCTCATGCTGGTTATTCAGCGCAAAAGCAAACAGGGTGAAAAACACAGCGCCCTTCAACACCCATTGAAGCAGCTTGAAAAATGATGTCATGGATCGCCTCGGTCAGCTCCAGGCATTCTAATGGGCGCAGGGCTTGCCAAGCGGCTTTATGTGCTTCAGGTCGTGGGCAGATCGGCGCTGCGTTCGTCCACGGCTTCGCGCAAGGCTTTGCCGGGTTTGAAGTGGGGCACGCGTTTTTCTGGGATTTGCACGCTTTCACCGGAGCGTGGATTGCGGCCGATTCGGGGGGGGCGGCGGTTGATCGAGAAACTGCCAAAGCCGCGGATCTCGATGCGGTGACCCTTGACCAAGGCGCTGCTCATCGCGTCCAGCACTGTTTTGACCGCAAATTCGGCGTCACGGTGGGTCAGCTGGGTAAAGCGGGCGGCCAATTCTTCGACGAGATCGGAGCGGGTCATGCGGGTCTGAAAGAATTCAATGTCAAAAAAAATCCCTCTTCGGACTTTCTGCACAGACCGGCTGTGCACAAGGTCAGAAAAGGGATGGACTCAGCTCAACAACTCAAAATCAGTTGTTGTCCAGCTTGGCGCGCAACAAAGCGCCCAGGCTGGTGGTGCCTGCGTTTTCGCGTGAAGACTGTTGTGACAGCGAAGCCATGGCTTCTTGCTGGTCGGCTTGGTCTTTGGCTTTGATCGACAACTGGATGTTGCGGGTCTTGCGATCCACGTTGACCACCACGGCCGTGACTTCGTCGCCTTCTTTGAGGACGCTGCGGGCATCTTCCACGCGGTCGCGCGAGATTTCGCTGGCGCGCAGGTAGCCGATGATGTCTTCACCCAAATCGATTTCAGCGCCACGGGCGTCCACGGTCTTGACCTTGCCGGTCACGATCTGGCCCTTGTCGTTGACCGACACGAAGGTGCTGAACGGGTCGCCGTCGAGCTGTTTGATGCCCAAGGAGATGCGCTCGCGCTCCACGTCCACCGCCAAGATGATGGCTTCGACTTCTTGGCCCTTCTTGTAGTTGCGCACAGCGGCTTCGCCAGCTTCGTTCCAAGACAGGTCAGACAAGTGCACCAGG
>CANGEE010000195.1 GCA_947452635.1 Comamonadaceae bacterium | reverse complement strand
GCGAGACGCTGCAAGAGCTGGACCGCTTCATCGACGCCATGATCGCCATCCGCGAAGAGATTCGGCAGATTGAAAATGGACAATGGCCGCAAGACAACAACCCCTTGAAACACGCACCCCACACGGCCGACAGCCTGATGGGCGCTGATTGGGATCGCCCTTATACGCGTGAAGTCGGCGCGGCCTTGCATGGCCGCATACCCGGCAGCGTCAAGTACTGGCCGCAAGTGGGCCGGGTGGACAACGTCTATGGCGACCGCAATCTGTTTTGCAGCTGCGTGCCACTGGCCGAGTACGACAAGGCATGAGCCTGCGCACAGAGCGCGTTGACTACCGCAACCCGCGCGATGCGCAGGCGCTGGTGATGCTGCTGGATGCCTATGCCCGTGACCCCATGGGCGGTGGCGAGGGCTTGACCGAAGAAGTCAAGCTGCGGGTCTGCGCTGACTTGGCGCAGCGCCCCGGCGCGGCCAGTTTCATCGCTTGGACGGGCACAGGCGATTCGGTCCAAGCGATTGGCTTGGTCAACTGCTTGGAAGGCTATTCCACCTTCAAAGCCCGACCCTTGCTGAACATCCACGACATCGCGGTGTTGCCCGCGCACCGCGGCCAAGGTGTGGGCCAAGCCCTGCTGGCCGCTGCGCAGGCGCATGCCCAATCGAGTGGCTGCTGCAAGCTCACTTTGGAAGTGCTGACCGGCAACGCCACCGCACTGGCCAGCTACCAGCGCTTTGGTTTTGCGGCCTACACCTTGGACCCCGCAGCGGGGCAAGCCCGCTTCATGCACAAGTGGTTGTAAAGCCTTGCAGGGATAATCCACCCCATCCCTTTTATTTGAGCGTCCCGTCACAGTGCCCCCCTTCAAAGTCCTGAGCCTCATCCCGCCGATGACGCAGCTCAACACGCCTTACCCGTCGACCGCCTACCTGACGGGTTTTTTGCGTTCGCGGGGCATTGCGGCGGTGCAAGAAGATTTGGCGCTGGCGCTGGTGCTGGCTTTGCTCAACCGCGAAGGCTTGCAGGCGCTGCGGGGCGCGGTGCTGGCGCTGCCCGAAGCCGAACGCTCAGGCCCGGTGAACTTTTTTCTCGACCACTTTGCCGCCTACGCCCAAAGCATTGACCCGGTGATTGCGTTTTTGCAAGGGCGCGACAGCACGCTGAGCCACCGCATTGCCAGACGCGGTTTTCTACCCGAAGGCGCGCGCTTTGCCGCGCTGGACGCCTATGACGACGACGGCACCGGCGATCCCTTGGGCTGGGCTTTTGGGGCTTTGGGCCAGCAAGACCGCGCGCGGCATTTGGCCACCTTGTACCTGAACGACCTGGCCGATGTGCTGCGCGATGGCGTGGACGAGGGTTTTGAGTTTGTGCGTTATGCCGAACGCCTGGCCGCCAGCCAACCCAGCTTTGATGCACTGGCGCAGGCGCTGGCCAAGCCGCCGCATTTGATTGACGCCACGCTGGAACGCTTGGCGCTGGCGGCGATAGACACCCACCAACCGACCTTGGTCTTGTTGTCGGTGCCTTTTCCGGGCTCAGTGTATTCTGCCTTTCGCATCGCGCAGTGCATCAGGCGCGCGCACCCGCACATCCGCATCGCGCTGGGCGGCGGCTTTGTCAACACCGAGCTGCGTGCATTGAAAGCCCCGCGTGTGTTTGACTTTGTGGACTTCATCACGCTGGACGGTGGTGAGCGCCCATTGCTCAATCTGATCGAGCACCTGCAAGGCCAGCGCAGCGTGCAGCGGCTGGTGCGCACCTTCGTCAAAAACGAAGCCGGCCAAGTGCAGTACATCAACCTCCAAGAGCCCGAGGTCGCGTTTGAAGACGTGGGGACGGCCACCTGGGACGGCTTGCCGCTGCACAACTACCTGTCGCTGCTCGACATGCTCAACCCGATGAACCGGCTGTGGAGCGACGGGCGCTGGAACAAGCTCACCGTGGCACACGGTTGTTACTGGAAGAAGTGCAGTTTTTGCGACGTGAGTCTGGACTACATCAGCCGCTACGAGACGGCCAGTGCCAGCACTTTGGTGGACCGCATCGAGCAGATCGTGGCCGAGACGGGACAAACCGGTTTTCACTTTGTCGACGAAGCCGCGCCCCCCAAGGCCCTCAAAGCCCTGGCCCAAGAGCTGCTGCGCCGGGGTGTGCAAATTTCGTGGTGGGGCAATATCCGGTTTGAAAAAACCTTCACCCCCGAGCTGTGCGAGCTGCTGGCGCAAAGCGGTTGTATTGCCATGTCAGGCGGGCTGGAAGTGGCATCTGACCGTTTGCTGCAGCTGATGAAAAAAGGCGTCTCGGTGGAGCAGGTGGCGCAAGTGACCAAGGGCTTTGCCGACGCGGGCGTGCTGGTGCACGCCTACCTGATGTACGGCTTTCCGACCCAGACCGTGCAAGACACGGTGGACGCGCTCGAATACGTGCGCCAGTTGTTTGAAAACGGCTGCATCCACAGCGGTTTTTTCCACCGCTTTGTCTGCACCGTGCATTCACCTGTGGGGCTGAATCCGGCCGACTATGGCGTCACGCTGGTGCCTTTGCCGCAAGGCGACTTTGCGCAAAACGATGTGGCCTTCATCGACCCCACGCCGCTGGGCCAAGGCATTGACCACGACCTCTTGGGCCAGGGCCTGAAAAAAGCCATTTACAACTTCATGCACGGCGTGGGCGTGGAAGCGGATGTGCGCAGCTGGTTTGAACTGCCCAAGGGGCAATGCCCCAAAACCACGGTGCAGCGCAACCGGATTGAACGCGCCTTGGTTTAAGGCCTCAGCCCCACAGGCTCACCACGGAATCGACCGCCCCAGATGGTCCACAAACTGGGCCCGGCCCGTGGGCTGCAAGCCATCCAGCACCGCCAGCAAGCGCTTCGCTGATTCGTCGGGCTCCATCGCATCATCCCCCACAAAGGGCTGACTCAAGGCCGAGCGCACCGTGCCCGGTTGCAGCGCGGCGACCACCCCCAGCGGTCTGCGCCGCGCCATTTCAATCGCTGCGGTTTGCAGCAGCATGTTCAGCGCGGCTTTGGCGGCCCGGTAGCTGTACCAGCCGCCCTTGCGGTTGTCTTCGATGCTGCCGACCCGGGCCGACAACTTGGCCCAGATCACACGCTGGCCGGTGGCGAGCAAGGGCGTGAAGTGCTTGAGCAGCAACACCGGCCCTACCGAGTTCAGGTGCAACAGGTCCAGCAGCTGCGCGCCATCCAATTCGTCCAATCGCTTTTCGGGACCGCGCGCATTCATGCTCAACGCGCCAGTGGCGTCTACAACCAAGTGAAACGGCGCTTGCGCGGCAAGCGCCTGCGCACAGGATGCAATCATGTCTTCGCGCAACAAATTCAAACCCGGCTGGCTTTGGCGAGACACTGCCACCACCTGCGCGCAGCGCGCATCGCTTTGCAACTGCCGCACAAACGCTGCGCCCAACGCACCCGAGGCACCGATGACCAAGGCACGGTAGCCTTGTGGCAAATGGTTCATGGGGTGGTTTCAGCGGTCGGACTGGCACGCCGCACCCAAGCCTGCAAGCGCGGGCGCAGCGGCAGAAACAAACGGTACAACACCTCAAAACCCCACGACAGCGGCGGCCAGGCCGACAACCAGCCCAGCCAGCGCCAGCCGGGCAAAGCCCGCCACAGCTGCGAGAACCCGGCAGCGCCGCTGAACAAACGGCCTTGCGCATCACGCACATGAAAGCGCGCCATGGCTTGGGTGCAGGTAAGCCCGTCGCCCAGCGCACACGCCTGCGGGCCCTGGCTTACATCGACCCACGCCAGTTGGTGCGCCAAGCGGTTGCGCTGATACAGCGCAATTTCGCGGCGGCACAAGGGGCAGCTGCCGTCGAAGTAGACCGACAGCAGGGGCATAGCATTCATTGCGAGAGGACCGTGGTTGTGGACGTGGCGCAGGCAGGCATCAAGCTTGGCCAGCGGCAATGCGGCGCAGGGCTTGCTCAAACACCTCGGTCGGCTGGCCACCCGAGATCAAATGCCGGTCGTTGATGATGACCGCTGGAACCGAGTGGATGCCGGCCTGCAAATAAAACTGCTCGCGCTCACGCACT
>CANGEE010000194.1 GCA_947452635.1 Comamonadaceae bacterium | reverse complement strand
CATGCGGCTTGACCCAAGCGATGTCGTCGCCGATGGTGGTGACTTTCCAGCCGTCAAAGCCTTGTGGCGGCACCAGCATGGAGAAGTTGGTTTTGCCGCAAGCGCTGGGGAAGGCCGCTGCCACATGGTATTTTTTACCTTCGGGGTTGGTCACGCCCAAAATCAGCATGTGCTCGGCCAACCAGCCTTGTTCGCGCCCCATGTTGGAGGCGATGCGCAGGGCAAAGCATTTTTTGCCCAACAGCGCGTTGCCGCCGTAACCTGAACCATACGACCAGATTTCGCGGGTTTCAGGGTAGTGCACGATGTACTTGGTGCTGGGGTTGCAAGGCCAAGAGGTGCTGTCTTTTTGACCTGCAGCCAAAGGCGCGCCCACGGTGTGCATGCAAGGCACAAACGCGCCGTCGGTGCCCAGCACGTCAAACACGGCTTTGCCCATGCGGGTCATCAGCTTTTGGTTCACCGCCACGTAGGCGCTGTCGGTCAACTCGATGCCGATGTGGCTGATGTGCGAGCCGAGCGGGCCCATCGAGAAAGGCACCACATACAGGGTGCGGCCGGCCATGCAGCCGTCAAACAAGGGCTGCAATGTGGCTCGCATCTGCGCGGGGTCCATCCAGTTGTTGGTCGGGCCGGCGTCTTCTTTGCGGGCCGAGCAAATATAAGTGCGGTCCTCTACGCGGGCCACGTCTGAGGGATCCGAGCAAGCCAAAAAGCTGCCAGGGCGCTTGGCGGGGTTGAGCTTTTTGAAGGTGCCAGCGGCGACCAATTCAGCGCACAAGCGGTCGTATTCTTCTTGAGAGCCATCGCACCAGTAGATGCTTTCAGGTTTGCACAGTGCGGCCATCTCGGCCACCCAAGCGACCAGCTTGGCGTTTTTCACATACGTGGGCGTATTCAGGTTCAAGCCCTGCATCACGGGTGAGTTCATGGGGAAAGCTCCTAAGTTTAAAAATCGTTTTTTGAAAAACGCCGTGCTCTCAGCCCCCTGTTTTTCAAAAATCGACTCCCCTGGGTCACAATCCTGGCACACAGTTCGTGTAACGCTTTCGTAACCGGACCTGAATTTTAGGGAGTCGCGCCTTTGCGTGCCTTTCAAACAAGGAAATAATTATGCAAAACATGCATAGGGTTATGCGCTGGGCCAAATGGGTGTTCGGTGGCGTGGCGTGTGGTTGGGTGCTGGGGGTCACGGCACAGTCAGGCAACGGTGCAGCAGCCAAACCGGTCATCAAGGTGGCGGCGGCAAGCAATTTGAAGTTTGTCATGACCGAGTTGCTCGCCCTTTACCGACAGCAATCGGGCTTGGAGGTGCAGCTGAGCCTGGGGGCCTCAGGCCCCTTGGCGCAGCAAATACGCCAAGGATTACCGGTCAGTTTGTTTGTCTCAGCCGATGAGCTGCGGGTGGACGAGCTGGTCAAGGCGGGCTTGACCCAAGACGCGGGACAGCGTTATGCCACGGGCCGCTTGGCCTTGCTGGTGCCGCAAAACAGCCCCTTACCCCTGGACGCGGGCTTGAAGGCGCTGGTGCAAGCGCTGCGCCAACACGACAAATTGGCCATCGCCAATCCGGCATTGGCACCCTACGGGCTGGCCGCCCAAGAGGCCTTGAGCCATGAAGGGGTGTGGGCGCAGGCACAGCCGCGGTTGGTCATGGGTGAGAACATCGCGCAGACTACCCAGTTTGTGATGACGGGTGCCGCCGCCGCAGGCCTGACAGCGCTGTCATTGGTGACGGCGCCGGAAGTGGCCCAGCGCACGCGCTTTCAGCCGATTCCAGCCGACTGGCATGCGCCCTTGCACCAAAAACTGGTGATGCTCAAGGGGGCGGACGCCCCAACCCGCCAGTTTCGGGATTTCTTGCTGTCGCCGCCAGCCAAGGCGGTGTTTCAGCGGCATGGGTACGATACCCACCCATGATGGATTGGCACGCCGCCCAAGTTTCGCTCACCCTGGCTGTTTTAACGGCCGGCTTGCTGCTGCCTGTGGGCTTGTGGTTGGCGCGTTGGTTGGCGAGCACCCATTGGTCAGGGCGCCCCTTGGTGGAGGCGCTGCTCTTGCTGCCTTTGTTGTTGCCGCCCACTGTGATCGGTTTCTATTTTTTGCTGCTGCTGGGGCAGGACAGTGCCTTGGGCGGCTGGCTGGCGCAGCATGAGGTGCGGCTGGTGTTCAGCATGCAGGGCTTGCTGCTGGTCAGTTGGGTGGTGAATGTGCCCTTCATGGTGCAGCCGATTCAGCGCGCGTTTGCGGCCGTGCCCACGGCTTTGCGTGAAGCGGCCTGGGTCTCGGGCCTGGGGCCCTGGGCCACATTTTGGCGGGTGGAGTTGCCATTGGCTTGGCCGGGATTGGTGGCCGGGGTGGCCCTGACCATGGCACACACCTTGGGGGAATTTGGCGTGGTGTTGATGGTGGGCGGCAACATCCCCGGCGAGACGCGCACGCTGTCGGTGGCGATTTACGACCGGGTGCAGTCTTTCGATCTGCAAAGCGCTCACATCATGGCGCTGGCCTTGGTGGCGGTATCGGTGTTGGCCTTGACCTTGGTGCTGGCCTTTGATCGGCAAAATCAACGCCAGCGCGCAGTTCAGGAGCCAGGGGCATGAGCGGCTTGCAGGTTGCGCTGCACAGCACTGCCAAGATTCGTTTGAATGCCGAGTTCACCTGCGCGCCCGGTGAGCTGGTGGCTTTGGTTGGCCCTTCGGGCAGCGGCAAAACCAGTATTTTGCGCGCGGTGGCTGGGCTGTGGAACTGGCCAGGCTTGCAAGGCCATGTGCGGGTGCAGGGCCGTGATTGGTTTGACAGTGAACGCGGGGTGAACTTGTCGCCACAGGCGCGGCGTGCAGGTTTGGTGTTTCAGCACTATGCCCTGTTCCCGCACATGAGCGCTGCGGCCAATGTGGCCCTGGCCGCAGACGCCCACTGGCGCGCCCAGGACATCAGCGATCTGATGGACCGCATGGGCCTGGCCGGTTTAGGCGCGCGCAAACCGGGGCAATTGTCCGGTGGGCAGCAGCAGCGCGTGGCGCTGGCAAGGGCCTTGGTGCGGGTCATGTGGGGTGCCGGCGCACAAACCCCCTCCGCGGGCGTGCTGCTGTTGGACGAGCCTTTTTCAGCCGTCGACGCGCCGACGCGCTTGGCCTTGTACCGTGAGCTGGCCGCATGGCGCCAGCAAGTGGCGGCCCCCATGTTGTTGGTGACCCACGATCTGGCCGAGGCACGGCGCTTGGCCGATCGGGTGGTGATTTTGGATGCAGGTGAAACCTTGCAAACCGGTGTGCCTGCCCATGTGTTTGCCAGCCCTCGCAATGCGCGGGTGGCCGAACTGGTTGGGATTCAAAACCATTTTCATGGACAGTTTCACCACCACGAACCCGGCTGGGCGCGATTGACTTGGCGCAGCGGCGAGGGGGAGGGGGTCAGTTTCCGAGTGGTCGACAAAAACCGCATCGCCGATGGCAAAGCGGTGACTTGGGTGCTCAACGGCGAGTTTGTCGAGGTACAAAGTGTGAGTGACACCAGCGACTCGCCGGAAGTCGCCGGCGTCGACAACCCGTTGATCTGCCAGATGCAAGAAATCTTGTCGCTCGGCGAGACCTGTGTGTGCAGCATGGCCCCCGAAGCCCTGCCAAGCGAGCGCATCACCCTGCAACTGCCCGGGCAAATGGTGCGGCGCGGCCAGTGGCAGCCGGGCAGCCGGGTGCGTTTGTCGATTGCGCCGCAGGCGCTGCACATCATGCCGCTCAGATGAACAAAGCCCGCTGGGCGTGAACCATCAGCGGGCTGGGTCGGCCGGGGCCAACCGGCGTACAACGTGGGCGAACCTTCAGGCCATGAACACGGCGATGAAGGCCAGCAGGAAAATCAAAACCGCGCCGGCGGCCGGGATCACCACCGGGATGTGTTTCACCACCGCCTCGACCGGATCGGTGGACTCGTGGGTATCGTTGTGTGCTGACATGAGGAAGCTCCAATCACTTGAATGGGGCTTATTGTAGCCAAGTCGGCTGCAGGGCCTGCCGGCGCAGGGCGTGTGGCGCGGTAGCCCCGACGGGGCCGCACCGAATCAAGGCCGATTGCACAGTTACTGTGCCCTGCAATCCCCGAGGGGGTGCGTTTTCACAGTTTTG
>CANGEE010000193.1 GCA_947452635.1 Comamonadaceae bacterium | reverse complement strand
TCTACCCCCTTGGTGGTGGCCGAACGGATGCCATTCAGATTCAGGCTGGTCAATTTAAACAAGGAAGCTCCCCATGGTGACAGGCAACACGCCAGCTCAGCAAAGCGCGCTGGCGCAAGAATTTGTGCAATTTGCTGTTGAATCGGGCGTGCTGCGATTTGGTGAATTCAAAACCAAAGCAGGCCGCATGAGCCCTTACTTTTTCAACGCGGGTTTGTTTGACGATGGCGCCAAACTCGGCCGACTCGCGCAATTCTATGCAAAAGCCCTGGTGGCCAGCGGCATCGAGTTCGACATGATCTTTGGCCCGGCTTACAAAGGCATTCCGCTGGGCGCTGCGGTGGCCATTGAGCTGGCCCGCCTGGGCCGCAACGTGCCTTTTGCCTACAACCGCAAAGAAGCCAAAGACCACGGTGAGGGCGGCAGCCTGGTCGGCGCGCCGCTGCAAGGCCGCGTGCTGATCGTCGACGACGTGATGAGCGCAGGCACCGCCGCGCGCGAATCGATCGCCCTGATCAAAGCCGCAGGGGCCACGCCGCATGCCGTGGCGATTGCGCTGGACCGCCAAGAAATGGCGACCGAAAAACAGGTTGACGGCAGCACGCAAGACGTGCCCTACAGCGCCGTGCAATACGTGCGCGACACATTGGGCATGCAGGTGTGCGCGATTGCCGAGTTGTCGGACTTGCTGACTTTTTTGAGCGCCCAAGCGGGCAACGCCATGGGCGAGCATTTGGCCCGCACGCAGGCGTACCGCGAGCGCTATGGCGTTGCAGCGTCATAAAGCCAGGTCAGTGCAGCCATTCCAGAAAGAGCGCCGCCACGGCGTCGGGCTTTTCCATCATCATCATGTGGCCTGAACCGACCACCATGTGCATCGGTGGGCGCGCGGGGATCAGGTCTGCGATGTCTTGGTGCTGCTGCGGCGAAGCCCAGGCGTCAAACTCTCCAGCCATCACCAAAGTCGGCACATGCACCTGTCGCAGCACCTCGGTGGCGTCAGGGCGCGTCAATAAGGCCTTGATTTGGCGTTGGAAAATGGCCGCCGATTTGCGCTCGAACATTTGCACGATGGTCTCAATCAGCGCCTCATCCCCCAAGCGCGAAGGTGCCACCATGTTCTGCACCCAAGCCAAGGCCATGGCCCGAATGCTGTCGTTTTGCGCCACGTCCAGCAAGGCCTGACGGCCTTGCACTTCTTTTTCGCCCGCGGCACCAACCTCTTTGGCGCGATAACCCGTGCCCAGCAAAGCCAGACGCCGCACCCGCTCGGGCGCCATGCGCAGCACCTCCAAAGCCACGCGACCGCCCATGGAGTGACCCGCCAAATCAAACTGTGCTGGCGCAGCGTCCAAAATCTGCTGCGCCATCTGCGTGAGTGAATCGGCGTCGCCATGCGACACCATCTGGCAGTTGGCTCTTGCCGACAGGGCCGGCAGGATGGGTGCCCATGCGCTGTGGTCACACATCAAGCCAGGAACCAAAATCAAATGAGATGTAGTCATATGGGTTTTCAAATGAAAGTCTTGGCTTTTACGTCAGCTTCTGCATCAACAAAGCATTCACCTGCCCCGGATTGGCTTTGCCCTTGCTGGCTTTCATGATCGGGCCGACCAAACCGTTGAGCGCCTTGGCGTTACCGGCCTTGAACTCTTCGACGTTCTTGGGGTTGGCGGCCAACACGTCGTCAATGATTTTTTCCAGCTCGCTGGTATCCTGAATTTGTTTGAGACCTTTGGCTTCGATGAGGGCGTCGACATCGCCGCCTTCGGTCCACAACGCTTCAAACACCTGGCGCGCCGCGTTGTTGCTGATGGTGTTGTCGCTGATACGGCCAATGAGTGCGGCCAGTTGCGCGGCGCTCACTGGCGTTTGCTCAATGGTCATTTCGCTGGCGTTCAAGCGACGCGAGACTTCGCCCATGATCCAGTTGCTGGCCAGTTTGGCTTGGCCACAGGCTTGGGCCACGGCCTCAAAGTAAGCGGCAACCGCTTTGCTTTGCGTCAACTGCGTGGCGTCGTAGTCGGGCAGGACGTAGTCTTTGACAAAGCGCTCGGCCATGACGCGGGGCAGTTCGGCCATTTCACTGCGCACGCGCTCCACCCAGTCGCGGCCAATCACCAAAGGCGGCAGGTCGGGGTCGGGAAAGTAGCGGTAGTCGGCGGCGTCCTCTTTGGTGCGCATGGCGCGCGTCTCGCCGGTGTCGGGGTCGAACAGCACCGTGGCTTGCTGGATGGCGTGGCCGTCTTCGATCTGCTCGATCTGCCAGCGCACTTCGTAGTCGATGGCCTGCTGCATGAACTTGAAACTGTTCAGGTTCTTGATCTCGCGCCGCGTGCCTAAAGCGCCACCGGGCTTGCGCACCGAGACGTTGGCGTCGCAGCGGAAACTGCCTTCTTGCATATTGCCGTCGCAGATGCCGACCCAGGTCACGATCTTGTGCAGTTCTTTGGCATAGGCCACCGCTTCGGCGCTGGAGCGCATGTCGGGCTGGGTGACAATCTCCAACAGGGGGGTGCCCGCGCGGTTCAGGTCGATGCCTGACTGACCGACGAAATCCTCATGCAAAGATTTGCCCGCGTCTTCTTCCAGGTGGGCACGTTCCAGTCGCACGGTTTTACGCACGGTCTCTTTGCCTTCTTCCAGGAAGAACGACACCTCGCCGCCTTGCACCACCGGGATTTCAAACTGGCTGATCTGGTAGCCCTTGGGCAGGTCGGGGTAGAAGTAGTTTTTGCGCGCAAAGATGCTGCGCTCGGCGATGTGGGAATTCACCGCCAGGCCAAACTCAATCGCGCGCTCCACCGCGCCCACGTTCATCACCGGCAGCGTGCCGGGCAGGGCCATGTCCACCGCGCAAGCTTGGGTGTTGGGCTCGGCGCCAAATGCCACCGAGGCGCGGCTGAAAATTTTGCTCTTTGTGGAGAGCTGAGCATGGGTTTCAAAGCCAATGACGACTTCGTAGCCTTGGACAAGTTTGGCGGTCATATCTGGGCTCCTGCCGGTTTTTGCAGGTGGAAATCGGTCGCTTGCTGCAAGCGGTGCGCCACATTCAGCAACTGCGCTTCTTTGAAATAGTTGCCGATCAATTGCATGCCCACGGGCATGCCCCGCACGCCAAAACCTGCGGGCAAGCTCATACCGGGCAGTCCGGCCAGAGAGGCGGGCAAAGTAAAGATGTCGGCCAAATAGTCAGCCACCGGATCGCCTGCGTTCTCACCCAATTTCCAGGCCACGCTCGGGGCCACGGGGCCGGCGATCACATCGCACTGCTTGAACGCATTTTGGAAGTCATCGGCGATCATGCGGCGGATTTTTTGCGCCTGCAGGTAGTAGGCGTCGTAGTAACCGTGACTGAGCACATAAGCACCGGTCATGATGCGGCGCTTGACCTCGCTGCCAAAGCCTTCGGCGCGGGTTTTTTTGTACATGTCCACCAGGTCCACATAGTCCTGGGCGCGGTGGCCGAACTTGACGCCATCAAAACGGCTCAGGTTGGAGCTGGCTTCAGCCGGGGCAATGATGTAGTAGACGGGAATCGACAACTCGGTGCGCGGCAGGCTGATGGGCACCAGCTTGGCACCGAGTTTTTCGTATTCACGCAAAGCAGCGTCGAGCGCCGCGCGCACATCGGTGTGCAAACCTTCGCCAAAAAATTCTTTCGGCACGCCAATGCGCAGGCCTTCAATCGAGCCGTTCAAGTTGGCGCTGAAGTCTTCAGGGGGCATGTCCAGCGAGGTCGAGTCGCGATCCAGATCAGCGCCGCACATGGCACTGAGCAACAAGGCGCAGTCTTCGGCGCTGCGGGCCATGGGGCCGGCTTGGTCCAGGCTGGAAGCGTAGGCGATCATGCCGTAGCGGCTGGCACGGCCATAGGTGGGCTTGATGCCGGTGATGCCGCAAAAGCTGGCCGGTTGCCGAATCGAGCCGCCGGTGTCGGTGCCGGTCGCGGCGGGGGTCAGGCACGCCGCCACGGCCGCAGCGCTGCCGCCTGAAGAGCCACCGGGCACACGCGCCGTGTCCCAGGGGTTGATGACCGCGCCATAGGCCGAGTTTTCGTTGGCCGAGCCCATGGCGAATTCGTCGCAATTGAGCTTGCCCAAGGTCACCATACCGGCCTGCGCCAGGCGCTGCACCACGGTGGCGTCAAACGGTGAGCGATAGCCTTGCAGGATTTTGGAGCCAGCGGTGGTGGCAAAGTCGCGCGTCACAAACACGTCTTTGTG
>CANGEE010000192.1 GCA_947452635.1 Comamonadaceae bacterium | reverse complement strand
TGCGGGCGCGGCCTTTTTTGCCAACTGCCACAAAGCGGGCGTGGACCTGACGCAATGCGGCGATTTGTCCAGTGTGCGCGCCTTGGGCACCACCGGCTCACCCTTGTCGCCGGACACGCAAAACTGGGGCACCGATCAGTTTCGCCGTGTCGCGCAAACCTTTGCGCCAGAGCAGCAGGTGCCCGACATGTGGTGGTGCAATATTTCGGGGGGCACTGATTTTTGCGGCGCCTTCATTGGCGGCAACCGTGAATTGCCGCAAGAAGCCGGTGTCATGCAATGCCGCTTGCTCGGCTGCGCAGTCGAGGCCTGGAACGAAGCCGGTGCGCCGGTGTTGGGCGAAGTGGGCGAGTTGGTCTGTACCCAACCCATTCCGTCGATGCCATTGTATTTTTGGGGCGACAAGGGCAATGCCCGCTACTTGGCCAGTTACTTTGAGATGTACCCTGCCGGGCACGGCCGCCAACCGGGTGGCGGCGATGCTGGCCCGGAAATGGGCGGCGTCTGGCGTCATGGCGATTGGTTGCGCATCGGCACCCCTGAGGGCGGCGGCGAGGGCTGTGTGATCTTTGGCCGCAGTGATGCCACCATCAACCGCCACGGCCTGCGCATGGGCACCAGCGAGTTGTACAGCGCGGTCGAAGCCCTGCCTGAAGTCATGGACAGCATGGTGGTCGATCTGGAGTACCTGGGCCGCGAAAGCTATATGCCCTTGTTTGTGGTGCTGCGCGCTGGCGCGACTTTGGACGCGGCCTTGCAAGCCAAAATCCACAACGCCATCAAGACCGCGCTCAGCCCCCGTTTCATTCCGAATGAAACGTTCCAAGTCGCGGAAATCCCGCGCACCCTGTCTGGTAAAAAACAGGAGTTGCCGATCAAAAAACTGATGCTGGGCCATCCGGTGGAAAAAGTGGTGAACAAAGACGCCATGGCCAACCCGGGCTGCTTGGACTGGTATGTCGCGCTGGCCCAGGCGCACCTGGCCAAGTCGGCCGCGCATTGAGCTGGTGCCGCCGCGGCGCAGGAAAGGCGTTCAGGTCTGCGGTGGCGGCGTCTTGGCAGGCCGCTGGCGCTGCGCTTTGTAGATCGAGGCGCGGCCCGAGAACACATAACTGACCGCACAGGCCAGAGCGGCGAATCCACCGATCTCCACGCCAAACAACTCCATGGCCATCACGGTGCAGGCCAGCGGTGTGTTGGCCGCGCCGGCAAACACCGCGACAAAGCCCACTGCCGCCATCAGGCCCACCGGCATTTGCAGCAGGGGCGCCAAGGCATTGCCCAGCGTTGCGCCGATGTAAAACAGCGGCGTGACCTCGCCGCCCTTGAAGCCACTGCCCAATGAGGCCACGGTGAGGGCCAGCTTGGCGGCAAAGTCCCAGGGGGCCAACGGTTGGCTAAAGGCGTCGACGATCACCGGAATCCCCAAACCGATGTAACGGTCGGCATGACCCCACCCCACCACGGCGGCGATCAGCACGCCGCCGATCACAGGCCGCAGGGGCGCATACGGGATGCGCTGTTTCATCCAGGCGCTCAGGCCGTGGGTGCTCAGGGCAAAGACGCGCGCCGTCAGACCCATCAAGCCCCCCGCCAGCAGCATGGCGCTCAGGCTCCAAGCCGTGAATGCCGGCAAACTGCCCGCGCTGTACAGCGTGTGTTGCACGCCCCACCACAGACCCACATGGTCTGCGGCCACCGCCGCCACGGCGCATGGCAGCAGGGCTGCCCAACGCATCTGGCGCAGCGCCGGGCCCGCCAGCACTTCCAGCGCAAACACGGCCCCCGCCAGTGGCGTGCCAAACACCGAGGCAAAGCCCGCGCTGATGCCCGTCATCAGCACCATGCGGCGCTGCGTTGTTGTCAGTTTGAAGTGGTGAGACAGTTGATCGGCCAAGGCGCCGCCCAATTGCACCGCCGTGCCCTCGCGCCCCACCGACGCGCCAAACAAATGCGAGACCACGGTGCTGCCCAAGATCAAAGGCGCCATGCGCAGCGGCACCACTTGGTTGGGGCTGTGGATTTCATCGATCAACAAGTTGTTGCCCGCGTCCACCGTGCGGCCCCATTGCAGGTACAGCCAGCCCACGGCGAAACCGGCCACAGGCAGGCCCCAAATCAACCAGCGGTGCGCCTCACGCGTGCGGGTGGCCCAGTCCAGGCTGAACAAAAACAGGGCAGAGGCTGAACCGGCCAGCACCGCCACGGCCAAACACAGACACAGCAACACGGCCAAAGCGCGTGCTTTGTTCACATCAAAAGACAAGTTGGACAATCCGACAACCCCATGGGCGCGCAGTGCAGGCCAAGGCAGGGCATGGCCTCAACCCACCTTCAACGTTTGCGTCAGCACGCCTTGAAGGCCACGGTCATCCCACCATTGCGCCCTGAACTCGGCCGTTTCAACGGCGCGCAGGTAAAACTCAAAGTAGGGGTTGCTCGCAATGCCGGAGGACGGCTCCACGCGCAACACCACTTGGGGCCCCAGTGTACAGGTCAGTTGCCGGATCACATTGCGCGGCACCAGATGTCCGGTGAGGTCTTGCAAATAGCCGGTGTCCATGGGGTGTTGAATCAACACGCGCACTTTCACCACATCGCCTGCGCGGATGGGATCGGGCCATTGCACGCGCGCGAGGGTCATGGTCAGGAGGCGTCCACACAGGCGGATTCGGTGACGATGATCTCCATGCGGTCGTAACGAAACTCCCCGCTCGACAGCCGGGCGAGCGCCACCACCTCCTGGGTGCCCGCCAAGCGCACCCGGGTGCTGATCTCGGCGCGGCCATTCCAAGGCCCCAGCTCAAACACCGCCATGTGGCTGACCGGGTTGCGTTGCGACAACAGGTGGATGTGCGTCACATGGTCTTGCGCGGTCATCGGGTTGCTGACCTGAACTTGCAGCGGCACCCAGGAGCCGTTTTCAGCGAGGATGGGCGCGGTCAGTGTGACGTCTGTTTTCAGCAGCTTGGCCCCTGCCACCCAGGGCTGCACCAGCTCGTCAAATCGCAGCAGACGCCCGGAGTTCATTTGCTGGGCCTGCACACCGCGCAAGCCCGCACCCCACCAGGGCAGTGCGCCCAGCAACAGGCCGGCCAGCCCCCTGCGCCGCACGCTGCCCCTGGGGTTCATGCCGCAGTGCCTTGGGCCTTGGCCAAACTCAAACCATGGTTCTTCAAGGGCAAAGAGCGGATGCGTTTGCCCAGCGCCGCAGAAATCGCGTTCACCAGGGCCGGTGCCAAGGGCGCTTGTGCCGGTTCGCCCACGCCGCCCCAAAAGCCGCCGGTGGGCGCAATCACCACCTCCACTTTGGGCATTTCGTTCAAGCGCATCATGCGGTAGTCATGAAAGTTCGATTGCTCGACACGGCCTTCCTTGATGGTGTTCTCGCCCCAGAAGATGGCCGTCAAACCGTGCACCACGCTGCCCTGGAACTGGGCCACGATGTTGTCGGGATTCACGGCATAGCCGGGGTCGATGCCAATCACCACACGGTGGATCTTGACTTCGTTTTTGGCGTTGACCGAGACCTCGCACACACACGCGGTCCAGCTGCCATAGCCTTCGGTTTCGGCCACGCCGCGAAACACGCCGGCCGGCAACTTGCTGCCCCAACCGGCGGCTTTTGTCACGGCCTCCAAAATGCTGCGGTCGCGTTTGGACTTTTCGGTGTTGGGCAGCATGTCCAGTCGGAAAGCCACCGGGTCTTTGCCCGCTGCCTGCGCCAACTCGTCAATGAAACATTCGCGGCCATAGGGGTTTTGCGAATGGCCCACCGAGCGCCAAAAGCCCACCGGCACATTGGTGTTGCGCTGTGCGTAATCGACCAAGGTGTGGGGGATGTCGTAGGGGTGGTCATTGAAACTGGCCACCGCCTGGCCGTCGATGCCTTTGGGCAAGGGCAGCTTGAGCAGGGTGGCCAAAATGGACGGTGCACTCACCCGGATGTGCAGCGCGTCCACCTTGCCGCTGGCGTCCAGCCCGGCCTTGAAACGCATCAGGCTGGCGGGGCGGTACAGGCCGTGCTGGATTTCTTCTTCACGCGTCCACAGCATCTTGACCGGTTTGCCCGTCATGGCTTTGGCAATCATCACCGCTTGGCGGGTGAAGTCTTGCGGGCTCTTGCGTCCCAAGCCGCCGCCCAGTTGCACCGGATGCACTTTCACGTTCGGCTGGGGCACACCGGCCGTGGCCGCGCCCACCGCCAAGGTGGCTTCCGGGTTTTGCGTGGACGACCAGATTTGCAACTGGTCCCCTTGCAGCCACGCGGTGCACAC
>CANGEE010000191.1 GCA_947452635.1 Comamonadaceae bacterium | reverse complement strand
TCATTGCCGACAGCCGCGACCAAGACACTGCGGGCCGTTTGGACAACTTGGAAGATCCTTACCGCCTGTTCCGCTGCCACACCATCATGAACTGCGTCGATGTGTGCCCCAAGGGTTTGAACCCCACCAAGGCCATCGGCAAGATCAAAGAAATGATGGTTCGCCGCGCTGTTTAAGCCCGTCAACGTGCTGGATTCACCTTACATCGTGGGCGACGCCCAACTCGACGGCCTGGATGCCCAGGCCCCATTGAGCGAGCGTGCCTTGAGCAAATTGCGCTGGCGCACCCGCCGCGGTTTGCTGGAAAACGATTTGTTCATCGAACGGTTTTTCACCCGGCACGGATCTCGCTTAACCGTTGGACATGCGCGTGGCATTTATGTTTTGATGGATTTGGCCGATAACGATCTGATGGATTTGTTTTTGCAGCGCAAACCCTTGGCACCGGAAATCGCAACGCCTGAGGTGTGTGAAGTCCTGGACATGCTGCTGGCCTGACGGGTCGGGGCGATTTAGAAATCATTTTTGAGGAAAAGAAACCATGAAACTTGCTGACAACAAAGCCACCCTCTCGTTCAGTAACGGCAGTCCCAGCGTGGAAATGCCGGTTTACCAAGGCAATATCGGACCGGACGTCATCGACATCCGCAAGCTGTACGCCCAAACCGGCATGTTCACCTACGACCCCGGTTTCTTGTCCACGGCGTCTTGCCAATCGGCCATCACCTACATCGATGGCGACAAGGGCGAGTTGCTGTACCGCGGTTACCCCATCGAGCAGCTGGCCAACAGCATCGACTATCTGGACACTTGCCACCTCTTGCTCAAAGGCGAGTTGCCCAACGCCAAGGAAAGCCACGACTTTCACAAGCTGGTGAACAACCACACCATGGTGAACGAGCAAATGCAGTTTTTCCTGCGTGGCTTTCGTCGTGATGCCCACCCGATGGCGGTGTTGACCGGCTTGGTGGGCGCCTTGTCGGCCTTCTACCATGACAGCACCGACATCAACAACCCCGAGCACCGCGAAATCGCCGCCATCCGTTTGATCGCCAAGATGCCCACCTTGGTGTCCATGGCCTACAAATATGGGGTCGGTCAGCCCTTCATGTACCCGCAAAACAACCTGTCCTATTCGGGCAATTTCTTGCGCATGATGTTTGGCGTACCCTGTGAGGAGTATGTGGTCAACCCGGTGCTGGAACGCGCCATGGACCGCATCTTCACCCTGCACGCCGACCACGAGCAAAATGCCTCCACCTCCACCGTGCGTTTGTGCGGCTCGTCTGGCACCAACCCGTTTGCTGCCATCGCGGCCGGCGTCGCTTGCCTGTGGGGCCCGGCCCACGGCGGTGCCAATGAAGCTTGTTTGAACATGCTGGAAGACATCCAGAAAATGGGCGGCATCTCCAAAGTCGGCGAATTCATGAACCAGGTCAAAGACAAGAACTCCGGCGTCAAGCTGATGGGTTTTGGTCACCGCGTTTACAAAAACTACGACCCGCGCGCCAAATTGATGCAAGAAACTTGCAATGAAGTGCTGGCCGAAATGGGCTTGGAAAACGACCCGCTGTTCAAGTTGGCCAAAGAAGTCGAGAAGATCGCTTTGGAAGACGACTACTTCGTCAGCCGCAAGCTCTACCCCAACGTCGATTTCTACTCTGGCATCGTGCAACGCGCCATCGGTATCCCCGTGAACCTGTTCACCGGCGTGTTCGCACTGGCCCGCACCGTGGGCTGGATCGCGCAATTGAACGAAATGATCGGCGACCCCGAGTACAAAATCGGCCGTCCACGTCAGTTGTTCACCGGCTCGCCACGTCGCGACGTGCCCGCCAAGCGCTGATCCCTGAGGCGTCCTGCAGGCGACTGCAAACCGCCTGAAAGCCCGCAATGGTTCGACCTGTGCGGGCTTTTTCGCATTCAAGAGGGCATAAAATGCAGGGTTGCTTCGAAGGAAAACCATGGCCCGCACGCTGTATGACAAGATTTGGGACGAGCACGTCGTCCACACCGAAGAAGACGGCACCGCTGTGCTGTACATCGACCGTCACCTCGTCCATGAAGTGACCAGCCCGCAAGCTTTTGAAGGCCTGCGCCAAGCCGGCCGCAAAGTCTGGCGCGTCAGCTCCATTGTCGCCACCGCCGACCACAACACACCCACCACGGGCTGGGAGTTGGGCTACGACGGCATCACCGACCCGATCAGCAAAGAACAAATCACCACGCTGGACAGCAATATGGCCGAGTTCGGCTCGGCCGCCTTCTTTCCCTTCATGTCCAAGCGCCAAGGCATCGTGCATGTGATTGGCCCTGAAAATGGTGCCACCCTGCCCGGCATGACGGTGGTCTGTGGCGACTCCCACACCTCCACCCATGGCGCTTTTGGTGCATTGGCGCACGGCATTGGCACCAGCGAGGTGGAACACGTCATGGCGACCCAAACCTTGCTGGCCAAAAAAGCCAAGAACATGTGGGTCAAAGTCGACGGCCAAGCAGCCAAAGGCGTGACCGCCAAAGACATTGTGCTGGCCATCATCGGCAAAATTGGCACCGCAGGCGGTACCGGCTACACCATTGAATTTGGCGGCTCCGCGATTCGCGCCCTGTCCATGGAAGGGCGCATGACCTTGTGCAATATGGCCATCGAAGCTGGCGCACGCGCCGGTTTGGTGGCGGTGGACGAGAAAACCATCGACTACGTCAAGGGCCGTTTGCTGTCGCCCACCGGCGTCGAATGGGACCATGCCGTGGCCTACTGGAAAACTTTGCAGTCGGATGCCGGCGCGCATTTTGACGCCGTCGTCGAACTCGATGCCAGCCAGATCGTGCCGCAAGTGACCTGGGGCACCTCGCCCGAAATGGTGCTGGGCATCGACGGCCTGGTGCCCGACCCCGACAAAGAAAAAGACGCGAACAAACGCAGCGCCATGGAGCGTGCATTGACCTATATGAACCTGCAACCCGGCAAGGCGCTGAACGACTTGTTTGTCGACAAAGTGTTCATCGGCTCCTGCACCAACAGCCGCATCGAAGACATGCGTGAAGCCGCAGCTGTGGTGAAAAAAATCGGCCAAAAAGTGGCCAAGAACATCAAGCTGGCCATGGTCGTACCCGGCTCCGGGTTGGTCAAAGAACAAGCCGAGCGCGAAGGTCTGCACGAGATCTTCAAAGCCGCAGGCTTTGAGTGGCGCGAACCCGGCTGCTCCATGTGCCTGGCGATGAACGCCGACCGTTTGGAGCCTGGCGAGCGCTGCGCGTCCACCAGCAACCGCAACTTCGAAGGCCGTCAAGGCGCTGGTGGTCGCACCCACTTGGTCAGTCCCGCCATGGCGGCGGCGGCCGCCATCCACGGCCACTTTGTTGACGTGCGCAAATTCGCTTGATCGGATCACACACCATGCAAAAATTCACCGTACACCAAGGCCTCGTGGCCCCGATGGACCGCGAGAACGTCGACACCGACGCCATCATCCCCAAGCAATTTCTCAAGTCGATTCGCAAAACCGGCTTCGGCGAAAATTTGTTTGACGCGTGGCGTTACCTGGACGCCGGCGAGCCCGGCCAAGACCCGGCCAGCCGTAAACCCAACCCCGACTTTGTGCTGAACCAGCCTCGCTACCAAGGTGCCTCGGTTTTGTTGGCCCGCAAAAACTTTGGCTGCGGCTCCTCGCGTGAGCACGCGCCCTGGGCGATTGACCAATACGGTTTTCGCTGCGTGATCGCGCCCAGTTTTGCCGACATCTTTTTCAACAACTGCTTCAAAAACGGCTTGCTGCCGATCGTCTTGCCGGAAGCCGTGATCGACACCTTGTTCAATGAATGCTTGGCCTTTCCCGGCTACCTACTGACCATCGACTTGGAGCGCCAAGTCGTGGTCCGCGCCCAAGGTGAAGAGATTCCTTTTGAAGTCCAAGCCTTTCGCAAATACTGCCTGATCAACGGCTTTGACGACATCGGCCTGACCCTGCGCCATGCGGACAAAATCAAGGCCTATGAAGCCGAACGCCTGACCACCAAGCCCTGGCTGGCCCACACCGCCACCACGGCCTGAGCACCCTACTTTCCCTGGAAAACCTCATGAAAATCGCAGTCCTCCCCGGTGATGGCATCGGCACCGAAATCGTCGCCGAAGCCGTCAAAGTCCTGAACGTTCTGGAATTGAAGTTGGAGATGGAAACCGCCTTGGTGGGCGGCGCCGCCTACGACGCCCACGGCCACCCCCTGCCCGAGTCCACGCTCAAGCTGGCCATGGCGTCCGACGCCGTGCTGTTTGGCGCGGTCGGCGACT
>CANGEE010000190.1 GCA_947452635.1 Comamonadaceae bacterium | reverse complement strand
GCACCAGCAAGCGCTTGGCCGAGATGGTGCTGCAGGCCAACGCCGCCGTGCAAGCGCAGCGGGGTGGCAAAACCCGTTTCAGCATGGTGCGCTTTGGCAATGTGCTGGGCTCTTCAGGTTCGGTGGTGCCACTGTTTCGCAAGCAAATTGCAGACGGCGGACCCATCACGCTGACGGACGAGCGTATTACCCGTTATTTCATGACCATTCCGGAGGCGGCGCAGCTGGTCATCCAGGCCGCCGCCATGGCCACCGGTGGCGATGTGTTTGTGCTGGACATGGGTGAGCCTGTCAAAATCATCGACCTGGCCCGGCGCATGGTGGAACTGTCGGGCTTGACGGTGATGGACGAGGCCAACCCGAATGGGGATATCGAGATCAAAGTGACCGGACTGCGCCCTGGTGAAAAGCTCTACGAAGAGCTGCTGATTGGCGACAACCCGCTGCCGACCTACCATACCCGCATCATGAAAGCCCATGAAGAATTTTTGCCATGGGACGAGTTGCAAATCAAACTGAATTGCTTGAACGACGCGCTGGATGTGAACGACGTTCCGTTGATCCGCACCCTGCTCAAAGACCTGGTCCCCGGCTACCAACCCGAAGGCGCGGTGGTGGATTGGGTGTGGATGGAAAACGAAAAGTTAGCTTGAGCTGATTGGCAATCGGGGTCATAGCAATCGGGGTCTGACCCCAATTAAATTCAAAAGCCTGGGTGACCAGGCTTTTGAGCTTTCTGCGTCGTCAAGACACCACGGTGATCTTGCCCGCCGCATCACGCGCTCTTTGCAGAGCATGGGGACCTTTGGCCAGCGCCACAGCCATGCGGCGATAGGGGCGGGTGGTGGGTTTACCAAACAGGCGCACGTCTACGTCCGGTTCGCTCAAAGCGGCTTGCACGCCAGTGAACTTGGGGTCTTTGCCCTCCTTGGTCGCCAACACCACAGCGCTGGCGCCTTCCACGCAGTCGATGTTGGGAATCGGCAGGCCCAAAATGGCGCGGGCGTGCAGATCGAACTCGCTCAGGTTTTGGCTGATCAGCGTGACCATGCCGGTGTCGTGCGGGCGGGGGCTGAGTTCGCTGAAAATCACCTCGGTGGCGGTGACGAAAAACTCCACCCCAAACAGGCCCGCACCGCCCAAATCGGTGGTGACTTTCTCGGCCATGTCTTGCGCGGCTTTCAAAAAGTCCAGTTTCATCGGCTGGGGCTGCCAGCTGTACTGGTAGTCGCCGCGCTCTTGCACGTGGCCAATGGGCGCGCAAAACAGCGTCGGGCCTTTGCGCTGGCGGATGGTGAGCAGCGTGATTTCAAATTCAAAGTGGATGAACTCTTCAACGATCACTTTTTGCCGGTCGCCGCGCATGCCCGCGCAGGCATAGTCCCAGCTGGACTGGATGTCGGCCGCCGTCTTGGCCACGCTTTGGCCCTTGCCAGACGAGCTCATGACCGGCTTGATCACCACCGGAAAGCCAATCGCCTCGGCTTTGGCCATCAGCTCGGCTGCTGAATCTGCGTAGCTGAATTGGGCGGTGCGTACACCCAAGCCCACGGCCACATCGCGGATGCGGTCACGGTTCATGGTCAGGTTGGCGGCGCGCGCGCTGGGGATGACCTCAAAGCCTTGCTGCTCCACGTCCAGCAGCACCTCGGTGCGGATGGCCTCAATCTCGGGCACGATCAGGTCGGGTTGGTATTGGGCGATGGCGGCGCGCAGGGGCGCTTCGTCCAACATGCTGAAGACGCAATACTCGTCGGCCACTTGCATGGCGGGCGCACCGGCGTAGCTGTCGCAAGCGATCACATAACAGCCTAGGCGCTTGGCGCTGATGACAAACTCTTTGCCGAGCTCGCCAGAACCGAGAAGGAGGATTTTTTTCATGACTGCAGCAACCCCAAAATAACAGGGCTCTATTGTTGCCGAAGTTCAGCGCACTAATTTCAGCTCAGCCACTTCAGCTGAGTAAGCGGTAGCCTTTGTTTACCAGACACCGCCTAAACTGCACCACAGCGGCATTGTCCTGGCGTGCATTGCCCCATGCTTGATCGACCTCGCTCAAGCAGGCTTGCTGGTCGAGGCGAAATTGTGGGGTATCGTTGGCCGGGTCGGTCACGGGCATATACCCCGGCACTGGTGACGTGGTGGTGGGTGTGGCACAACCTTGCAGTGCGATCAGTGCGGCAACGAACATAATTCTCATGGTGGTTGAAATTATATTCAACATTATTATTTTTTTAATGAAAATATTTTTCAAAATACTTTTTTTTATGGCCCTGCTGGTGACCACGGTATTGGCTTTGGTGCCTGCTGAGATGCTGACCGCACCTGGTTTCAATTGGTGGGACAAAGCCCAACACGCCTTGGCCTTCAGCGTGCTCGGCCTGCTGGGCTTGGCGGCTTTGCCTGCGAAGCCAAGGCAGGTGCTGATGGGCTTGGTGGTTTACGGCGTGGCGATCGAGCTGGCGCAGTGGGCTGTGGGTTGGCGCTTTGGCGAATGGCAAGACGTGCTGGCCGACACGGTCGGCTTGTCACTGGCGTGGCTGTTGCGATATCTGTGGCAGCGGTGGCGGCCCTGGCACAGGGCGGCTCCAAGTCTCAACTCAACGCATCTGTGACAAGCGGTTTTCGATGTCGGTAAACAACGGGCGCGAGGACGCATCCGGGTGCAGGCATTGCGACTGCAATTGAACCAAGTCGTCAAGCAAGGCTTGCGCGTGTGGCTCAACTTGGCAGCGCGCGGTCAACTCCTCCAGCAGGCAGCCGTAGGCGCGAACCTCCAGCCTTTGCAACGCCAGCGCCAGCGCGGGTTTGGCGCGGGGTAAAAAGGATGCCGCACCCCAATCACCCAGCACAACCTGGCCTTGGCCATTGTGCAGGATATTGTGCGCGTACAGGTCGCCATGCATCAGCCCTTGCGCATGCAGGTGCGCCGCTGCAGAGGCAATGCCCAGGGCCATGCGGCGGACCGTGACCAAGTCAAAGCAGGTATTTGGCGCATACACGTCGCGGGTGCAACTGGCCAAGCTGGGGGGGCCGGCCAGGTTGATCAAAGTGGCGTCCATCAAGGGCATCACCAAGCCTTGCGCTTGCAAAGGGTGGCCGGTGATTTTGGCCAAAGCAGGAATCCAATGCGGATGCGCGCCAGCCTGGATGGCCGCAGCCATTTCGCTGGCGGGAAGTCCGTCGCTGGTGACTTCGCCTTTGAAAATTTTGACGGCCACGGCTTGCGGCAGCGGTTGAGCGGCAACCCGAGTCCGTGGGTGATGCCGCGCGCTGTGGATCACACCAGAGGCACCTTGCCCCAGCACCGAGCCGATCTGCAACTGTGACCAAGGCATGTGGGCAATGGGCGTGGACGCCAAGGCTAGACTTTCCTGCGCTTGCGTCAAGGGCGTTCCTGCAAATGCCAGCCAAGACAGGCGCGGCAACTGTGTGAGCCATTCGGGCAGGCTGGCCAAGGGGTTGGCAGAGATGCGCAGCAGTTCGAGCAGCTGGCATTGCGCCAATTCCTCAGGCAATGACTGCAGCCGGTTACCGGCCAGCATGAGCTTTTGCAAAGACAGGCATTGGCCCAACCCAGGCGGCAACGACTCGACTTGGTTGTCGGTCAAGATGAGCCAGCGCAAGCCCACAGGCAAGGCGCTGGCAGGCACGTGCCGAATGCGGTTGGCTTTGAAGCCGATCATGCTCAGCGCCGGGCATTGCCCCAACACCGCAGGCAGTTCGGTGAACACATTGTCAGAGGCAAACAGCACGCGCAAGCGGTGCAAGCGCGCAAAATCAGGCGGCAGCGCGCACAACTGGTTGCCTGATAAGTCGAGCAGCTCCAGGGTGTCAGCCAATTCAAAAATAGCCCGAGGGAATTCGGTCAAGCCACACGACAGGCGCAGTTCGCGGCACCCGGCGAGTTGCCCGGATTCAAGTTGTTCAAGTGTTTGCATGGTGGGTGCTGAGGATTGTCTGCGCATTTCTTGCGCGCGAACTTCAACTTGATGGTCTTTTAAGCAAGACCACCCTTGTGGCGTTCGCTCAGCGCTGAATGAAGCAGGTCGGAGCGCCCGGCTCGTTGTGCGGTGTTTGTTGCGCGTTTTTGGCGTGCGCCACGTCCATGTCGCGCGGCAGGGGGACGTTGTTTTTCACGGCTAGGACTTCGGCCATGATGCTGACGGCGATTTCGGCCGGGGTTTTGCTGCCGATGTAAATGCCGATCGGGCCGCGCAAGCGCGCCAGCGACTCGGCTGTTTGCGCAAAGTGTTCGATCATGCGCTGATGCCGCGCCTCGTTGTTGCGCCGCGAGCCAATCGCACCGATGTAAAACGCCTCGGTGTTCAG
>CANGEE010000189.1 GCA_947452635.1 Comamonadaceae bacterium | reverse complement strand
CATCCGGTGTGAACTGTTTGAACAGGTCGAGTAATGATTTCATGATTTAAATCCTTTGCTTGTGCCTGTGATTTAGGAACGGTCCAGCTCAATGTCCAGGCCCAGGGAACGAATTTCCTTGACCAGCACGTTGAACGATTCGGGCATGCCCGCTTCAATGGAGTGTTCGCCTTTGACGATGCTCTCGTACACCTTGGTACGGCCTTGCACGTCATCCGACTTGACAGTCAGCATCTCTTGCAAAACGTACGAAGCGCCATAGGCTTCCAGCGCCCACACTTCCATCTCACCGAAACGCTGACCACCGAACTGGGCTTTACCGCCCAGAGGCTGCTGCGTGACCAAGGAGTAAGGGCCTGTGGAGCGGGCGTGCATCTTGTCGTCCACCAAGTGGTGCAGTTTCAAGAAGTGCATGTAGCCGATGGTGGTGGGGCGGTCAAACGCTTCACCAGTGCGGCCGTCAAACAAGTGGGCTTGGGTGCGCGTGGCGGTCAGGCCTTTGCGAGCAGCCAAGTCGTCAGGGTAAGCCAACTTGAGCATGGCGCGGATTTCTTCTTCCGCAGCACCATCGAACACAGGGGTTGCGAAAGGCAAACCACCGGTCAAATTGCCCGCCATGTGCATGACTTCGTCGTCGGACAACTTGCTCAGGTCTTCTTTGCGACCCATGCTGTTGTACAACTCTTCGAACAACTTGCGCATCTCGGCCACTTTGGCTTCGGCTTGCAGCATGTCGCCAATGCGGTGACCAATGCCTTTGGCAGCCCAGCCCAAGTGCACTTCCAGCACCTGACCGACGTTCATCCGCGAAGGCACGCCCAGCGGGTTGAGCACGATGTCAGCAGGTGTGCCGTCGGCCATGTAAGGCATGTCTTCAACCGGCACAATTTTCGAGACCACACCTTTGTTACCGTGGCGGCCGGCCATTTTGTCACCCGGCTGCAAGCGACGCTTGACGGCCAAATAGACCTTGACCATTTTCAGCACGCCCGCAGGCAACTCATCGCCTTGGGTGAGCTTTTTACGCTTTTCTTCAAACGCCAAGTCAAAGCTGTGACGGGTTTGTTCCAGCGAGTTCTTGATGGACTCGAGCTGCGACGCCACGTCTTCGTCCGCAGCGCGGATGTCGAACCAATGGAACTTCTCGACCGACTCCAAATACGCCTTGTCGATCTTGCTGCCTTTGGCCAATTTTTGTGGGCCACCATTGGCCGCTTTGCCAATCAACAATTTCTCGATACGGTCAAACGCGTCAGCTTCCACAATGCGCAGCTGGTCGTTCAGATCTAAGCGGAAACGCTTGAGTTCGTCGTCGATGATCTGCTGCGCACGCTTGTCACGCACGATGCCTTCGCGGGTGAAGACTTGCACGTCGATCACAGTGCCTGAACTGCCCTGGTCCACACGCAATGAGGTGTCTTTCACATCGCTGGCTTTTTCGCCAAAGATGGCGCGCAACAATTTCTCTTCAGGCGTCAGCGTGGTCTCGCCCTTCGGCGTGACCTTGCCCACCAGCACGTCGCCGGGTTGCACTTCGGCGCCCACGTAGATGATGCCGGAATCGTCCAAACGACCGAGTTGTTGCTCAGACAGGTTCGGGATGTCGCGTGTGATTTCTTCGGCACCCAACTTGGTGTCGCGGGCCATCACCACGAGTTCTTCGATGTGGATCGAGGTGTAGCGGTCTTCGGCCACCACACGCTCAGAAATCAGGATCGAATCTTCGAAGTTGTAACCGTTCCAAGGCATGAAGGCAATCAGCATGTTCTGACCGATGGCGATTTCGCCCAGGTCAGTGGACGCGCCGTCGGCAATCACGTCGCCTTTGGCCAAGATGTCACCGCGCTTGACGATGGGGCGCTGGTGGATGTTGGTGTTTTGGTTGGAACGCTGGTACTTGATCAGGTTGTAAATGTCGACGCCGACTTCACCGGCTTGGGTCTCGCTGTCGTTGACGCGAATCACCACGCGGGTGGCGTCCACATAATCGACCAAACCACCGCGGGTCGCGGTGACCACGGTGCCCGAGTCGACCGCAGCGACGCGCTCGATGCCAGTCCCCACCAATGGCTTTTCTGGGCGCAACACAGGCACGGCTTGGCGCGACATGTTGGCACCCATCAAGGCGCGGTTCGCATCGTCGTGTTCCAAGAACGGCACCAAAGAGGCGGCCACCGAAACGATCTGCGCAGGCGACACGTCCATGTACTGGATGCGGTCAGCGCCACACAAAATCGATTCGCCTTTTTCACGGGCAGATACCAGGTCACCGGTCAGGCGACCTTCTTTGTCCAAGGCGGCGTTGGCCTGCGCAATGACGTATTTGCCTTCTTCAATGGCCGACAAATAGTCGATGTCCATTGTCACTTTGCCGTCCACCACACGGCGGTACGGGGTTTCAATGAAACCGTACTCGTTCAAGCGGGCGTACAAAGCCAGGGAGTTGATCAAACCGATGTTCGGGCCTTCGGGCGTTTCAATCGGGCACACACGACCGTAGTGGGTCACGTGCACGTCACGCACTTCAAAGCCGGCGCGCTCGCGGGTCAAACCACCTGGGCCCAGTGCGGAGACGCGACGCTTGTGCGTGATCTCAGCCAAGGGGTTGGTCTGGTCCATGAACTGCGACAGTTGCGACGCACCGAAGAACTCTTTCAAGGCCGCAGAAATCGGCTTGGAGTTGATCAGATCATGCGGCATCAAAGGCTCTTGTTCGGCTTGACCCAAGCGCTCTTTGACGGCTTTTTCGATCCGTGCCAAACCGGTGCGGTATTGGTTTTCGGCCAACTCACCGACGCAACGCACACGGCGGTTGCCCAAGTGGTCAATGTCGTCCACTTCACCATTGCCGTTGCGCAAGTCCACCAAGATTTTGACCACCGCCAAAATGTCTTCGTTGGTCAGCACCATCGGGCCGGTCGAATCGTCGCGGCCCACGCGGGCGTTGAATTTCATGCGACCCACACGCGACAAGTCGTAGGTGTCGGGGTTGTAGAACAAGCGCTGGAACAGGGCTTGGACAGCGTCTTCGGTCGGTGGCTCGCCAGGACGCATCATGCGGTAGATGGCCACACGCGCCGCGAATTCGTCGACGGTTTCGTCGGCGCGCAGGGTTTGCGAAATGTACGCACCCTGGTCGAGTTCGTTGGTGTAGATGCACTGCAAATCTTGGACGCCGCTGGTGCGCAATTTTTTCAGCAAAGCTTCGGTCAACTCTTCGTTGGCTTTGGCGATGATTTCACCGGTGTCCGCTTCAACGATGTTGCGGGCGACCACACGGCCAATCAAGAAGTCTTCAGGCACGCTCACGTGGGTGGTACCCGACTGCTCCATCTCACGGGTGTGGCGCGCGGTGATCCGCTTGTCTTTGGCGACCACCACTTTGCCGGCTTTGTCAGTGATGTCAAAACGGGCCACTTCACCGCGCAGACGCTCGGACACAAATTCCATTTGTGCGCCGCTGTCCATCAGGCGGAAGTTGTCGTTGACAAAGAAGTTCGCCAGGATCGATTCAGGGTTCAGGCCGATGGCTTTGAGCAAAATCGTCACCGGCATTTTGCGGCGACGGTCGACGCGGAAATACAGCACATCTTTGGGGTCGAATTCAAAATCCAACCAAGAGCCGCGGTACGGGATGATGCGTGCCGAGAACAGCAACTTGCCTGAGCTGTGGGTCTTGCCTTTGTCGTGTTCAAAGAACACACCTGGCGAGCGGTGCAACTGCGACACGATCACGCGTTCAGTGCCGTTGATGATGAAAGAGCCTTTGTCGGTCATCAAAGGCACTTCGCCCATATAGACTTCTTGCTCTTTCACTTCTTTGACCACTTTGGACTGTGAGGTCGAGGAGTCACGGTCGTAAATGATCAATTGAACACGGGCACGCACGGCGGACGCAAAGGTCAGGCCACGCGTCTGGCATTCACGCACATCAAATGCGGGTTTGGCCAGGTTGTATTCCACAAACTTCATCTCGACAAAACCGTTGTGCGACACAATCGGAAATGCCGACTCAAACGCGGCTTGCAAGCCCTCGTGAGAACGTTTAGAGGAAAGAACACCTGCTTGCAGGAAAGACGTGTAAGCGTCTTTTTGCATTTGCAGCAGGTAAGGAACTTCGAGCACGCTTTCGCGGCTGCCGAAACTTTTGCGGATACGCTTGCGTTCGGTGAATGAATAGGCCATGAGATCTCCGGGCTTGATCTTTCAGCAACTGTGTGCCTGATGAACGATCAATCGTTCATCAGACGGGCTTGGCCGCTGGCCTCTACCAGCGTTGGCGGACGGCTGCGCATTGCACGCAGCCCGAACCAAGGCGATCTCTGCAGTCGGGTCAGAGAACACTCAAAAAAGAATTTT
>CANGEE010000188.1 GCA_947452635.1 Comamonadaceae bacterium | reverse complement strand
TAGCTCTCATACCAGCGCACCAAGCTGCCCACCAGCGCCAGTGTGACGGCCACCCACGCCAAGCGCGAGCCCAGGGTTTCCAGCGAGTCGCTGTGCGAGGGCAGTAGGGTGCCGCCCCAGTAAAACACGGTGCTGATGAAGACCAGCATGCTCATCCACAAAATGGCCGACTGGCTGGACAAAAAGTACTTCAGAACAAACACCTCTTCTGCCCGGGGCAACTGGCCTTGGTAGGCGTTGACCGCCAGCAGCGCCAGGGCCGCCACAGCCAGCATCAAATGGCGCAGCGGCCGCCAAAACCAGCCCAACCAGACCACCGCCGGCACGCTGGCCACCAAAATACCTTGCTCGTACATGTCCATCGCCCCTTGGTAGCGCGACAAGGCCAACACCATGCCCAAGAGCGCCAACACGGCAAAGCCCCAATCGGCCCCACTGCGCTGCGAGAAATAGCCCGGATTCAAAGTGATGGTGTTCATACGGAGGCAGCCTCGTTACCGAGCAATTTACGGGTCAAATGGTCAAATTCATGGTCGCCATCCAGGGTCTTGCGGTTGGTCGACAAGGCCATGGTGGCGTGGGTTTGCGCTGTGCCAGACGAACCGGGCGTCTCTGCAGCCGTCAGGGCTTGCGGTTCCAGCCAAACCCACAAGCGGCGCTCACGCACGTACAGCATGGAGAAGATGCCGATGATCAACAGTGCGCAGCCCAGGTAGACAATGGTTTTGCCTGGGGCGCGCGCCACCTGGAACACACTGGCCTGCACCTGGGTAAAGTCTTTGAGCAACAAGGCCATGGGCGCGGGGTACAGCGCCGCATCGCTCAGGGCCAAAACCGCTTGCGCCATGAAGGCCGGCACTTTGTCGGCGGGCAGGGGTTGGACCCCGGCCTGTTCGCGCGCTGCAACGTCCAACTCGTACAGCACACCGTCCAAAATGCGCACCAGCATGTCCCCCGCGCGGCTGCGTTCGGCCTCGGGCACATTGGCGTCCATGAAGTCCGCCAAGGCTTGCAGCCCGGCCACGGGTTGGCCTTTGACGCGTTCTTGTCCGGCAAACAAATTCAAGGCCCGTGCCGCAGAGCCTTTGAGTTGGCCAGCCAGGTCCGGGCGCTGGGGGTCCACCGCTTTGGTGGCGTAACGGTGCACCGCTTGGCTTCTCAGCGCCGGGTTTTGCAGCGCGGTGCGCAAGCGGGTAAAACCAGCCACCGAATCGTGTTCGTCAGCCGGCATGCGCAGATAGCGATAGGGCTCGCCGGGATTTTCGCGCATGCCCAGTAAAAACACGCGCTGACCATCGCCCGTGTCCACCGGTTGCATGTAGTTGTTGTATTCGCGCGCCTGACCGGCCGCATCGCGCAGCTTGTAGCTGATGCTGGGCCCGACATTGCGCAGCGCTTTGGTCGTGGTGGTTTTGTGGCCCGCACCCAAACGCGCGTCCAAAGCACTGCCCAGATCGACTTTGCGCACATCCACCGCAGGATTGGCTGACGCAAAATTTTCTACGTTGATGACCCGCAGTCCGGTGAACTCCAAGCTCAGCTTGTCTTGCCCGTTGGTCAACTCGGCACTGGCACCAATGATGCCTTCGATTTCAAAGGGTTTGGCATTGGCGCTCATGGGCAAGGCTTGCAGCTTGACCCGCGAGCCACCATCGTCAAAGCTGGATTGGTAAATTTCAATGCCTTTGAAACTCGCCGGGTGATTCACCTCCACCCGTGCCTCCTGCTTCTCGCCTGTGGCTTTGTCGTGAATCACGATCTCGCTGGCAAACAACTTGGGCATGCCCGTGCTGTAGTACTCGACGATGAATTTTTTCAACTCAATCGAAAACGGCAAGTCTTGAATCAAGATGCCGTCGGACTGGCTCACAATGGCGGTGCTGGACGAGGTGTTTTCGGCCACAAAGACATTGCCCCGAAAAGTCGGGTTGCGTTCCGACAAACGGTGTTCGGGCTTGACGTCGGCGATCATGCCGCCGCCAGCGAAAGCGGTTTTGTGGCCCAGCCACATTTGCGCGCGCACCACCAAATCGCCGTCCAGCAAACCGCCCACGCACACCAGCACAATGGCGCTGTGCGCGGCGATGTAACCGAGCTTGTTGGCTGCGCCAGCGCGCGCCGCCACCATCCAACCGGTGCCTTGGGCGGTCTCGCGCGGCTGCAAGCGCACTTTCCAGCCGCCACCGGCCAGCATCTGACCGATGCGCTGCGCAGCGGCTTGCGCGGTCTCTTGCAGCGTGGTGTCGAACCGGTGACCAAAGGCCTTCAGGCTTTGCACCCGGATGTTTTCTTTGTAGGTGCGCAGATCCGCCAAAATCTTGGGCGTGTTGCGCGCAATGCACAGGCTGGTGCTGAGCACCAAGAAAGCCAGAATCAGCAAAAACCACCAAGCGCTGTAAACGTTGTACAGGCTCATCGCACCAAACACATCGGCCCAAAACGGTCCAAATTGGTTGACGTAATTGGGCAGGGGTTCATGCTGTTTGAGCACCGTGCCCAACACCGAGGCGATGCAAATGAGCGAGAGCAGGGAGATGGAAAAGCGCATCGACGACACCAACTCCACCGCCGCACGCAGGGTGCGCGATGGGGTTTGAATGTCCAAGCCTTGGGTGGAAACGGTCATGGGTGTCGCAAGCGTCCGAGCAAGCGCGTCAAAGCATAAAAAAACGGGTCTCAAGAGACCCGCTTGACTGGATGGGCCTGATCGGCCCAACCCAATTTAACGCAGACCCGCGATGTAGTCAGAGACCGCTTTGATTTCACGGTCATTCATCTTGGCCGCAACCAGGGTCATTTGGGCGCCGTTTTTACGGCCACCTTCGCGGAAAGAAATCATTTGGGTATTGGTGTAATCGGCGTGCTGACCGGCCAAACGAGGGTACTGCGAGGGCATGCCAGCACCGTTGGGGCTGTGGCAGCTGGCGCATGCGGGCACTTGGCGGTCGGCAATGCCGCCGCGGTAAATTCGTTCACCCAGGGCCACCGTGTCTTTGTCTTTGGCGAAACCGGGCTTGGCCGCTTTCGAGCTGAGCCAGTAAGCAATATTGCGCATATCGTCGTCGCTCAATTGCGAAGCAAAGCCACTCATGATGGCGTTGGCACGTTTGCCTGACTTGAATTCGTGCAATTGCTTGATCAGGTATTCAGGGTGTTGCTGCGCCAATTTGGGGTTGGCGGGTGTGCCCGAATTGCCATCCGCAGCGTGACAAGCGGCGCACACGGCACCGAAGCTGGCTTCACCTTTGGCCAAGTCAGGCTTGGCCGCTTTGGGCGCTGCATCAGAGGCTAAAACGGAACCGGCCAGCAGGGCGGTCATCAAAAAAACAGTAATCGACTTCATGGGCGACATCCAAAAGATTAGGCGCAAAACCATGGGATTCTACAATGGAGCCAGTCCGGGTTTTCTGCCAACCCCAATTTCCCCCTGAGGCGCCTTTCAATTCATGTCCACCCCACCCTCCGCAGCCCCTGTTTCTGGCACTGCCGCGCCCTTGATACCGCCACCCGTCACCCCCATGGGCTGGATGCACACGGCGCGTTTTTTGACCACCGCCGCCCAGCTGCACCACCTGCCGCCCATCACCGTACCTGAGATCGCCTTTGTCGGCCGCTCCAATGCCGGCAAATCCACCTGCATCAACACCCTGACACAGCAAAAGCAACTGGCTTACGCCTCCAAAAGGCCAGGCCGCACCCAGCACATCAACTTGTTCTCCTTGGGCAAACAGGGCCTGACCGATGCGGTGCTGGCCGATTTGCCCGGCTATGGCTATGCCGCTGTACCCAAGCAAGACAAGATCCGCTGGCAGCGGGTCATGGCCAACTACCTGGTGACCCGCGAAAACCTCAAAGGCATTGTCTTGCTGTGCGACCCGCGCTTGGGGCTGACCGAACTCGATGAGGTGCTGCTGGATGTGATTCGCCCCCGGGTGCAAGAAGGCCTGAAGTTTTTGATTTTGCTGACCAAGGCCGACAAGCTGACCCGGGTCGAAGGGTCCAAGGCGCTGTCGATTGCGCGACTGCAGGCCGGCGGCGGAGAAGCCAAACTCTTTTCAGCGTTGAAAAAACAAGGGGTGGACGAGGTCGCGCAATTGCTCTGGGACTGGTCCCATGAAGCCCCCCATGCAACCGTGCAAGAGGCGGGACAGACCGCAGCAGGCGCTGAACCCGTCAGCCCAGCCGACGAACCCCCAAACGCAGATTGAGCCCATGGTCTCGGTCGGCGAAGTCACAAGGACACCCATGATCGAGACCTGGCTGCAAGCCCTCCCCCACGGCATCACCCTGAGTTGCCGCGCCAGCGGTGAACGCGGCCGACCGGTGTTGCTGTTCTTGCACGGCTTTCCCGAAGGCGCCTTTGTATGGGACGGCCTGCTGCAACACTT
>CANGEE010000187.1 GCA_947452635.1 Comamonadaceae bacterium | reverse complement strand
GCCGATCGGGCCGCGCAAGCGCGCCAGCGACTCGGCTGTTTGCGCAAAGTGTTCGATCATGCGCTGATGCCGCGCCTCGTTGTTGCGCCGCGAGCCAATCGCACCGATGTAAAACGCCTCGGTGTTCAGTGCCTCCAACAGCGCCAAATCGTCCAGCTTGGGATCGTGCGTCAAAGCAATCACGCAGCTGCGCCGATCGGGCTTGAAGCTTTGCACCAGGTCGTCGGGCATATCGCTTTTCACGGTGACGCCAGCCACCGACCAGGCGCCGCGGTACTCTTCGCGCGGGTCGCAGACCGTGACCGCAAAACCGTTGAACAGCGCCATGGTGGCCAGGTACTCGGTCATTTGCCCCGCACCGATCAACAGCATGCGGTACTCGGGGCCAAAGGCGTTGACCAGCTGCGTGGCATTCAAGCTCAGTGCACTGGGTGCATGGCTGGGGTTGAGCGTGACCTGACCGGTTGACAGCTCGGTGGTGCGCAGCATCAACTGGCCTTGCGCCAACTGGTCGATCAATGCAGCCAAAGCCCCGGCATCGGGGTTGAATTCCAAGAGCAATTCCAGCGTGCCGCCACACGGCAGGCCAAAGCGGTGCGCTTCGTCGGCCGAGATGCCGTACTTCACGTTCACCGGCGGGCCTTGCAGCAAGGCCGCAGCCGACTCTGCCTTGGTGTACTGGTAAATCAAATCGTCTTCAATGCAGCCGCCCGAGACCGAGCCGACCACCGCCCCGGTTTCGCACAGCGCCATGATCGAGCCCACTGGGCGCGGTGACGAGCCCCAGGTGCGGATCACCGTGGCCAGCAGGGCGCGTTGCCCGGCCAGGCGCCAATCACGCAGGGTGCGCAAGACGACGATGTCGAGGTTTTCCATATCGACGCGTGTTTCTTGGTTTTTTTCAGCGCGTCAGATACCAGAGTGCAGCCACCACCACGGCGCCACCCATGGCCCAGACCCAAGTCGGCGTGGCGCTGGCGGGTGCTGGCGTGGGCGCGCTGGGTGCCGCTGCCGCTTCGCTGCGCGGGTACTGCGCTTGCAAGGCCTCGTCAAAACGGCGAAAGAAATCTTCGGCCAAGGACTTGGCTGCGCCGTCGATCAAACGCTGGCCCAGCTGCGCCAGTTTGCCGCCCACGGTGGAGTGCACGGTGTAGCTCAATTCGCAACCTTCTGCGTTGGGGGTCAGTGTGACTTGGGACTGGCCTTTGCCAAAGCCGGCCACGCCGCCTTGTGCTTCAAATTGCAGGGCATAGGAGGTGGGCGGCTGGATGTCCGACAGCGTGACTTTGCCGGTGAATTTGGCCGACACCGGCCCGATTTTGATGGCCACACCCACGTTATAAACATTGGCCTCGGTCACTTCGAACTTGTCGCAGCCCGGGATGCAGGCTTTGAGCATGTCCGGATTGTTCAGCGCCTCCCAAGCTTGTTGTTGGGTGACGAAAAGTTGGCGTTGGCCTTGCATGTCCATGACGTACTCCTAAAGATCATATTTTAAGGAGTTTGGCCAAGGCGTCGGCCAAATCTTCCAGCTTGGCCAGATTATGAATCGCCAGCATCCCCTGCGCGTGTTGGTGCAGCAAATTCGCACCGGTGGCCAAAGGGGCGTAGCCGTCATAGCGCAGCAGCGGGTTGAGCCACAGCAGACTGCGGCAGTGGCGACCCAGCCATTGCAGCTCCTGCGCCAACTGCTGGGCGTCGCCGGTGTCCAGCCCGTCGCTGATCAGCAGCACCACGGTGCGCCGCCCGACCAGGTCACGGCCATGTTGCTGGCGCAGCGTGGCAAGCGACGTGCCCAGTTGCGTGCCGCCAGCGAAGTCGCAGATTTGCCGGTTGGCGTCCTCCAACATCAGGTCGGTGTCGGCATGCGCAAAGGCAGTGTTTAAATCGGTCAGGTGCGTGCCAAAGGCGTAGACCTTGCGCGGCGAGTGCCGGGTGGCTTGGTGCAAGAAGGCCAGCAGCAAGCGGGCGTAACGCTCCATTGAGCCTGAGATGTCCACCAAGATCAGCAGCGGCAAAGGCTGGGTGCGGCGCTGGCGGCGCGACAGGCTGAGCACTTCGCCGCCGCTGCGCACCGCACGGTGCAAGGTGTTGGCCCAGTCGATGCGTTGGCCGCGCAGCCCGCTGCGGGTGCGCCGACTGTCGATGCGCGGCAGCGGCAGCTTCACGCGCCGCGCCAGTTGGTCGACCAGCCGGTACTCGCTGGCGTTCAGGGTTTGAAAGTCGGCTTGTTGCAAGCGTTGCTGGGCGCTCGCCGTCATGGCGGCATCCAACTGCACCTCGTCTTCAGCAGCTTGGCTTTGCATGCCCTCGGGCTTGCGCGCCGCCAGGGCTTCTTGCACCCGGGCTTTGCGCGGCACGGCGGGGGCTGCGCCCGGCGCTTTGGGCAGCAGCTGCGACAGCAGTTGGCGTGTCAGTTCAGGGTTTTTGAAAAACGCGCTGAACATTTGCTGGAACACTTCCAAGTCCTGTTGTCGGCAAACCAGCACCGCTTGCAGGGCGGCTTCTAAATCGCCTTTGCGGTCCACCCCGACCAGGGCCACGGCATCGATGGCCAGGCTGGTGCGCGCCGCGTCCAGCGGCAAACCGGCGCGGCGCAGGGCGCGCACAAAGCCGGTGATGTTGTCTGCCAATTTGCCGCTGCGGGCGTCGCCCAAGATCATGCGCAGGCCCGTGAGTTAGAGCGCGGGACTGGGTTTCAGCAGATCATCCAGCAAGGGCGTCAAAGCGCCCACGTCTTCGCGCTGCTTGAACAAAATGCCCACGGTGTCTTGCACCACCTCGGGGTCCAGCGTCAAGGTGTCCAGCGCCACCAGGGCCTTGGCCCATTCCACGCTCTCGGCCACGCCGGGGGCGCGCTGAAAAGCGCTGACAAAGGGCTGGCTGCGCAGCCGTGCCACAAACTCGGTCACCTCTTCGCTCAGGCGCGCGCTGGCCTGCGGCACCTGCGAGCGCACAATGGCCAGCTCGCGTTCGCGGTCCGGGTAGTCCATCCACTGGTACAGGCAGCGGCGCTTGACCGCGTCGTTCAAATCACGGGTGCGGTTGCTGGTCAAAATCGTCACCGGTGCGGCCATGGCGCGCAAAGTGCCCAGCTCGGGAATACTGACTTGGTACTCGCCCAGGTACTCCAACAAAAACGCTTCAAAGGGCTCGTCGGCGCGGTCGACTTCGTCGATCAACAACACCGCGCCGGGCGCCGGGGTTTGCAGCGCTTGCAGCAAAGGGCGTTTGACCAGGTAGCGCTCTTGGTAGACCTCGCGCTCCATGTCCTGCGCCGACGCATGGTGCTCCGCAGCCCGCATGTGCAGCAGTTGCGCGGCATGGTTCCACTCGTACAGCGCTTCGCGTTGCTCCATGCCGTCATAGCATTGCAAGCGTATCAAAGGGCGCGCCAGGACTTTGGACAAGGCCTTGGCCAGCTCGGTTTTACCGACCCCCGGCTCACCCTCGAGCAACAAGGGGCGTTGCAATTTCAAAGCCAAAAAAACGGCGGTCAGTAACCGCCGTTCTGCGTGGTAGCCCACCCCCGTGAGGGCTTGGGCTAACGCGTCTATCGTGTCAAAGCCAATGGAATTCATCCCTGCATTGTCACCCATTGGCCTGTTTGACTGCGCGCTGGGTTTGCACGGTGATCAAGTGGGCGCGGTAAGCGGCAGAGGCATGCAAGTCGGCATTGAGTTCGCTGGCATCGATGGCGACTTTCGTCACCGCTTCGGGGGTGAAGCTGGCGCTGAGTGCGGCTTCCAAGCCCGCATGGCGCATCACGCCATTGCCCGCGCCCGTGATGGCCACACGCGCACCCGCGGCGGTTTGCGCTACAAACACGCCGACCAGCGCAAAGCGCGAGGCCGGTTGGCGGAACTTGGCGTAAGCGGCTTTTTGCGGGATCGGGAAGCTGATGGCGGTGATCAACTCACCGGCCTCCAGCGCCGTGGTGTACAGGCCTTGGAAAAAGTCGTCCGCGGCAATGGTGCGTTTGTCGGTGTGCACCGTGGCACCCAGGGCCAGCACCGCGCTGGGGTAGCAGGCGGCCGGGTCGTTGTTGGCGACCGAGCCACCCAGTGTGCCCATGGTGCGGATTTGCTTGTCACCAATGCCGTCGGCCAGCGCCGCCAGCGCCGGAATGTGCTGGCGCACTTCGGCGTTGTCGGCCACGTCTTGGTGGCGCGTCATGGCGCCGATCACCAGGTTGTTGCCTTCTTTGCGGATACCGGCCAGGGTGCTGATGGCACCCAGGTCGACCACGGTTTCAGGCTGCTGCAAGCGCTGCTTCATGGCAGCGATCATGGTTTGGCCACCGGCCAGGGCGTTGCCGCCTGCGGCCAGCAGGGCTTGCGCAGCGGCCAGGTTGGCGGGACGTTCGTAGTTGAATGCGTACATGGTGTG
>CANGEE010000186.1 GCA_947452635.1 Comamonadaceae bacterium | reverse complement strand
CGACAACTTCAACCTTCTGACCGTCCAGTTCAATTTCAACCATGTGGGTCACCCGTCAAACGTAGGCACCGACCATGCAGGTCTTGTGCTCCACGTGGTATTCAAATTCGTGGCGAAAATGCTTGAGCATGCCGCGCACCGGCATCGCGGCGGCATCACCCAAAGCGCAGATGGTGCGGCCCATGATGTTGCCGGCCACGCTGTCGAGCATGTCCAAATCACTGGCACGGCCCTGGCCGTTTTCAATCCGGTCCACCATGCGCCACAACCAGCCCGTGCCTTCGCGGCAAGGCGTGCACTGGCCGCAAGACTCGTGCGAGTAAAAGTAAGACAAACGCTGCAAAGCCTTGACCATGCAACGGCTGTCGTCCATGACGATCACCGCGCCAGAACCCAGCATGGAGCCGCCGTCCTTGGCAATGCTGTCGTAGTCCATGGTCAGCTGCATCATCAACTCGGCAGGAACCACCGGCGAGGATGACCCCCCAGGGATCACCGCCTTGAGCTGACGGCCGCCGCGCACACCGCCAGCGAGTTCCAGCAGCTTGGCAAACGAGGTACCCATGGGGATTTCGTAGTTGCCGGGGCGCTCCACGTCACCACTGACGGAGAAAATCTTGGTGCCGCCGTTGTTGGGCTTGCCGCAGGCCAAATAGGCTGGACCGCCGTTGCGGATGATCCAAGGCACGGCCGCAAAAGTTTCGGTGTTATTGATGGTGGTGGGCTTGCCATACAAGCCAAAGCTGGCGGGAAACGGGGGTTTGAAACGCGGCTGGCCTTTTTTGCCCTCCAGAGATTCGAGCAAGGCGGTTTCTTCGCCGCAAATATAAGCACCAAAACCATGGGCGGCATGCAGCTGGAAGCTGAAGTTGCTGCCCATGATCTGGTCGCCCAGGTAACCGGCGGCACGCGCTTCTTCAAGCGCTGCTTCAAAACGTTCGTAGGTGTGAAAAATCTCACCGTGGATGTAGTTGTAACCCACGCTGATGCCCATGGCATAGGCCGCGATGATCATGCCCTCGATCACGGTGTGCGGGTTGAACTCCATGATGTCACGGTCTTTGCAAGTGCCCGGTTCGCCTTCGTCCGAATTGCAGACCAGGTACTTCTGACCAGGAAACTGGCGTGGCATGAAGCTCCACTTCAAGCCGGTGGGGAAACCCGCGCCGCCACGGCCGCGCAAGCCCGACTCTTTGACGGTGGCGATCACCTGATCTTGGGTCATGCCCGCCACGCCGGTTTCTGCGTTCACCGGCGCGCCATCTTGACCCAGGATTTTGCGCAGGGCTTGGTAACCACCCCGCGCTTCGTAATCTTTCAAGCCCCAGTTGCGGCCATTCAAACCCGTCAAGATTTGCGGCGTGATATGGCGCTCGTGGAAGGAAGTCTCCAAGCCGGTGGCTTGGAATTGGCTCAGCAATTGATCCAGGTTCATCAGTCTGCCCCTCCCACAGTCTTGAGGCCGTCGATCAGCTGATCGAGTTTGTCGTGGCTCATGAAGCTGCACATGTGGCGATCGTTCACCAACAGCACTGGCGCATCAGCGCAGGCACCTTGGCACTCGCTGGGCTGCAAGGTGATCAGGCCGTCAGCCGTGGTCTCGCCGGCATGGATGCCTAACTTGTGTTCCAAGTGGGCCAAGGCTTGTGCGCCGCCGCGCAGCTGGCATGGCAAGTTGGTGCACACGTTCAGCTTGAACTTGCCCACGGGCTTTTGGTTGTACATGTTGTAGAAGGTGGTGACTTCGTGCACCGCCATGGGCGCCATGCCCAGGTGCTCGGCCACGGCCTTCTCGCTGTCCGCACTGACCCAGCCCAGCTCTTGCTGGACGATGGCCAAGCAGGCCATCACGGCCGATTGCTTTTGATCGGCAGGGTACTTGGCCACTTCGCGGTCGAAGCGGGCTTTGGTCGACTCAGAGATCATCGGTCAATCTCTCCAAACACAATGTCCATGGTGCCAATGATGGCGACAGCGTCGGCCAACATGTGGCCACGGGCCATTTCATCAAGGGTTGCCAGATGGGCAAAGCCCGGGGCGCGGATTTTCAATCGGTAAGGCTTGTTGGCACCGTCGCTCACGAGGTAGATGCCAAACTCACCTTTGGGGTGCTCAACGGCCGCATAGGCCTGGCCTTCGGGCACATGGAAGCCTTCGGTGAAGAGCTTGAAATGGTGGATCAGCTCTTCCATGTTGGACTTCATGCCCTCGCGCGCGGGCGGGGCCACCTTGTGGTTGTCGGTGATCACCGGACCGGGGTTGGCACGCAGCCAAGCCACGCACTGCTGGATGATGCGGTTGGACTCGCGCATCTCTTGCATGCGCACCAGATAGCGGTCGTAGCTGTCACCGGTTTTGCCCACGGGCACATCAAACTCGACTTTGTCGTAGGCGTCGTAAGGCTGCTTTTTGCGCAAGTCCCAGGCAATGCCTGAGCCGCGCAGCATCGGGCCGGTCATGCCCAGGTTCAACGCACGCTCGGGCGGCACCACGCCGATGCCCACAGTGCGCTGCTTCCAAATGCGGTTGTCGGTCAGCAGGGTTTCGTATTCGTCCACGCAATGCGGGAAGCGCTGGGTGAAGTCGTCAATGAAGTCGAGCAAAGAGCCGCTGCGGTTTTGGTTGAGTTGCGCAATCGCTTTGGCATTCTTGATCTTGCTGACCTGGTACTGCGGCATGCTGTCAGGCAGGTCGCGGTACACGCCGCCCGGACGGAAATAAGCCGCGTGCATGCGCGCGCCAGAGACGGCTTCGTACATGTCAAACAGGTCTTCGCGCTCGCGGAAGGTGTAGATCAAAATGGTGGAGCTGCCGCAATCGTTGCCGTGCGAGCCCAACCACATCAGGTGGTTGAGCAAGCGCGTGATTTCGGCGAACATCACACGGATGTACTGCGCGCGCATCGGCACTTGCAGGCCGAGCAATTTTTCAATCGCCAAGCAGTAAGCGTGCTCGTTGCACATCATGGACACATAGTCCAAACGGTCCATATAAGGCAGCGACTGGATGAAGGTCTTGCTTTCGGCCAGTTTTTCGGTGGCGCGGTGCAACAAGCCAATGTGCGGATCGGCACGCTGGACCACTTCGCCGTCGAGCTCCAAGACCAGGCGCAGCACACCGTGCGCAGCCGGGTGCTGAGGACCAAAGTTCAGGGTGTAGTTTTTGATTTCAGCCATGGGGTTTCAATCGAAGCGGCGCTTCAATGCAGGCCTCCGTATTTGTCTTCGCGGATGATGCGGGGCGTGATCTCACGCGGCTCGATCGAGACCGGCTCGTAAATCACCCGCGCACGCTCGGCGTCGTAACGCATTTCGACGTGACCTGACACCGGAAAGTCTTTGCGAAACGGATGACCGATGAAGCCGTAATCGGTCAAGATGCGGCGCAAATCGTTGTGACCCTCAAAGACGATGCCGAACAGGTCAAACGCTTCGCGTTCATACCAGTTGGCCGAATTCCAAATGTCGTTGACCGAGGCCACCACTGGGAAGTCGTCGTCAGGGCACATCACCACCACGCGCACACGCTGGTTCAGCGACAACGACAACAGGTGCGACACCACGCCATAACGCGGGCCGTCGCGGCCGACTTCACGGTAAGCCGAGTAATCCATGCCGCACAGATCCACCAATTGCTCAAACCGGCAGTTGGGCGCATCGCGCAAAAGCGTCATGGCCGCCACATAGTGGGCCGCTGCCACGGTCACGGTCACTTCACCCAATGCCACGCAAATGTCAGCAGCCTTGTCGCCCAAGGTCGCCGCCAAGTTCAGCTTGATTTGTTCAGGATGCAGAGCAATATCGGTCATGTCTTCAGACCCGCGCAATGGTGTGGGTGCGGCGAATTTTTTGCTGCAACTGGATGATGCCGTAGATCAAGGCTTCGGCGGTGGGCGGGCAGCCCGGCACGTACACATCGACGGGCACTATGCGGTCGCAGCCGCGCACCACCGAATAGCTGTAGTGGTAATAGCCACCGCCATTGGCACATGAACCCATGGAAATCACCCAGCGCGGCTCGGACATTTGGTCGTAGACCTTGCGCAATGCGGGGGCCATTTTGTTGCACAGGGTGCCCGCCACGATCATCAAGTCCGCTTGGCGTGGGCTGGCACGAAACACCTCAGCACCAAAGCGCCCCAAGTCGTAGCGCGCTGCGGCCGCATGCATCATTTCGACCGCGCAGCAGGCCAGACCGAAAGTCATGGGCCACAGCGAACCGGTTTTGGCCCAATTCACCACCGAGTCGTAACTCGTGGTGATAAAGCCTTCTTTCATCACGCCTTCAATCATTGCATTTATCCTTGTTGAGGCTCGCTGTCATTCCCAGTAGAGGGCGCCTTTTTTCCACTCGTAGACAAAGCCCACGAACAGAATGGCCAAGAAAATCACCACCGCCACGAAGCCGGCCATCCCTACTTCCT
>CANGEE010000185.1 GCA_947452635.1 Comamonadaceae bacterium | reverse complement strand
TTCAGCAGCCGAGTTGGTTGGCCAGCGCATTCAGATCGCTGGCGTGCAGATCGTTGCCCGCTTGCGGCGACACGTCTTTGGGGTGCGCCGCGCCCATCTCCAGCGGTCTTTCAATGTATGCCGTGCGCAGGCCGCAGGCGCGGGCACCGGCCAAATCATCGTGGTGCGCCGCCACCAGCATGACCTGCTCCGGCGCCAGGTTGAACACCTTGGCCACGCCCAGGTAGGTGGCCGGGTCGGGTTTGTAGGCGCGAAACACTTCGGCGCTGAGCACGCAGTCCCACGGCAAACCGGCGCGTTTGGCCATGGCCGTCAGCAGGCCAATATTGCCATTGGACAGGGTGCTGATGGTGTATTTGCGCTTCAACCGCGTCAGCCCGGCCACGCTGTCGGGCCAGGCCTCAAGCCGGTGCCAGACGCGGTTCAGGTGCTGGCGCTCGGTCTCAACCAAGTGCGTCAAACCAAACTGCGCCAGCAGCGAGTCCAAAATCATCCGATGCAAATCGTCGATCAAGGTCCAACCGAGTTCGCCGCTCATGACGCGCTGCATCGCGGGTTTGTAGCCCGCGCGCCAAGCCAGCGCAAAGGCATCACCGTCCACCTGGGGGTACAGGGCCTGCACTTCGCGCGCGATGCTGCCGTGCCAGTCGACCACGGTGCCAAAAATATCAAAGACCAAAACCTGAACGCTGTCGGGGGCAAAAGAAGAGGTGTGCATGGCACTATTCTTTCATGCCGCAGCGGCTGCGCTGTCACCCACAAGGCAGACAAAGGGCGCGATTGCTTTTACTGTGCGTGTTGACATTGTGTCAGTCACCACCTGAGAGTTTCTCCATGAGTTCCAGCCCCAACCCCGCAGACGATCGCGTCCCTTATGCCAAACCTCAACCCTGGGGCATGGCCCCGGACATGGTGGTGCCCGATGTGATGACCGACGATGAGCGCCTGTGGGCCCCCGTCGCCCCGGGCATCTGGTCGCGCCCCATGCACCTGAATGTGACGGGGGGCTTTTATGTGCACATGCTCAAGGTCAAGCGCTCGGGTTTGCTACAGCGCCATCGCCATTCCGGTCAGGTGCATGCCTATGTGATGCGCGGCAAGTGGTTGTATTTGGAGCACGACTGGGTGGCCGAAGAAGGCAGCTATGTGTTCGAGCCGCCAGGCGAAACCCACACCCTGGTGGTACCTGACGACTGCCAAGACATGGTGACGATGTTCACTGTGCACGGTGCGCTGATGTACGTCGACACCCAAGGCAACGCCACCGGTTATGACGATGTGTTCACCCGCATCGACAAGTACCGCGCCCATTTTGAAAGCGTGGGCTTGGGCGCAGACTATGTGAAAAACTTCATGCGCTGAGCCGACAAGGCGCGCAAAAAAGGCCTGCAGTGCAGGCCTTTTTTTGGGGGTGAGAGGGTGTCAAATCACAAGGGCTTTTTGATCCAGTTGGCGATCTCGCCAATCACGCCACGGCGGAAAGCCATGACACAGATCACAAAAATAAAGCCTTGGACCACGGTGACCCAAGCGCCGAGTTGGGCCAGGTAGTTTTCCATGCTGACGATCACCGCCGCGCCGATCAAGGGGCCAAACAGCGTGCCCATGCCGCCCACCAGGGTCATCAACACCACCTCGCCGGACATGGACCAGTGCACATCGGTGAGCGAAGCGAGTTGGAACACCAGGGATTTGACCGCACCCGAAGTCCCGGCCAGCGCGCCGGAGATCACGAACGCCAACAGCTTGAAGGTGTCGGTGTCATAACCTAAGGAAGTGGCGCGGTCGGGATGCTCGCGGATGGCTTTGAGAATCTGGCCAAAAGGCGAGTGGATGACGCGCCAAATCAGCAAGAAGCCCATCAGGAAAATGGTCAATACAAACAGGTACATATTGAAGTTGTCTTCCAGGCTGATCAGCCCCAACAACTTGCCACGAGGCACCGCCTGGATGCCGTCTTCACCGCCGGTGAAGGGGGCTTGCAGGCAGAAGAAGAAGACCATTTGCGCCAAGGCCAACGTGATCATCGCAAAGTAAATGCCTTGGCGGCGAATCGCCAGCAAACCCACCACCAGCGCCAGCACGGTGGACGCTGCCGTGCCCAAGAGTACACACCACTCGGGGTTCAGCCCCCAAGATTTGGCCGAATAGGCGGCCACATAACCGGCCGTGCCCATGAACATGGCATGGCCGAAAGACAGCAGGCCACCAAAACCCAGCAGCAGGTTGAAGGCGCCGGCGAACAGCGCAAAGCACATCACCTTCATCAGGAAAATCGGGTAGACCCAGATCGGTGCGATGGCAAAAATCATCACCATGATGACAAAAGCCACCCACTGGTGGGTGAACGACTGCGTCTTGGAGGTGAAAGGCGTGACGTTGGACATGGGCTTACTTCTGGGTGCCGAACAACCCGGCAGGTTTGATCAATAAAACAATGGTCATGATCACGAAAATGACCACATTGGACGCCTCGGGGTAAAACACCTTGGTCAGGCCTTCGATCAGGCCCAGACCAAAGCCGGTGATGATGGCGCCCAAAATCGAGCCCATGCCGCCGATCACCACCACGGCAAAGACCACGATGATCAAGTCCGCGCCCATGGTGGGGTTGACTTGGTAAATCGGCGCAGCCATCACGCCGGCTAAGGCGGCCAGGCCCACACCGAAGCCATAGGTCAGGGTGATCATGCGCGGCACGTTGATGCCAAAGGCCTGTACCAGGCTGGGGTTCTCGGTGGCGGCGCGCAAATAGCCGCCCAGCTTGGTGCGCTCAATCACGTACCAGGTGGAGATGCACACCAACAGCGAGGCCAAGATCACCCAAGCGCGGTACTTGGGCAAAAACATGAAGCCGGTGTTGAACACCCCTTGAAAGACTTCCGGCACCGGGTAAGGCATGCCGGAGGAGCCGAATTCGTTGCGGAACAGACCCTGGATGATGAGGGCCAGACCAAAGGTCAGCAGCAGACCATACAGATGGTCGAGTTTGTAGAGTTGTTTGAGCATGGTGCGCTCAATCAGCACGCCGCTGGCACCGACCACCAAAGGTGTGATCACCAAGGCGGCCCAGTAGTTCACACCCAGCTTGTTCAAACCCAGGTAGGCCACAAAAGCGCCCAGCATGTACTGGGCGCCGTGGGTGAAGTTGATGATGTTCAGCAAGCCGAAAATCACGGCCAGGCCCAAGGAGAGCAGCGCGTAAAAGGACCCGTTGATGAGTCCGATCAGCAACTGCCCGAACAGCGCTTGAGAGGGAATGCCAAAGATTTCCATGGTGATTTCAGACTTGCATGAACAGCAGTGGGTTTACTTCTTCGCGACCAGAGGGCAGTCGCCTTCGTTCAGAGGACGGAAGGCCTCTGCCGCGGGAATCGTGGCCGCGACTTTGTAGTAGTCGTAAGGGCCTTTGGACTCCGAAGGCTTCTTGACTTCGAACAAGTAGGCAGGGTGGATCTTGCGACCGTCGGCACGGATCGAGCCTTTGCCGAACAAGATGTCGTCGGTGGGCAGCTCTTTCATCTTCGCAATCACTTTGCCGCCGTCATCGGTCTTGCTGGCGTCGACCGCCTTCAGGTAATGGATCACGCCAGCGTACACACCCGCATGGTCAGACGAAGGCATTTTGCCGCCGTGCAACGCCGCAAAGCGCTTGGCCCAGGCGCGGGTGCTGTCGTTCAGGTCCCAGTAGAAGGTCTCGGTCAACAGCAAACCTTGGGCTTTTTCCAGACCCAGAGCGTGCACGTCCGTCAAGAACACCAGCATACCGGCCAGGTTTTGGCCGCCCTTGACGATGCCAAATTCAGCCGCTTGCTTGATGGAGTTGATGGTGTCGCCACCCGCGTTGGCCAAGCCGATGATCTTGGCTTTGGAAGCCTGGGCTTGCAAAAGGAAGGAAGAAAAGTCCTGTGTGGGGAACGGCGTGCGGACCTTGCCCACGACCTTGCCGCCGTTTTTCAGCACCACGGCTTCGGTGTCACGCTCCAGGGCGTGACCGAAAGCGTAGTCGGCCGTCAGGAAGTACCAGGATGTGCCGCCGTTTTTGACAATCGCTTTGCCGGTGCCGTTGGCCAGCATCCAGGTGTCGTACAAAAAGTGGACCACGTTGGCATTGCAGGCTTTGCCCGACAAGTCAGCAGTGGCCGAGCCGGTATTCACGTGGGCCTTGTTCTTGTCTTTGGAGATCTGGGCAATCGCCAGTCCGACAGACGATGTGGGTACGTCGGTGATCATGTCGACCTTGTCGGTGTCATACCACTGACGCGCGATATTCGAGCCCACGTCGGGCTTGTTTTGGTGGTCGGCGCTGACGATTTCCACTTTCAAGGTGCTCTTGGTGGCTTTGATGTAGTCCTCTACGGCCATCTTGGCTGCGACCACAGAGCCTGGGCCGCCAATGTCCGCGTAAGGGCCGGACATGTCGTTGAGCAC
>CANGEE010000184.1 GCA_947452635.1 Comamonadaceae bacterium | reverse complement strand
CAAAGAAGACGAACTCAAAGGCTCAGGCCGCTCCATCCCAGGCTTTCATTTGCGCGATGCGCTGGACCTGATGGCCAAGCGCCACCCGGGCGTGCTGCTGCGCTTTGGCGGACACGCCATGGCGGCAGGCTGCACCGTGGCCGAAGAACAGCTGGAGGTGTTTGAAGAAGCGCTGAATCAGGTGGCGAGCGAGTGGCTGGACGCCGCCACGCTGACGCGCAGCTTGGAGACTGATGGCCCGCTGGCCCCCGAGTACCTGCGGGTGGACTTGGTCGACACTTTGCACAAAGAGGTCTGGGGCCAAGGCTTTGCGCCGCCGGTGTTCAGCGAAGAAGTCGAGGTGGTCTCGCAGCGCCTGGTGGGCGAGAAGCATTTGGCCCTGAAACTCAAGCACCAAGGCCAGCCGGTGGATGGCATTTGGTTTGGCCGCACCGAACAACTGCCACGCCGCGTCAAACTCGCCTTCCGGCTGGATGCCGATGAGTGGCAGGGCCAGCGTCGGGTGCGGTTTTTGGTGGAAGGTGCGCAGGCGTGAGACTTGTCAATCCGCCTGATCGATCACTGCGCGGACAGCTTGTCTTTCAAGGCTTGCAGCACCGGCGCCGACACCAAGCCCGAGACGTCGCCGCCCAGGGTGGCGATCTCGCGCACCAAAGTGCTGCTGATGTGCTGGTACTGTGCGCTGGTGTTTAAAAACACGGTGTCTACTTCAGGGGCCAAATAGCGGTTCATGCCGGCCATTTGGGTTTCGTAGTCGTAGTCGGTGACCGAGCGAATACCGCGCACGATGGCGCGCGCACCTTGGGCCACCACAAAATCACGCAGCAAACCGGTGAAAGGCAGCACCTTCACGCCGGGCAGGCTGCCCGCCACGGCTTGCGCCATGGCCAAGCGTTCGTCCAAACTGAACAGGGTTTTTTTGTGGTGTGCCACGGCCACCGCAATCACCACCTGGTCAAACAGTTGCGCTGAGCGGCGCACCACGTCTTCATGCCCCAAGGTCAAAGGGTCGAAAGTGCCAGAGTACACGGCAATCACAGAGCGGCTCATGGGCAAGGTCTCCAAGTGAAAAGTGGGGTCAGTTTAGCGGACTGACGGAAAAGAATTTCAGGCCATTTTTTGCAACAAATGCGCATGCACCGCACCGGCTTTGAGGTGGCGTTGCAGGGTCAAAAACCAGGGCGCGAGTTGTTCATCACGCCACAGGACAGGTGCTTCCAAATACACCCAGCCACCCGGGGCCACGGCTTGCGCCGCAGCCTGCAAGGCGGGGGCGAACAACTCGCCCTCAAAAGGCGGATCCAAAAAAACCAGGTCCAAGCTGCCAGGGGCCGTGCGCTGCAAGCCCAGCACCGCGTCACCACGCTGCACTTGCACCATGGCGCCTTGGAGGCGCGTTTTGCTCTGTGTCAACTGCGCCACCAGGGCAGCGTCTTGCTCCCACATCAGCACCTGCTGGGCACCGCGGGATGCGGCTTCAAAGCCGAGTACGCCCGTGCCCGCAAAAGCATCGGCACATTGCCAACCGCTCAAGTCTTGGCCGAGCCAATTGAACAGCGTTTCCCGCACCCGGTCGGGCGTGGGCCGCAGGCCGGGCTTGTCCAGCACTTTGAGCTTGCTGCGTTTCCATAAGCCGCCAATGATGCGGATTTCGTGGGCCGGATGGCCAATGAGGGTGGGCGCCGCTGAGGCGGGCGAACGAGGCCGTTGGGCGGCTTGAGAGGATCGAGGTCGCATAGGGCCAAGTGTACGCAAGCCCTGCCGGCTTGGCGTCGCTTTCGATGGGGCACGCAAAAAAGGCCAGCATGGCTGGCCTTCTCAGGGGGCTTGTGACCCCGTTGGCGCTGTGCTTGTGGGCACTCTTATTTGACAGCGGCCGGCGCAATGGCCGCAGCGGGTGCAGTCATTTTCTCGGCTTTTTTTGCAACTTTGTGGGCCTTATGGGCTGCTTTTCTTTCTTGTTTGGCCGCTTTCATGTCGGCCGTGGCTTCAGCCTTGGTCTCCACTTTGACCGCAGCAGCTGTGGTCGCTACAGGGGCAGTGGCAGGGGCCTGCGCAAAAGCGCCAACAGCCAAGAAACCAGCGATCAATGTGGCCAGCAATTTGTTCATGAAAATACTCCAGTGACTTCAGTTGTCAGCCCAACACCATGTTGAACTTGTATCTACAACGTGGCGTGTGTTGCGCTTGATGACGTGTTCACGGCGCAGGTGTAACGCCATGTATCGCACGAGGATCAGGCACTCGTCACGTGGGTGGTGACCATGGCGCGCCCAGGCAGCAAGCTGATGACCGCGTTGCGTGTGTTTTGCACAAATGCTCAGGCCGGCCATCAATTTCATAGAATGGGCGCGAATACACAAGCGAGCCTATGTTCAGTTTTTTCCGAAAAAAATCGCCAGCGCCAGCGTCAGTCCCTGCGCCAGCGGCGGTGTCAACACCTGCCCTCACAGCGACTGCAGCTTCTGCTGTATCTGCGCCCTCAGCAGCACTGGCCAGCAGGCAAGGTTGGTTGGACAAACTCAAAGCCGGGCTGCGCAAAACCGGCTCCAACATCGCCACGGTGTTCACCGGCACGCAGATCGATGACCAGCTGTATGAAGAGCTGGAAACCGCCCTGTTGATGGCCGACACAGGCGTCAAAGCCACAGCGCATTTGCTGCAAGACCTCCGGCGCCGCGTCAAAGACAGCAAAACCACCGAGCCGCAAGCCGTCAAAGGCCTGCTGATCGAATGCCTCACGGACTTGCTCTTGCCCCTGCAAAAAACTTTGTCGATTGGCGAACATCAACCCACGGTGATCATGGTGGCCGGGGTCAACGGCGCTGGCAAAACCACCTCGATTGGCAAGCTCACCAAACACTTGGCCGACAGCGGCGCCAGCGTGTTGCTGGCCGCTGCCGACACCTTTCGCGCTGCTGCGCGCGAACAGCTGGCGGTGTGGGCCGACCGCAACACGGTCGAGATCATCAGCCAAGCAGGCGGCGACCCGGCGGCGGTGAGTTTTGATGCGGTCAGCGCGGGCAAAGCGCGCGGCAAGGACGTGGTCTTGGTCGACACCGCGGGCCGCTTGCCGACGCAAACCCATTTGATGCAGGAGCTGAGCAAAATCAAGCGCGTGGTGCAAAAAGCCGACGCCAGCGCGCCGCATGAGGTGTTGCTGGTCATCGACGGCAACACCGGTCAAAACGCGCTGATGCAGGTCAAGGCTTTTGACGAGACCTTGCAACTGACCGGCCTGATCGTGACCAAGCTGGACGGCACGGCCAAAGGCGGCGTGCTGTGTGCGATTGCCAGGGAAAAACCCATTCCGGTTTATTTCATTGGCGTCGGCGAACATCTCGCCGATCTGGAAACCTTCAACGCGCGCGAGTTTGCGCAAGCTCTGCTCAGCTGATGCGCTGCGCTCAGCGGGCAGGCACCCGCTCGCGCATGAAGGCGGCCACCTGACGCAAACTGGCTTTGGCTTCGGGCAACATGACCATGATGGGCCAGACATGCGGCAAATTGGACTGCAATACCAATTGCGATGACACGCCAGCGGCCAGTGCTTGATCATGCAGTCGGGTGGCGTCCGACAAGAGTATTTCGCTTTGACTGGCAAAAATCAGCAAGGGCGGCAAGCCGGCCATGTCGCCATACAGCGGTGAGGCCACGGGATCACGGGGATTGCGCCCACCCAGGTAAAACTGGGCCGCATCGGCCAAATTTTCAGGGTTGAACATCACATCGGTGTGGGCATTGGTCTGAACCGACTCACCGGCCGCGGCCAAATCCACCCACGGAGAAAAAAGCACCGCGCCGGCCGGCATCGGCAATCCTTGCTGTTGAGCAGCCTGCAAACAGGCCATCACCAACCCACCACCGGCCGAATCGCCCGCCAAGACTATTTGCGCTGCGGCGGTGTCACTGAGCACATCGCGGTACCACGCCAGCGCGTCTTCAACCGCAGCGGGGCAAGGGTGTTCCGGCGCCAGCCGATAGTCCACCGACAACACCCGGGCCTGGGCTCTGCGACTGATCGCGGCGACCACCGGCCGGTGCGTGTCCAAGCCGCATGAGAAATAGCCCCCACCGTGGAAATACAGCACGGTGCGCTGGGGTGCCTCCACCGACAACCACTCGGCCGGGGACAAACCTGCCGCCGGGTCCGCCGGCAGTGATTTCAAGTGGATGCCTTTGGGCAGCGGCATTGGCCAGCGGCTCATGCGGGCCATGCCCTGGCGCGCCTCCTCAACACTCACGCGCTTGCCTGCAGGGGGTTTGAACTGGCTGCGCAAATACCTACGGGTGAGAAAGGCTTGAATGCTCATGGGGACACTTTACCCTGCGGTGATCAAGCCCAAAGGATACCCCGCTGGACAATTTCGGCAAGCCACAGTACACTTGTGTATTGAGTAGGCCAAGTTGGCCCATTTTGTCCAATTTTTCCGCGACTCACCATGACCGATCTTGTTGTCAGACGCCTGCTGATT
>CANGEE010000183.1 GCA_947452635.1 Comamonadaceae bacterium | reverse complement strand
GTGCGCGAATTTGGCATGGCAGCGATCATGAATGGCGTGGCCCTGCATGGCGGCTACATCCCCTACGGCGGCACCTTCCTGACCTTCTCCGACTACTCACGCAACGCCATTCGCATGGCCGCGCTGATGAAGCAGCGCATCATCCATGTGTTCACCCATGACTCCATAGGCCTGGGTGAAGACGGCCCGACCCACCAGTCGATTGAACATGCCGCCAGCCTGCGCCTGATTCCGGGCCTGGACGTGTGGCGTCCTGGCGATACGGCGGAAACTACCGTGGCCTGGGCCGTGGCCTTGCAAAATGCCCACCGCCCTTCAGCCCTGCTGCTGAGCCGCCAAAACCTGGCGTATTCCCCTAAGCGCGATTTGGGCGATATCAGCCGTGGTGCCTATGTGCTGTCCGAGCCTGAAAGTGTCGGCCTCCAAAAGACCCACGGCGTGATCATCGCCACCGGCTCTGAAGTGCAACTGGCGCTGGCCGCGCAAAAGCTGCTGGCCCAGCGCAAGATCGGTGTGCGCGTGGTCTCCATGCCCAGCACCAATGTCTTTGACCGCCAAAGCAGCGACTACAAGCAAAGTGTGCTGCCCACAGGCATCCCCCGCGTGGCGGTGGAAATGGGTTCGACCGACGGCTGGTGGAAATACGGCTGCGCTGCGGTGGTCGGCATTGACACCTATGGCGAGTCAGCGCCAGCGCCGGTGCTGTTCAAACACTTCGGCTTCACGCCCGAAAACGTGGCCGACACGGTTCACGCTGCGCTCTTGCGCAAGGCCTGAGCCCTGCCACCGGAGGGCGCCCTGAAAGGGGCACCCCGGAATCAGGCTCCTGCAAGGATCTTGGTTTCCAATCCGGTTACGTAACCGTTTAGTAACTTTTCACAAAGACATCCCTCATGACCATCAAAGTGGGCATCAACGGCTTTGGCCGTATTGGCCGCCTGGCCCTTCGCGCGGCGCTCAAGCACGGCTTCCATGACATTCAAATCGTCGGCATCAACGACCCCAAGCCGGCAGACTACTTGGCCTATATGCTCAAGTTCGACAGCGTGCACGGCCGTTTTGATGGCACGGTCGAGCACACCGAAGACAGCCTGATCGTCAATGGCAAGAAAATCAAACTCTCGCACGAGCGTGACGCGCACAACCTGCGCTGGGGTCAGATGGGCGTGGACATCGTGCTCGAATGCACCGGCCACTACCTGACCGAACCCACCAGCCAGATGCACCTGAAGGCGGGCGCCAAAAAAGTGGTGATTTCTGCACCGTCCAAAGACAGTATCCCGATGTTTGTTTATGGCGTGAACCACAAAAAATACGCCGGCGAAGCCATTGTATCCAACGCCAGTTGCACCACCAACTGCTTGGCCCCGGTGGTCAAGGTGCTCAATGACAAATGGGGCATCCACCGCGGCCTGATGACCACCGTGCACGCGGCCACGGCCAGCCAAATGACGGTGGACGGCTCGTCACGCAAAGACTGGCGCGGCGGCCGTGGCATCCTGGAAAACATCATCCCCAGCAGCACCGGCGCGACCAAAGCGGTGGGCGTGGTGATCCCCGAAATCAAGGGCAAGATCACCGGCATGGCGTTCCGCGTGCCGACCTCGGATGTGTCGGTGATCGACCTGACGCTGGAGCTCAACAACGACGCCAGTTATGCCGAGATTTGCGCCGAAATGAAAGCGCAAAGCGAAGGCGCGCTCAAAGGGATTCTGGGCTACACCGACGAAAAAGTGGTCTCCACCGACTTCCGGGGTGAGCCCTGCGCCAGCGTGTTCGACGCCACCGCCGGCATCGCCCTGGACAAACGCTTCGTCAAAATCATCGCTTGGTACGACAACGAATGGGGTTATGCCCGCCAGTGCCTGGAGATGATCCGGGTGGTGGCGAAGAAAAAGTGAGTCATGGCTGAGCGAGCGGTGCCGCACATCCTTTGCGCCTCTCTCAAGCGCCTTCGGGCGCTTTTTTCATGGGCGTCCAGTTTGGCGAATCATGTCTGCCGCCCTCTCCGCCAGCATGATGGTGGGCGCATTGGTGTTGCCGCTGACGATGCGCGGCATCACCGAGGCGTCGACCACCCGCAGGCCGGGCACGCCATGCACCTTGAGCTGCGCGTCCACCACCGCCAAGGCGTCTTGCCCCATACGGCAGGTGCCGACCGGGTGGTAAATCGTGTCGGCGTGTTGCCGGATCCAGTGTTCCAGTTGCGCATCGGTGGTGGCCTGGGCCGAGGCCGCCCATTCTTGGCTGACTTCGCGCAAGGCCGGTTGCGTCAAGATGCGCTGGCCTTGCCGCACCCCTTGCCGCAACTGCGCCAAATCTTCAGGGTGTGACAAAAACTGCGGGTCGATCAAGGGCGCGATGGTGGCGTCGGTACTGGCCAATCGCACGCTGCCACGGCTTTGCGGCTGCAACAAACACACATGCAACGAGCAGCCGTGTCCCAACTGCATTTGGCGTCCATGGTCGACCAATTTGGCGATCACAAAATGCAGCTGGATATTGGGCTCGGCCAGCGCCGCATTGGTTTTGAAGAAACCACCGCCTTCGGCGAAATTGGTGGTCAGGATGCCTTTGCGCTGCCCTCGCCATTGCCAAATGCCTTGCAGCGCCTTGCCAACTCCCGCCAGCGACAGGCCAAACAATTCGGTATGGCCTGGCGCATCGGCGCACAGCACCGCGTCCGGGTGGTCGTGCAGGTTCTCGCCCACACCGGGCAAGTCGCGCAGCGTGGCAATGCCCATGGCTTGCAGGTGCGCACCGGGGCCGATGCCAGAGCGCATCAGTAGGGCGGGCGATTGGAAGGCGCCCGCGCTGACGATGATTTCGCGTTTGGCACTCAGGGTGCGCCGGGCACCACCTTGCAGCAATTGCACTTGGCGCGCAACGCCGTTGTCCCACACAAGTTTCTCGGCCGTGACACCCGTCATCACCTGCAAATTGGGCCGGCCCAGGTTGGGCGTGAGGTAGGCCTTGGCGGCGCTGAAGCGCTCGCCGTTCTTGTGCGTGACTTGGTAAATGCCCACGCCTTCTTGCGTGGCACCATTGAAGTCGGGGTTGAGCAGCAAGCCGGCTTGAAGCCCGGCCTGCACAAAGCGTTGGGTGAAGGGGTTGGGGCTTTGCAAGTCCGCCACATTCAGCGGACCGCCCTGGCCATGCCAGGCGTCGTGCAGCCGCTCGTTGTGCTCGGCTTTGAGAAAGTACGGCAGCACGTCTTGCCAAGCCCAACCGGGATTGCCCATGGCGGCCCACTGGTCATAGTCGGCTTGCTGGCCCCGGATGTAGACCATGGCATTGGTGGAACTGGAGCCGCCCAAGGTGCGGCCACGGGGTTGGTAGCCCTGGCGGCCATTCAAGCCCGGCTGCGGCACGGTTTGCAAGCCCTGTGAGACCGAGGGCATGCGCGACATCAGCGCAAGACCGGCCGGGCAGTGGATGACCGGGCTGGCGTCGACTGGGCCGGCTTCCAGCAGCGCCACCGAGACGTTTGGATCTTCTGACAAGCGCGCGGCCAGCACGCAACCGGCGGAACCGCCGCCCACGACGATGTAATCAAAACTTGTAGGGTGCATGTCTTGTCCTTCTGTCTTATGGCTTGCATCGCTTTGTAACCCAGACGCAGTTTGACTGGAGGCACCCAGTCGACATCCACACGCATGGCGCAAAAAAACCGCCCCGACTGGCATGGGGCCAAGCCGGGGCGGTTTTTGCGTTCGTAGCGCTCAGTATCAGGCCTTGAGCGCGTCCACAATCGCGTTGAAAGTCGCACTGGGGCGCATGATGGCCGTGACCTTTTTCATGTCGGGCATGTAGTAGCCGCCAATGTCCGCAGGCTTGCCTTGCACGCTGTTGAGCTCGCCCAAGATCTTTTTCTCATTCTCGGTCAGCGCTTTAGCCAACGGCGCGAACTGGTCTGCCAGCGCTTTGTTCTCGGTCTGCGCGGCCAGTTCTTGGGCCCAGTACATCGCCAAATAGAACTGACTGCCGCGGTTGTCCAGCTGACCGGTTTTGGGTGAAGGGTTCTTGTTGTTGTCCAACAATTGGCCGGTCGCCGCATCCAGGGTTTTGGCCAAGATTTTGGCTTTCTCATTGTTGTACTTGATGCCCAGGTCTTCAAAGCTCACCGCCAAAGCCAAGAACTCACCCAGCGAATCCCAGCGCAGATGGTTTTCTTCCACCAGTTGCTGCACATGCTTGGGGGCGGAGCCGCCCGCGCCGGTTTCGTACATGCCGCCGCCGGCCATCAAAGGCACGACCGACAGCATCTTGGCCGAGGTGCCGAGTTCCATGATGGGGAACAGGTCGGTCAGGTAGTCACGCAGGATGTTGCCGGTGGCGCTGATGGTGTCCAAGCCACGCACCACGCGCTCCAAGGTGTAACGCATGGCGCGCACCTGGCTCATGATCTGGATGTCCAGACCGGCGGTGTTGTGCTCGTGCAGGTACATCTTGACCTTGGTGATCAATTGGGCCTCGTGCGGGCGGTACTGGTCGAGCCAGAACACCACCGGCAT
>CANGEE010000182.1 GCA_947452635.1 Comamonadaceae bacterium | reverse complement strand
TTTACAAGAGCACCGACGAGCTGAGCCAGCTGTGGCGCGTGGAGCGGCGCTTCAGCCCGCAACGCCCGCCCGCACACGCCACCGAGTTGATGGCGATGTGGGAGCACGCGGTCAAGCAGACCGTGCTTTGAGCGCAGCTTGAAAAAGTCGCTTTAACTGGGGGCTTACTCGTCGCTTTAATCGTCGCTTTAATCGTCGCTTACCAGCCGCTTCATCGTCGTTTCAGCCGAAGTTCGTACCGGCTGCCATCACGCCCAAACGCGCGGTGATGGCATGAAACTGCGCCACCGTCTCTCGCACGATCTGCGCGGCGCTGTGCACCTCATGGATCAAGCCGGCAGACTGCCCGGCCAGGGCCGGCGCTGCGTTCATGTTGCCGCCAAAGTAAACGTCTTGAATGCCATGGAAAGTCTCAGGCCCCATGACCCCGGCTTCGTGCAGCGTGCGGGTGAAGTCGGTTTTCAGGGCGCGAATGCAGGGGCTCGATTGGGTGTTCAGCACCCAGGTGCCTGTGGCCTGCGCGTCCACAATCGCTTGCTTGTAGTGGGTGTGCACCGGGCTTTCAGCGCAGGCCACAAAGCGTGTACCCATCTGGATGGCTTCAGCGCCCAAAGCAAAGGCGGCGGCCATGCCCCGACCGTCCACAATGCCGCCAGCGGCAATCAAAGGCACATCCACTTTTTCGCGGATCGCTTGCAGCAGCACCAAGGTGCTCACCTCTTCCGGGTTCTTGAAGCCACCGCCTTCAGCGCCCTCCACCACCAGGCCGTCAATGCCGGCCTCCACGCACTTGAGCGCCGTGTCCAGGGTCGGCACCGCGTGGTACACCACGATGCCGACGGCCTTTAAGGTTGCAATGAATTTAGCCGGACTACCGGCCGAGGTGGTGACAAACTTCACGCCGGACTCGCAGACAAAGCGCAGCATGGCGTCGTCCTTCAAAAACCGGATCGGCAAGTTCACGCCAAAAGGCAAACCGGTTTCCACCATGGCGGTGATTTCGCGCTGGCAATTCGCTGTCTCGCCCGATGAAGTTTCAATAATGCCCAAACCGCCCGCGCGCGAAACGGCGCTGGCCAATGGGCTGCGAGCAATCCAGCCCATGGGCGCTTGCAAGATGGGATAAGTGGCGCCCGTGTGGGCCAGTACGCGGTTCATGGGGTCGGCTTTCGGTTGTTTTTTTGAAGTAGGTTTGTCTGGAATTTGGACTTTCCGCCCAAAGTCATTGGGATGGACTTCAGTCGCGATGTCAATTCGAACGAGTCACCCAGGTTCAGTGGCAGGGACGGCGAGCCCCAAGCGGTTTTTTTGCTTATAGGCTGAGTGCCTCCAATGTCGCAAGGCTGACGTTCCGGCCAAACTCAATCAGATTTAGAGGATTGCGCCGCAATGTTTCCTGCAATGCGTCCGGAGGTAAAAGCCCAAGCGAGGTGTAAACCATGTCCACGCAGCAGCATGCCGCCTTGGCCCATACACCCCACGGCATAGAGACCTGCCAACACCGAACCGTTTGCATCTAGAACTTGGCACTTTTCGTCAACGGACAATGCACCTTCAGTGGTTGTGAGCATGGCCTGCACGGGACCTAATGCAATGAGCGGCGTTTTGGCTAAAACCCCAAGCGAAGACGCCAGCGAAAACTCGTCCATTTGCAATGCAACAGCCAAGCCACTTGCATTCTCGGCGGAGTGAACTAAGTCAGGCCTGCCACGCGCGTAATCTTTAAAAAAAGCGTATGCAATCCCAGGTGCGGTGGAAATGTAGTTGGGCAAAGCACTGAACTGATTGGCGACTTGCGCCGCCATCACAATGTAGCCAGTACGATCATTCGTGTGTGCGACAGAATGTGCGGGACGGCTTGGATCCAGCAGTTGCCCATTGGATGCAACCAGCACGGCGCCAGCCTCAAACAGACGTTCAGAGGGAGACATGTTGGCGATCATGAGGGAGCGGACCAATGGCTTGAGCATCCACGAAGGAGCGTGCGTGAAAAAAAATGCTGCTGCTTTTGCCAGCCATGGCCACGTGGGCATACGCTCATTGAGCCCCAGCCTTGATGCCCTGCGAAAGCGCAACTGCGGTCCAAAGATCGCATCCATGTTGCAAAGGGCTGCTTTCAAAGGCTGAACCAGGGCAAAACCGTCGCCCCGATTGTTGGGGTTGATAGGAACTGCACGCGCTGCGGCGGAGGCCAGATGCGCTTGGCGCATGGTGTCGTTTCCGCTGAAATCGCCACTGGCCAAAATAACACCACCACGTGCCATCACGCGTCGCTCATGGCCCCCAACGCGGTAAGTAACGCCATACACCTGCTTATTGGCGTCCACCAAGAGCGCTTGCGTAGCAGCACCGGTTTGGATCTCAGCCCCTGAAAGACGCGCTGCACGCTCAAGTCGGTCGAGGATCAGGCGAGGACCGGGCACCGTGTTGTGCATACGAAGAACACGATGAGGGGGTTCAGCATAAGGTCCGGCAAACGCGACACCAAGGTCTTCAAGCCAGTCCACGGTAGGTCCTGCCTCGCGGGCCAGCATGGCCCGCAGCCCAGGATTGTCCCGTGGCAGAAGCTCGGCCGTAAAGGCCGCCATATCTTCGATGAAACTTTGGGAATCATCATGAATTCCTGCGCGTTTTTGCACGCGTGTCCCAGCAGCAGAGATGGATCCAACAGCCCACCCCGTCGTCCCCCCCAACTGCGGCTGCTTTTCTAAAACCAGCACCTTGGCACCAGCCTGTCCGGCAGCGGCGGCGGCCGCAAGACCAGAGCCGCCGCCGCCAATCACAATCACGTCGAAAGAATCATTTGCGCTGAAATGCAAGTCCGCGTCATCCGAACCGGTTTGACTGCTCATTGTGGCGTCAGACCCGTATCTTTCACAATCTTTTCTGAGCGTGCGATATCCAGCTCAATGAAGCGCGCGAATTCCTGCGGCGAGTTACCCACGGGTTGCATACCGGCCTTGATGAGCTTTTCTGCAGTCTCGGGTTCTGCCAGAGCGCGTTTGATACCTTCATGGAGTTTGACCACGATATCGGCCGGTGTTCCTGAAGGCGCAAAAAGACCAGTCCACGAAAAATAATTAACGCCTGACATACCCAATTCAGCCAAGGTAGGGACGTCTGGCGCAAACTGCGAGCGATTCGGTGCGCTAACGGCCAGAGCGCGCAACTTTCCCGCCCGCACAAGTGGCATGGTGTTGGTGGGCGTACCAAAAGAGACTTGTGTCTCACCAGCCAGCAGCGCTTGCGCAGCTGGAGCCGCCCCCTTGTAAGGAATGTGAACTATTTTGGTTGACGTGGCGGACTTGAATATTTCACCCATCAAATGCTGAGGACCTCCCGCGCCAGACGTTCCAAAGTTGTATTTGTCAGGATTCGCACGCAGCTCTTCAATCAGCTCGCGCAAGTTCTTGGATGGCATGGAGGGGTGCACGGCAATCACCATCGGCTGCTCAATGATGTTGGATATCGGGATGAAATCTTTTGCCGTATCGAAGTTCAGCTTCATGAGACTCGGGTTGGCTGTGTGAGCGGGTGCGGCCATGAGCAAGGTGTAACCATCAGGCGTCGAGCGAGAGACAAATTCAGTGCCAATCGCAGCGTTGCCTCCAGCCCGGTTATCGACCAATACGCGTTGCTGAAAGAAGTGCTCAAGTCGCTCACTGATGACGCGCGCCACCACATCGACAGGCCCCCCCGCGGCATAGGGAACCACAATGCGGATCGGTCGGTTAGGGTAGGCCTGCGACTGCGCGGCCGCTGTTCCATGCAGTGTCAGAGCAGTCAATGCCGTGAGTGAAACAGTTTTGAACAAATCTCTGCGTTTCATGATCATGTCTCCTGTCAGTGAGTGACTTTTCAAATGCGTTTGATACATCACCGCGATTTATTGATCCAGCAAGCCCGCCTGTATGAGGCCATTGCGAATGTCTATCTTTTTTTGGCTACTCACCAGCACGCTCGGCGGGCGTACCCATGATGAAGGGAACTGCCCCATTTGCAAAAGCGCCTCTTTGGTGGCACCAAAGGGGCAGGTCGCCGTCCAATGCATGTGGTACTCAAAAATACTTCGCATCAAAGGAACGGCGAAGCTGTTGTGAATTTCTTTGGCACGTTGCGCATTGCCACGCGTGGCTTCAAATACAAGGTCGCTCCATTGCTGCGTCCCAATCACACTGATGCCAATGAGCGATCCTGGTGCGCCGTGCAAAAGCATGCCCAAAAGAGAGGGCGAGTCAGCCGCGGGCAAAAGTGCCAGTTTATGGGCCAGCCGATCGTGCAGTTCCGCATATTTGGCGGGCGTACCTGAAGAGGCTTTGATCGCCACAACATGATCCAGCGCGGCAATTCTTTCTAGCGCATCAAGCGAGTATGCGCAGCCAGAGGGCTCAGGGTACTGGAAAACGATCATGGGTAGCGCAACCTCTTGATCCAACCGCTTGAAAACATGGAACACCGCCTCCGTGTCATGCGATAAGTGACGGTAAACCCTCACGTCAAATGGCGGGATGACCAAAAGCATGTCAGC
>CANGEE010000181.1 GCA_947452635.1 Comamonadaceae bacterium | reverse complement strand
GCAACCTGGTACAGCCGCGTTTCACGGAACTTGCGCTCGATGTCGTACTCGCAGGCAAAGCCAAAACCACCATGGGTTTGCAGGCACACATTGGCGGCCTCCCAACTGGCTTTGGCGGCCAGGTACTTGGCCATATTGGCTTCAGCCCCGGCGTTTTGCAGGGCGTCGATTTTTTCGCACGCCTTCCAGCGCATCAGGTTGGCGGCTTCCAGTTCAATGAAGGCGTCCGCAATCGGAAACTGAACGCCCTGGTTTTGCCCAATCGGGCGGCCAAAGACCACGCGTTCATTGGCGTATTTGCTTGCGCGGTCAATGAACCAGTAGCCGTCGCCAATGCACTCGGCGGCAATCAGGGTGCGCTCAGCGTTCAGACCATCGAGCAAGGTCTTGAAGCCCTTACCTTCTTCGCCCAATAACGCGTCTTCGGGAATTTCCAGGTTGTCAAAAAACAGCTCATTGGTTTCGTGGTTCACCATGTTCAGGATGGGGCGCACGGTCAGCCCGTTGCCGATGGCGGCCTTCAGATCGATCAAGAAACAGGACAGGCCTTCGGATTTGCGTTTGACCTGGTCTGCGGGCGTGGTGCGCGCCAGCAGAATCATCCAGTCGCTGTGCTGGATGCGCGAGATCCAGACTTTTTGGCCGTTGATGACCCAACGCCCGTCTTTTTTCACCGCCGTGGTTTTCAGCTGGGTGGTGTCTGAGCCGGTGGTGGGCTCGGTCACGCCCATGGACTGGATGCGCAACTCGCCCGCCGCGATTTTGGGCAGCAAGGTGTTTTTCTGTGCATCGGAGCCGCTGCGCACAATCGAATTCATCACATACATCTGGCCATGGCAAGCGCCCGAGTTGCCGCCCGAGCGGTTGATCTCCTCCATGATGACCGAGGCCTCGGCCATGGACAGGCCTGAGCCGCCGTATTCCTGTGGAATCAAGGCGGCCATCCAACCGGCCTGGGTCAGCGCATTGACAAATGCTTCGGGGTAGCCTCGCGCTTCGTCGACCTTGCGGTGGTACTCGTCGGGGAACTGGTCGCAGAGGTCGCGCACAGCGTCGCGGATGTCTTGGTATTTGTCAGGTGTGGTGTGCATCATGGAAATATTTCAGAAATAGTCAAGCCAGCGTCGCGGTCGCCTGCATGGTCAGCCAACCCTCGTGGTCGCAAGCCCACAGGTCTATGGATGTGCCGTCCGCCGAGGGGCGACCGTTCAGACGCAAGGGACGCAGGTCAAAAGTGGGGCGAACCGCGCGAAACTGGAACGAGACCAAGCCGGCAGCAGGCACTTGGCGGCGCACCAGGTCTACCAGCAAGGTGGCGATCAAAGGACCATGGACGATCAGGCCGGGGTAGCCCTCTGCTTGCGTGACGTAGCTGCGGTCATAGTGGATGCGGTGGCCATTGAATGTCAAAGCCGAATAGCGAAACAAGGACACCGGATCAGGCACAAACGCACGCTGCCAGGGGGCATCGGTCTCGGCTGGCGTGGGAGGGACTTGCGCCTCGCCGGGCATGGCGGCGGCGCGGTAGACGATGTCGTGTGTCTCGGTCAGGCACAGGCCATGGGCATTGTGGAAAGCATGTTCCACCTCGACAAACAGCAAATCGCCCGAGCGGCCTGACTTGTGTTTGACCGACACAATGCGCGAGCGCTTTTGTGCAGCGTCGCCCACCCGCAAAGGGTTGTCCTGCTGCCATTGCATCCGGCCTCCGGCCCACATGCGCCTGGGCAGGGGCACGGGCGGTAAAAAACCACCACGCAGGGGGTGGCCGTCCACGCCGATCTGGCTTTGCGGTGCTTGCGGTAAAAAATACAGCCAATGCCACAAAGGCGGCACCGCAGTGCCCGAGGTGGGCAAGGCATCGTCGCGGTCGAGCAAAGCACTCAGGCCGCGCAAGGGCGCAGCACTGACTTCGTCCAGCACGCTTTCGGTGCGGCCTTCCCAGCTGCGCAGATGCGCCACCTCCTCAGGGGCCAAAGCAGTGGATTCAGGCGTTGAGGGATTCATCGTGTTCGGTTTTCAAAAATTGATCGCGCAATTCTCGCTTCAAAATTTTGCCGCTCAAGGTCATGGGCATTTCACTGACTTGGCGCAGCTGCGAGGGACGTTTATAGGGGGCCAATTGGGCTTGGGCATGGGCCTGCAGCGCCTGCAGGTCCAGCACCGCTCCGGCCTGCGGCTCGACAAAGGCCAGGATTTCTTCGTTGCCATCGGTCAAGCTGCGGCCCAGCACGGCGGCATTTTTCACCCCGGCGAAGCGCAGCAACACCGCTTCGACCTCGCCTGGGTAGACGTTAAAGCCGGAGCGGATGATCATCTCCTTCAAGCGCCCCACCAGATGCAAAGCGCCGTCCTCGCTTTGCCGGCCCAGATCGCCGCTGGCATACCAGCCGCCGGGTTGCATCACTTGGGCGGTGATCTCGGGGTCGCGAAAATAACCGGGCATCAAACCGACACCGCGCATCCAAATCTCCCCGGTCTCGCCACGCGCCACATCCTGGCCTTGGCTGTCCACAATGCGCAGTTGCGCGCCCTCCACCACATAACCCGCGCTGGTGTCTTCACGCCACTGCCCCATTGGGCACAAGGTGAGCGCACCCGCATATTCCGACAGGCCGTAACCATGGTGCAAGGGCTGCGCGAAACGCGCTTGAATCGCTTGTTTCAAGCTCAGGTCCAGCGGCGCAGCGCCGGTGTAGACATAGCGCAGATCAGGGGCCTCGGGATGGCGGATACCCTGGCTGTCAAGCCACGCCAACAAGCGGGTGAACATGGCGGGCGGGCCTTGCAATTGGGTCACGCCTTGAAAGGCCAGGGTTTTGAACACATCTTGCGGATCAAATTGGCTGCGCATCACCAAGCCCGCACCCGCATAGATGGAGGCCATGAGCACCGTGCCCAAGCCAAAAATATGGGTCATGGGCAGATAGGCATACGAGCGGTCTGCCGCGGTCAGTTGCCGCGAGCTGGCCGACACCTGGGCAAACTGCAGCAAACCGGCATGGGTCAGCATCACCCCTTTGGGTTGACCGGTGGTGCCGGAAGTGAAAATGATGGCCGCCACTTCCTCGCCCAAGGGCTCCTCTTGCACGGTGGCCGACTGAAACACCGTGCTGCGCAGCAAGCCGGGCAACACACTGGGCCGGGTGCTGTAGTGCGCCGCATGCTGGCGTGCGGCCGCGGAGACGGCGCTGGTGAAATACACCACCCGCGCATCGGCTTTGTGCACAAAGCCTGCCAATTCAGCCGCCGTCATGCGCGCATTCACGCCGCAGACCCAAGCCCCCACCCGGCTGCACGCCAAAATCAAGGCCACATGCTCGGTGCAGTTCTCGGCCGCCACCAGCACCCGGTCGCCGGTGCGCACCCCATCGCTGCGCAACTCCGCTTCCAGCGCGTCCACGTGGCGCGACAAGTCGCTCAGCGTCAGGGTGGCATCGGCCAGCAGCAAAAAGGGATGGTCGGGGGCCTGGACTGCGCGCTGGTCAAACAGGTGGTGGATGCGGTTCATAGACGCCAGTGTATGCAAGCCTTGGAGGTCCGGCTGTCATTCAAAGGTCATGCCCTTGGTCACTTCGGCCCACAGCGCGTGTTCGCGGCGCATGCGTTCGGCCAAGTCACTGACTTTGCCATTCCAGATCACATAACCCTGGTCGACCCAGCGCTTGCGCAAGTCCGCATCTTGCAAAGCCCGCGCGGTGGCGGCGGCAATGCGCTGGCTCATCTCTGCGCTCATGCCCAAGGGGCCATACAGGCCGTACCAGCCGCCCACGTCGTAGTCGCGCACACCCAGCTCGGTCATGCTGGGCAGCTGTGGCAAAGCCGGGTTGCGCTCTTTGGAGGTCACCGCCAAAGGCCGCACCTTGCCGCCGTCGATGTACGACTTGGCACCGCCCACGATGTCAAACATCATTTGGATTTGCCCGCCCATCACATCGGTCATGGCCGGGGCATTGCCCTTGTAGGGCACATGGGTCATCTGGATACCGGCGCGCCGGGCAAACAGCTCGCCACTGAGGTGGTTGGACGCGCCCATGCCGGCTGAGCCATAAGCCAGCTGACCCGGGTTGGCTTTGGCATACGCCACCAGCTTGGGCAGTGTTTTGAAAGGCTGGTTTTGGTTGATGACCAGCACATTGGCATACGTCAAGATCGGTGCCAAGGGAGCCAGGTCCTTGAGCGGATCGAAGGTCATGGCTTTGAGCACATGCGGGCTGATGGTCATGGTCGGGCTGGCGGCAAAAAACAACTCGGCACCTGTCGGAGCCGACTTGACCACGGTTTGACCGGCCACCGCCCCGCCAGCGCCAACCCGGTTTTCGACAATCACCGGCACGCCCATTTCACGGCTGAACACCGGCGCAAAAACACGCGCTGCCGCGTCCACCGGGCCGCCGGCGGCGTAACCCACAACCAACTTCAGGTTGGACGCGGGACTTTGGGCCAGTGCCACGGCGCTGCAAACGGACAGGGCCGCGCCGACGGCGGACAGCCAGCCGCGACGGGACAGGCCCAGTGATTTTGAAAAAGTCATAAGCGGTCTCCTGCCTTCAGTTCAGTGTGATTTTGG
>CANGEE010000180.1 GCA_947452635.1 Comamonadaceae bacterium | reverse complement strand
AGCGCCATCGCCAAGTCGATGTTGGGCGGCGAGCGCAAAGCGGTGCTGTTGGGCAACGCCGCTGCACACCATGCCAATGCTTCGACACTGTTGAGCTTGGCCAACTGGATTGCCGAGCACACCGGTGCCAGCGTCGGTTATTTGACCGAAGCAGCCAATACCGTGGGCGCGCAGTGGGTCAAGGCGCAGCCGCAAACCGGTGGCGCGCATGCGGGTCAAATGCTGGCCGGCGTCCTCAAAGCCGCTGTGCTGCTGAACACCGAACCCGAGCACGACAGCGCTGCGGGCGCGGCGGCCGCAACGAGTCTGGCGGAAGCCGAGATGGTCATCACCCTGAGCCCCTTCAAAGCGAACATGGCTTTCTCGGATGTGTTGCTGCCGATTGCGCCATTCACTGAAACTTCGGGCAGTTTTGTCAATGCCGAAGGCCGCTTGCAAAGTTTTCATGCGGTGGTCAAGCCCTTGGGCGAGACCCGCCCTGCTTGGAAGGTGATGCGTGTCTTGGCCAATTTGCTGGGCGTGCCGGGTTTTGACTTTGAGACCTCGCAAGACGTGTTGGCCAAAGCCACTGCGAGCGCGCCGGTCCTGAGCAACACCAGCAGTGCGGCTTTGCGCATGGCCGGTGAAGTGGCCGCGCCGGTGGTGGCCTCGATTTACCAGTTGGATGGTGTGGTACGCCGCGCCCCATCACTGCAGATGACGGCGGATGCCCTCACTGCCCAAGAGGTGGCCGCATGATCGATGCTTTGTACAACGGCGGCTTGCACCTGTTGGCTGTCAGCTGGTGGCCCACGCTGGTGTGGCCTGTGCTGTGGATCCTGATCAAGATCGTCGCCATTTTGGCGCCGCTGATGGGCGCCGTGGCTTACCTGACGCTGTGGGAGCGCAAGCTCTTGGGTTTTATTCAAGTGCGCCACGGTCCGAACCGCGTGGGCCCCATGGGTCTGTTGCAGCCGATCGCCGATGCGGTCAAGCTGTTGACCAAAGAGCTGATCAACCCCAGCGCCGCCAGCTTGGGCTTGTTCCGCCTGGGTCCGATCATGGCCATCATGCCAGCCTTGGCGGCCTGGGTGGCAATTCCTTTCGGTCCTGAGCTTGCTTTGACCAACATCAACACGGGCTTGATGCTGGTGATGGCGATCACCTCAATCGAAGTTTATGGGGTGATCATCGCGGGGTGGGCTTCCAACTCCAAATACGCTTTCTTGGGCGCGCTGCGCGCCTCAGCGCAAATGGTCAGCTACGAAATCGCCATGGGCTTTTGCTTCTTGGTGGTGTTGATGGTCTCGGGCAGCATGAACTTGACCGACATCGTGTTGGGGCAGGGCAAGGGGGTTGCAGCGCAAATGGGCCTGAATTTCTTGTCGTGGAACTGGCTGCCTTTGTTTCCGATTTTCTTGGTGTATCTGATCTCTGGCGTGGCCGAAACCAACCGTCACCCGTTTGACGTGGTCGAAGGCGAAGCTGAAATCGTCGCCGGTCACATGGTCGAGTACTCGGGCATGGGCTTTGCCATCTTCTTCTTGGCCGAATACGCCAGCATGTGGTTGGTGTCGATCTTGGCGGTCATCATGTTCTTGGGCGGCTGGATGTCGCCGATAGACAACGCGCTGTTCAACATGATCCCGGGCTGGATTTGGTTGGGCATCAAAACCTTCTTGGTGGTGTCCATGTTCATCTGGATTCGCGCCACTTTCCCGCGCTTTCGCTATGACCAGATCATGCGTCTGGGCTGGAAAATCTTCATCCCTGTCACGCTGGTGTGGCTGCTGGTGGTGGGCGCTTGGATGTTCTCACCCTGGAACATTTGGAAATGAACATGAGCACCATGACCGCTTCCGCCTTTTCTTTCAAAGACTTCTTCAAGAGCTTCATGCTCGTGGAGTTGTTCAAAGGCATGGCCCTGACCGGCCGCTACGCTTTCCGTCGCAAGGTGACGGTTCAATTCCCGGAAGAGAAAACGCCCTTGTCGCCACGTTTTCGAGGCCTGCACGCACTGCGCCGGTATGACAACGGCGAGGAGCGCTGCATTGCCTGCAAATTGTGTGAAGCCGTGTGCCCGGCGATGGCCATCACCATCGAAGCCGGTGTGCGCGACGATGGGTCCAGGCGCACCACGCGTTACGACATCGATTTAACCAAATGCATCTTCTGCGGTTTTTGCGAAGAAAGTTGCCCGGTTGACTCCATCGTGGAGACCCATATCTTCGAATACCACGGCGAAAAACGTGGCGATTTGTATTTCACCAAAGACATGCTCTTGGCGGTGGGTGACCGTTACGAGAAAGACATTGCGGCCGCCAAGTCCGCCGATGCCAAGTACCGCTGAAAGAATTCAATCATGGACGTCCCAACCGGTTTTTTCTATCTCTTTTCGGTGGTGCTGTTGTTTGCCGCTTTCCGCGTGGTGACTGCGCGCAATCCTGTGCACGCCGTACTGTTCCTGATGCTGGCTTTTTCGCAAGCCTCTGGCGTCTGGTTTTTGTTGCAAGCCGAATTCTTGGCCATCACCTTGGTGCTGGTGTATTTGGGTGCGGTGATGGTGCTGTTCTTGTTCGTGGTGATGATGTTGGACATCCATGTCGATGCATTGCGTGAAGGTTTTTGGAAGCACTTTCCTTTGGCCGCGGCATTGGGCGCTTTGGTTGCGCTCGAAATGGCCGCTGTGTTGATGGGGGGTTTCCGCGTCACGGATGCGCCTGCGGCAGCGCTGGGGCAGGTGGCGGCGCCCGTGTCCAATGCCAAAGCACTCGGCATCTTGCTGTACACCGATTATTTAATGCCGATCCAAATTGGCGCGGTGATTTTGCTGGTGGCCATGATCACGGCGATTGCCCTGACCTTGCGTGAGCGCAAGGACAGCAAGGCCATCAACGCCTCCATTCAAGTGCGCGTTCGCGCCGCAGACCGATTGTCGATTGTCAAAGTCGGCGTGACCCAAGCCGGGCAAGCCCCCCAACCCGTAGCACCAGAAGCTGCACCCGTGGAGAACAAGTGATGACCTTGACGCTGGGACACTACCTCTCTTTGGGCGCGATGCTGTTTGCCTTGTCGGTGATCGGTATCTTTTTGAACCGTAAAAACCTGATCGTTTTGTTGATGGCCATTGAGTTGATGCTGTTGGCTGTGAACATGAATTTTGTCGCGTTCTCTCACTTCTTGGGGGATATGCGCGGCCAGGTGTTTGTGTTTTTCATTCTCACCGTGGCGGCGGCTGAATCCGCCATCGGCCTGGCCATCCTCGTTTTGCTCTTCCGTAACAAGAACAGCATCAATGTGGATGAACTCAATTCGCTCAAGGGTTAAAACATGTCTTCAACCCTCAACGCCAGTACGCTCCTGGCCGTGCCCTTGGCCCCGCTGGTGGGCTCGGTATTGGCGGGTATTTTTGGCACGCAATTCGGTGGCAACTGGATCGGCCGTCGCCTGTCCCACACATTGACCATTTTGGGCGTGTTGATCGCCTTTATGTTGTCCGCCATGACGCTCAAGAGCGTGGCCTTGGACGGTGCCCGTTTGAACGAAACCCTGTACACCTGGATGGTGGTGGGTGATTTGAAGATGGAAGTCGGTTTCATGGTGGATGGCTTGACCGCCATGATGATGTGCGTCGTGACTTTTGTGTCGCTGATGGTGCACATCTACACCATCGGCTACATGGAAGAAGACGAAGGCTACAACCGCTTTTTTGCCTACATCTCGCTGTTCACCTTCTCCATGCTGATGCTGGTGATGAGCAACAACATGCTGCAACTGTTCTTCGGTTGGGAGGCGGTGGGCTTGGTGTCGTATTTGTTGATCGGTTTTTGGTTCAACAAACCGACCGCCATTTTTGCCAACATGAAGGCCTTCTTGGTCAACCGGGTGGGTGACTTTGGTTTTATTTTGGGCATCGGCTTGATCGCTGCATTTGCCGGCACCTTGAACTACACCGAGGCCTTTGCCAAGGCCAGTGAGTTGAGCGCTTTGACCTTGCCGGGCACCTCCTGGATGCTGGTCACGGTGATTTGCATTTGCTTGTTCATCGGCGCGATGGGCAAGTCGGCGCAGTTCCCCTTGCACGTTTGGTTGCCTGATTCGATGGAAGGCCCCACACCGATCTCCGCCTTGATTCACGCAGCGACCATGGTGACCGCTGGTATTTTCATGGTGGCGCGCATGTCGCCGCTGTTCGAATTGTCCGACACCGCTTTGAACTTCATCATGGTGATCGGTGCCATCACGGCTTTGTTAATGGGCTTTTTGGGCATCATCCAAAACGACATCAAGCGCGTGGTGGCTTACTCCACCTTGTCTCAGCTCGGTTATATGACGGTGGCCTTGGGGGCTTCGGCTTACTCGGTGGCGGTGTTCCACTTGATGACGCACGCCTTCTTCAAAGCCCTGCTGTTCTTGGGCGCAGGCTCGGTCATCATGGGCATGCACCACAACCAGGACATCCGCTGGATGGGCGGCGTGCGCAAGTACATGCCGATTACCTGGATCACCTCGCTCTTGGGTTCTTTGGCTTTGATCGGCACGCCATTCTTTGCCGGTTTCTACTCCAAAGACAGCATCATCGAGGCCGTGGCCGAAAGCCATTTGCCAGCGGCTGGGTTTGCGCATTT
>CANGEE010000179.1 GCA_947452635.1 Comamonadaceae bacterium | reverse complement strand
TGGCGCGCACCTGGCTCATGATCTGGATGTCCAGACCGGCGGTGTTGTGCTCGTGCAGGTACATCTTGACCTTGGTGATCAATTGGGCCTCGTGCGGGCGGTACTGGTCGAGCCAGAACACCACCGGCATACCGGAGTTGCGGGCGCGTGTCACCGCCAGCTTGACCCAGTCACGGATCGCCGCATCCTTGACTTGGCACATGCGCCAGATGTCACCGGCTTCCACGTTTTCAGACAGCAGCACCTCACCGGTGTTGTTGTCGGTGATGTTGGCCACGCCGTCTTCGGTGATTTCAAAGGTCTTGTCGTGCGAGCCGTATTCTTCGGCTTGCTGCGCCATCAGGCCGACGTTGGGCACGGTGCCCATGGTCTTGGGATCGAACGCACCATGCCACTTGCAGAAGTTGATCATCTCTTGGTAGATGCGGGCAAAGGTCGACTCGGGCATCACGGCCTTGACGTCTTTCAAGCGGCCGTTGGCATCCCACATCTTGCCGCCGTTGCGAATCATGGCGGGCATGGAGGCGTCCACGATCACGTCGTTGGGCGAGTGGAAATTGGTGATGCCCTTGGCCGAGTCCACCATGGCCAGCTCGGGGCGACCTTCGTGGCAAGCGTGCAGATCGCGCTTGATTTCGTCTTGCTTGGACTGGGGCAGGGTGGTGATCTTGTTGTACAAATCGGCCATGCCGTTGTTCACATTGACGCCCAACTCTTTGAACAAAGCGCCGTGCTTGGCAAACGCGTCTTTGTAGAAAATTTTCACGCAGTGCCCGAACACGATGGGGTGCGACACCTTCATCATCGTGGCCTTCACGTGCAGCGAGAACATCACGCCGGTTGCGTGAGCGTCTTCAATTTCTTTCTCGTAGAAAGCTTCCAGCGCTTTCTTGCTCATGAACATGCTGTCGATGACTTCACGGTCCAGCAAGGCCACTTTGGGCTTGAGAACCATGGTTTTGCCGCTCTTGGTGATCAGCTCCATGCGCACTTCGCGCGGGCGGTCCAGCGTCATGGACTTTTCGCCATGGTAGAAGTCGCCCGCGTGCATGTGCGACACGTGCGAGCGTGAGGCCTGGCTCCACTCGGCCATGCTGTGCGGGTTCTTGCGGGCAAATTCTTTCACGGCGCGCGGCGCGCGGCGGTCGGAGTTGCCTTCGCGCAGCACCGGATTGACGGCACTGCCAATGCATTTGCTGTAGCGGTTGCGAATGTCTTTTTCGGCATCGGTTTGAGGTGCCTCAGGGTAGTCTGGCAGGGCGTAGCCCTTGCCCTGCAACTCTTTGATCGCGGCTGTCAGCTGACCCACCGAGGCGCTGATGTTGGGCAACTTGATGATGTTGGCTTCAGACTTCAAGGTCAGCTTGCCCAGTTCTGCCAGGTTATTGGGCAGGCGCTGCGCCTCAGGCAACAAGTCTGCAAACTCGCCCAAAATCCGCGCGGCCACCGAAATGTCTTTCGGTACCACAGCGATGCCAGCAGGCGAAGCAAAGGCCTGAACGATAGGCAGAAATGAAGCCGTGGCCAACAAGGGGGCTTCATCGGTCAAGGTGTAAATGATTTGGGTTTTGTCGGCAGCCATGGTTGCACTCATTTTTCTAGTGATTGAAAGGTCGGAAAACGAATACTGTATTCGATCTTGCCAGCGCGTCCGCTGACGACGGGAGCAATACGCAGTTTTCTTGATCTCACTCTAAGTCACCACACTTGCAACAGGGTTATGGATTTTGCTTGTAAACAAGAATCGTTCGCATTTAGAATCGGTGCTCTGCTGTTTTTGAAAGCCTCCTATGTTCTTGCGCTTCCTTCGCCTGGCCGCCCTGCTGGCCCCTTTTGTTGTGCTGCCCGCCCAGGCCGGGGAAGGTTCATTCGGCTGGGTCTACACCTTGGACCTGCAACCCAAGGGGACTTTGGAGTTTGAACAGCGCCTGCAGATTAACCAAGGCCAGGCTCGCGGCCACTACGATCTGTGGCAGGCGCGCACCGAGCTGGAATACGGCGTCAGCGAAGACTTTCAGATCGCCGGTTACCTGAACACCAGCCGCGTCAGTGCGAATCAAAACTACAACGACGGCTCAACGTCCGGCTGGCTGGTCCCCAGCTCGGCGGGCTTGAGCCCCTACAGCCGCAGCCGGGTGGACGGGGTGTCACTGGAAGGCATTTGGCGCGTCAGCAACCCGGTGATCGATCCGGTGGGCGTGGGCTTGTATTTGGAAGCGACCACGGGTGCCGTGAAAGACGAGCTGGAGTCGCGTTTGCTGCTGCAATCGAACTTTCTGGACGACCGGCTGGTGGTCGCCGCCAATCTGCAGTTGTCGGTGGAAAAGGTGAAGTTCAATGCGCCAGACATGGGCAAAGAAAGCATGGCCGATCTGCTGCTGGGCGTGTCTTACCGGGTGGCCAACAACTGGACCGCCGGGATGGAATACCGTTTCCACAACGACTTTGACGGCTATGCCTTCAACCAACAAACCCAGCGCGCCCACTTCATTGGCCCCAATATGCACTACGCCACCAAAGACTGGTGGGTGACCGCCGCGTGGCGCTACCAGCTCAAGGGCCAAAGCCAATGCTGGGAGCCTGGCGCAGCCGAGTGCTCTAACGGCCGGGTGTGGGACAGCCATTCACGCAACGAGGTGATGCTCAAGTTCGGTCGTCCCTTGTAAGGAGAACTTCATGCAATGGATCCCCGCCAGCGCCCTCGCCATGCTGCCCTTGGCCGCCTGTGTGATCCCCACACTGGCCCATGCCCGCATCAACATAGGCATTGATGAAGCGCAGCAACGGCTTTTCCCCGGCCAAAAACTCAATGCCCATCCGGTGTTTTTGACCGACACCCAGCGCGACACAATGCGTGAACTGTCTTCGGTGCGCGAACCCTTCAAAAGCGAGCGCATCTGGCGCAGCAGCGATGGCGGTTGGTTCATCATCGACGAGGTGCTGGGCAAGCACGAGATGGTCAAATACGCCCTGGCCATCCTGCCCAACGGCAGCATCAAGGGCATCGAGATCATGGAATATGTCGAGTCCTACGGCTACGAAGTCGCCGATGCGGCTTGGCGTGCGCAATTTGTCGGCAAAACCAGCGCCGCCCCCCTCAAGCTCAAGCACGACATCCAAAACCTCTCGGGTGCCACTCTGTCGTGCAAGCACCTGACGGACGGCGTCAAGCGCTTGATGGTGATGTATGAACTGGCGCTCAAGGACACGAAATGAACGCCATGCGGCCCCTGCTCGGCACCTATGTGCGCATCCACGTGCACGGCGCAGCGCCCGCCGTGTGCACCACAGCGGTGAACGCGGCCTTTGACGCCATCGCGCGGGTGCAGCAGCTGATGTCGGCTTTCGACCCGAACTCTGACCTGGGCCGCATCCAGCGCTTGGCGCAGCAGCAAGCGGTCAAGGTGCACCCGTGGACCCAAGAAGTGTTGCTGCTGGCGCAAAGCCTGCACGCCCATTCAGATGGACTGTTTGACCCAGGGGTTGCGCCGCAGTTGGCCTTCTGGGGGTTGCTGCCCCACAGTGTGAACGGCGCCACCGCCTCGTCGATCACGCAACTGACAGTGCAGGACGGCCAGGTGCGCAGCGCAGGCCCCTGCCATTTGGATTTGGGCGGCATTGCCAAAGGCTTTGCGGTGGACCGCGCCATCGACGCCCTGCAAGCCCATGGGGTCACTTGCGCCAGCGTCAACGCAGGAGGCGACCTGAGGGTCATCGGCCCTGAGCCCGAACCGATTTACCTGCGCCAAGCGCACAACCCGCAGCCCGTGCTGGCCGGTCTGCTGCAAGACGGGGCTTGCGCCACCTCGGCGATCCATTTCTCGCAGCAACGGCATGCCGGTCAAACCATCTCCGCACTGGTCCATCCGCAGCGCCGTCAAGCCGTTCAGAGCCCCGACAGTTTTTCTGTCATCGCCCCGCTGTGCGCGGTGGCCGATGCGTTGACCAAGGTGCTGGCCCTGGCGCGCCAAACCACATGGCCTTGTTTTGCCCATTTCGGCGCACAAGCCTTCATCACCCCCGGTCTATGAAATCCAATCCCCCGCAAGCACCCGCCCACCGCACCAGCCGCGTAGGCCGTCTGCCACGTTGGCAACGCCTTGCCACTTATGCCATCGTGGTGTTTTGCGCCTTATCGGGCCTGCTGTTTTTCATGGCGCACGACGCGGAGATGAACGTGACCGGCCTGGCGTCGCACACTTTGTTGATGCTGCACGGTATCAGCGCCCAAGCGGCCTTGCTGACCGTGGGCGCGGTCATGCCGATCCACATTCGCCTGGCCTGGAACGCCCGGCGCAACCGCACCACCGGCGTGTTGCTGTGCAGTTTGCTCAGTGTGTTGACGGCCTCGGGGCTGTGGCTTTACTACGGCAGCGAAGACCTGCGAGACGCCGCCGTTTGGAGCCACTGGGTCTTTGGCGGTTTGGGCTTGGCGCTGTTTCCGCTGCATGTGCTGTGGGGCCAGCGCCAGGCCAATCCATCCGACCGCCGTCATGGAGGGCCCCTCGTCACCCTGGGGTCAGAATAAACAGCCCAGTTGATTTACGCTGTCGGGCATGACGACTCCCCTCATCACCGCTGACTCTCCTTTCCAAACCTTGTCGGACCTGATTCGGGGTTACACCCAGGCCCAGCCCGAAGCACT
>CANGEE010000178.1 GCA_947452635.1 Comamonadaceae bacterium | reverse complement strand
CACCATGGCGCGGGTCTGCGACCCCCTCTCAGGTGCGCAGCAAGACGATGTTGCGGTAACCCAGTCGAATCAAGCCTTGGTCTTGAAAGCGGCGCAGCTGTTGGTTGACTCTTTGGCGCGAAGCCATGGCCGCCTGCGCCAGATCGGCCTGGCTGACCTGTAGCTGCACACCGCCTGGCACTTGCACACTGTTGAATCGGGCAATGCGCTCCAAGGTGGCCCAGACTCTTTTTTCAAGTGTGGGCATCACCTGATCGGCCAGGGTGTCAAACAACTGGTTGATGCGCAGACCCAAAATGCGCAGCAAGTCCACCGCCACCGTAGCGTCTTGGCCGATCAGCTCGATCAACTTGGCGCGTTCGATTTGCAACACTTGGCTGGGCACTGCCGCCACCAAATCGGCAGGGTAGGTGGTGTCTGCAAAGACTGAACTGAGACCCGAAATTTCGCCGGGCAACATCCATCGCAACAACTGCTCTTCCCCCTCGGCGGTGGTCACGCTGACCCGCAAGCGGCCCTTGAGCAGCAGCAGGGCGATTGAAATCGATTGCCCTCGGCTGAGCACCACCTGGCCTGTTTGCCAATGGCGAATGATGCCGATTTTCAGCAGCTCTTCGGTCGAGCGGGGCGTCAGGGCCGAGTTTTCGGCCCAGGTCTGCGACACGGCCGTGACATCGAGCGACTTGAATTGAGAAGCACGGTAAGCGGGGGAAGCTGGTTTCATATAGCGAACTCAGGGTTTGGCCAGTAATGGCAGGGGCTGCAAGGCGCTGAAAGGGCCCCAAACCCGATTTTGAGTGCTTTCCCTTAAATTGTCACTCGCGTAACAATTTGCGCTCGGCTTGCGTTTTCAAATGAGACTCACTTGACGTCGCTCAAGCCACAGCCACTTCATTGGACACGACATGACCCTGTTTTTCACTTCCTTCTTCCAATCCGCCTTGGGCCTCGCTGCCCTGACTTGGGGTGCCACGGTGATGGCGCAGATGGAAACCCTGCGCATCCAAGACTACCCGGGGTTGGGCAATGTCATGGTGCGGGTTGCAGCTGCAAACGGGTATTGCGAGAAAAACGGCATCAAGTGCGAGCTCAAAACCATCCCAGCCGCGCCCTTGGGCATACAGACGCTGTTGGCCGGCGACATTGACATCGCCTTTGGCCCAGCCGAAGTGGTGATTCAGGCGGCGAACAAAGGCGCGGATCTGAAAATCATTGGCAATGGGGCGCGGGACAGCATCTTCTTTTTGATGGCCGGTGCGCACACCGAAACGCCCAACGCAGCCAAGGGCTACCCGGCAGTGATGGCCGATCTGAAAGGTAAAAAGATCGGGGTCACCGCACGCGGCTCGGGTGCGGAGTTTCAGTTGCTGGACATGCTCAAGGGCGCTGGCATGGCCGGCAGTGACGTGACCATCGTGCCGGTGGGCGCCCCCAACACCGCCTTGCCGGCGATGGCCAACAAACAAATTGACGCCCTCATGCTGTTTGCACCGATGGACGGTTTTTGCGCGGCGATGAAAGTCTGCCGTGTCATTGTCGACCCGCGCAAAGGAGAAGGCCCCAAAGAGATCACCCAGCTCAATGGCGCCACTGGCCCCATGACCGTGCGCGGTGAATTTGCGCAAAAGAAGGGCGCCGCGCTGGACGGGTTTGCCAAGGCCATGCGCGAGTCCGAAGCCTTTATCCAAAACCCCGCCAACTTCAATGCGGTCCTCAAAGTCATCAACGACACCTTCAAAATCGAAGGCCCAGCGGGGGCGTCGGCCGTGGAGGCCTCGCTGCGCAATTCCATCGCAGGCTCGCGCTTCGCCCTAGAGCCTAAAGCCTTGCAAGCGGCGGCCGACTATCTGCACCGCACAGCCCAGATTGACAAGGCTGTGGACACCGCCAAATTGCTGCAATTGCGCTGATCGATGGTGCAGTTCCGACAAGCCTGCGGCTTGCATGCCGCGCTGGCCATCGCCGTCGATGACTTGAGTTTGAGTTTTGACGGCAGCACCCAGGTGCTGTCAGGGGTGAACTTGCACCTGCGCCAAGGCGAATTCGTCTCGCTGGTCGGGCCCAGCGGTTGCGGCAAAACCACCTTGCTGAACCTGGCTGCCGGTTTGGTGCCGCACACCGGCCAAGGCCGCATCCAATTGGCGGGAGCCGCTCCAGTGCAAGGCCACCCGCAGGTGGGCTATATGCTGGCCCGGGACAGCCTGATGCCGTGGAAGACGGCTTTGCAAAACGCCATGTTCGGCATGCAAGTGCGCGGCGTGCCCCGCGACCAAGCCCAAGAACGTGCGCACGCCATGTTGCACGAGGTGGGTTTGGCGGGTTTTGAAAACACCTTGCCCAAAGCCTTGTCGCACGGCATGCGCCAGCGGGTGGCGCTGGCGCGCACTTTTGCCATGGGCTCGTCGCTGCTGTTGATGGACGAGCCCTTTGGCGCGCTGGATGCCCAAACCAAGCTGCAACTCGAAGACCTGTTGCTGCGCCTGTGCCAGCAGCACCAGCAGTCGGTGCTGTTTGTCACCCACGATTTGGCCGAAGCCGTGGCCGTGTCCGATCGCGTGGTGGTCATGACCTCCCGACCTGGACGCATCGTGGCCGATATCGCCATCGATTTGCCGCGACCCCGGTCCATCCGCGCCTTGCAAAAAGACCCGCATTTTCACGCGCTGTATGCGCAGCTGTGGTCGCATCTGGAATCGGGCTGGAGTAAACATGAAGGCTGAACATGAAAGCTGAAACACTGCGTTGGGGTGGCGCACACCTGGTGTTCATTGCCACCGTATTGGCATTGAGTGAGTGGCTCACCGGGCACCGCTGGTTGGACCCGACGTTTGTCGGGCAGCCCAGCGGCGTCATCATGTTCTTGTGGAACAACATCACCACCGGCAAGCTGTGGGTGGACATGGGCTGGACCATGGCGGGGACCTTGATTTCTTTCACCCTGGGCAGTGTGGCCGCGATGACGGTGGGCTTGTTGTTTGTGGCTTTTCCGAAGGTGGAGAAATTTCTCGATCCGTATTTGAACGCCATGAACGTCATGCCGCGCATTGCGCTGGCCCCCTTGTTCATCTTGTGGTTTGGCTTGGGGCTGGGCTCCAAGATCGCGGTGGGTTGCAGCTTGACATTTTTCATTGTGCTGTCCAGCACGGTGGCTGGCATTCGCGGCGTCAGCCAAGACCATGTGATGCTGTGCAAGACCTTGGGCGCAAGCGCGGTGACTACCTTTTTTCAAGTGACCTTGCCGGGGGCGGTGCCGGTGATTTTTTCGGGTCTGCGTTTGGGCTTGATCTACGCCCTCCTGGGGGTGATTGGTGCCGAAATCATTGCCTCTGAAAAAGGCTTGGGCCAGTCGCTGTCGTATTTGGGCGCCACCTTTGAAGTCAATGGCGTCATGGCCCTGCTGCTGGTCTTGGCCCTGCTGGGGGTGAGCGTGGTGCGCTTCATGACCTGGCTGGAAAAACGCTTGCTGCACTGGCAGTGAGCCTTGAGATGACCGCGCTCTTGTCCCCATTTGCATTTCTTCAACCGACTTTGAACCCCAACGAAAGTGAGCCCCATGGCCAATACCAAACCCTTGAAACTGATCAATATTGCCAAGCGCTACAAGCACATCACCCCTGTGCCGCGCATGCCCAATTTTGCAGCTTGGATCGAAGGCGTGGACTTGACCCGGCCACTGAGCAAACCGGTGCAAGCCGAATTGCGCCAGGCTTTGTTTGATTTTGAGGTGATCTTCTTTCGCCCCCAAATCATCACTCCCGAGCAGCACATTGCTTTGGCCAAGGTGTTCGGTCCTTTGTCCTCGGGGTCTTATTTCGACCGGCACCCGTCCTCACCAGACCTGGAGGTGATCGTCTCCGACCCTGAGCGTCCGCCATCGATTGACAACTGGCACACCGACATCAGCTGGAAGCCGCAGCCGCCCTTGGGCACGGCGATTCAAATCACCGTCACCCCACCCGCAGGGGGCAATACCTGCTGGATCAGCACCAGCAAAGCCTATGACTGGTTGTCGCCGGGCATGCAGAAATACCTGGATGGGCTCACCGCCGTGCACAGCTGGGAGGTGTCCGGTTTTCGCGAAGCGCTGGGCAAACGCGGTGACGAGGCCTTGATCGCCGCCATCAAAGCCTTCAAGCCCGTGGTGCATCCGGTGGTGCGCATCAACCCGGACTCCAAGCGCAAATGCATTTACGTCAACAGCGATTTCACCCGCAACATTCAAGGCGTGGACCGCCATGAAGCGGTGGGCATGTTGCGCTTCTTGCTGGACTGGATGAAAAAACCTGAATTCATGGTGCACCACCAATGGGAAGCCCACGGCATTGCCATCTGGGACAATCGCTCTACCCAGCACTACGCCGTGGCCGACTACTGGCCGCACCACCGCGTCAATCAGCGCGTCACCTTTGATGAGCCCGGGGTCAAAGCCGACAAAGTCAGCGTCAATCAAAAAGTCCTCAAGGGCGGAAAACTCAACTGACGCAGGCTGCGCAGAGCGGCCGTTTAAGCTCGAATTGGACTTGGTTTTGCCAAATTTCCGCCAGTCTGTAGGACGGGATGAGGCCCTAAGCGGCCGTTTAAATGTTTTGCCTCAATTCAAGAGCAGCTTAGAAAGCAGTCATTCAAGTAGGTAAGAAATATGCGAAGAATGCATCTCAATTCATCTTAATTGGGCGTCAACACTAGAAGAGGCCTGATGCGATGTTAAT
>CANGEE010000177.1 GCA_947452635.1 Comamonadaceae bacterium | reverse complement strand
TGCGTGTCCAGAATCTGAAAGGTCTGCGGCAAATTCGCCAGCTTGTAATGCGCCCGCAAAAAGCGGTTGCACAGACCATGAAAGGTGCCAATCCACATCGCATTCACGTTCACCGGCAGCATGGCCTGCAGGCGCAACTTCATTTCCTTGGCGGCTTTGTTGGTGAAGGTCACCGCCAAAATACCGCCGGGCCCCACTTGCGAGGTCTGCAGCAACCAGGCAATCCGGGTGGTCAGCACCTTGGTCTTGCCCGAACCCGCGCCCGCCAAAATCAAAGCGGGCTCAGAGGGCAAGGTCACCGCCCGCAGCTGCTCCTCATTGAGGTTGTGAAGCAAAGGCGAGGTTGGATCGGGCACAGAAAACATGCGCCAATTGTAGGAAGGAAAGACGAGTACAATCAGACACCGGGCCCAAGATTCTTGCGCTCGGTTTTTTTTCGTCAAAAAACCGGCCAAGCCAAGCGCTCATTCGTTCTGTCAACGATCCTTTTTGGAGCTTGGTTTTCATGGAAATTTTTGATTACGACCACATTTTGTTGCTGCCTCGCAAGTGCCGGGTGGAAAGCCGTTCTGAATGCGACGCCGGGGTGGAACTCGGTGGCCGCAAGTTCCGCCTGCCGGTGGTCCCCGCCAATATGAAGACGGTGATCGACGAGTCGATCTGCCTGTGGTTGGCGCAAAACAATTACTTTTACGTGATGCACCGCTTTGACCTGGACAACGTCCAGTTCGTGCGCGACATGCACCGCCAAGGGGTTTACGCCTCCATCTCCCTGGGCGTGAAGTCCCCGGACCGCGCCACGGTGGACCAACTCGCCGCTGAAAACCTGGTGCCCGAGTACATCACCATCGACATTGCGCACGGCCATGCTGACAGCGTGCGCGACATGATTGCCTACATCAAGGCCAAGCTGCCCACCAGCTTTGTGATTGCCGGCAACGTAGCCACGCCGGAGGCGGTGATTGATTTGGAAAACTGGGGCGCGGACGCCACCAAAGTGGGCGTGGGCCCGGGCAAGGTCTGCATCACCAAGCTCAAGACGGGTTTTGGTACCGGCGGCTGGCAGTTGTCGGCGCTCAAGTGGTGCGCCCGCGTGGCGACCAAGCCCATCATTGCCGATGGCGGCATCCGCAGCCATGGCGACATTGCCAAGAGCGTGCGCTTTGGGGCGTCCATGGTGATGATCGGCTCGCTGTTTGCAGGACACGAAGAGTCGCCCGGCAAAACCGTCGAAGTCGACGGCGAGATGTTCAAGGAATACTACGGCTCGGCTTCTGACTTCAACAAGGGCGAGTACAAGCACGTCGAAGGCAAGCGCATCTTGGAGCCGATCAAGGGCAAGCTGGCCAACACGCTGATTGAGATGGAACAAGATGTGCAAAGCTCGATCAGCTACGCCGGTGGCACCAAGTTGATGGACATCCGCAAAGTCAACTACGTCACCCTGGGTGGCGACAACGCGGGTGAACACTTGCTGATGTAAGCGAGGTTGTGATGGGGCCTGGCCCTAGCGCAACGCGTTCAGGGCCAGCAGGCCGCCGCTGAGCACCAGCAGGGCGCAAATGATCTGGCGCAGGCGCGCCACCGGCAAGCGACGGGCTAAGCGGTGGCCCAACCACACCCCCATCAGCGCAACCCCCATCAACACCGACCAGCGAGACCACAGTACCGGATTGCTCAGCCGTCCCTCCAGGGCCATGCCGGTCAACACCGTGCTGGCAGCCACGGTGATGACCATGGGCGTGCTGGCCCGCAGGTTGTGCACATCCGGCACGCGGCGTGACAGCCAGGCCACCACCAAGGGGCCCGCGGTGCCAAACAGCATTTCCACCACCCCTACCGCGACCCCCACGCCATAGGCCCAGACCGGTGCCACCGGGGCCTTGAGGGCGCCAGATTTTCGCAGTGCGTTAAGCCCGACCCAGGCCACATAGAGGCCCAAGATCAGCATGGGCCAGCGCTCGGGCAGGCGCGGTGTCAGCCACAGGCCGATCAGCGTGCCCAGCACCAAACCGGGCAACAAGCGCAGCAACTCGGACCACTGCACCCGGCGCCAGTTCAGGCCACTGTGCAACACCGAGGCCGGTACGTCCAGCAGCAGGGTCAGGGCCACGACTTCGGGCAAGGGCCATTGCCAAGCCAGCAAGGGCACGATCACCAAGGCGGAGCCAAAACCCGTCAACCCCAGGACGCTGTAACCCAGCAGGGCCACACCCAGGGGGTAACTCCAATCCAGCATGTCGTCACTTTCTTCAAACAGTTCCCCATTCTTGCAGCCCTCACGCCGGCCGATTCAGGGAAAAGCCTTGATCCTGCAGGCCTTGAAATCGTTTACCCTTGATGCATCACCCGACCTGATTTTCAAAGGACTTCACCGATGAACGCCCCTCGCGACGCATTTATGCACGACAAACTCCAGGCCCTGCAGACCGATGCAGACGAATTCATTGCGGTGCGACGCGACATCCACAAGCATCCTGAGATGGGCTACAAGGAGTACCGCACCAGCGATTTGGTGGCCGAGCAGTTGAGCGCTTGGGGCTACCAGGTCGAGCGCGGCTTGGGCGGCACCGGTTTGGTGGGCCAACTGAAGCGCGGCAGCGGCAGCAAATCCATCGGCATCCGCGCCGACATGGACGCTTTGCCGATTGACGAAGCCACCGGCCTGGCCTATGCCAGTTGCAACACCGGCATCATGCACGCCTGCGGCCACGACGGGCACACTGCCATGCTGCTGGCGGCGGCCAAACACATTGCCCAAAAAGGTCAGTTCTCGGGCACGGTGAACCTGATTTTTCAACCCGCCGAAGAAGGTTTGGGCGGCGCGGTGAAGATGATGGAGGACGGTCTGTTCACCAAATACCCGTGCGACGCCATTTTTGCGATGCACAACATGCCCAGCCATCCGCAAGGCCAACTGGTGTTTCGCGATGGCCCTGCCATGGCCTCGTCCGACAATGTGACCATCACCTTAGAGGGCGTGGGTGGACACGGGGCCATGCCCCACAAAGCGGTAGACACCATCGTGGCGGGTTCGGCGATGGTGATGGCCTTGCAAACCATCGTCTCGCGCAATGTCGACCCTTTGCACATGGCGGTGATCACGGTGGGCGCTTTCAACGCTGGCATGGCCAACAACGTCATCCCCCAAACCTGCACCCTGAAACTGAGCGTGCGCTCTCTGGACCGCGGGGTGCGGCAGTTGCTGGAGGTGCGGATCAAAGAACTGGTGCACGCCCAAGCCCAAAGCTATGGCGTCACAGCCCACATCGACTACCAGCGCGGCTATGCGGTGCTGGTCAACACCTTGGCCGAAACCGACTTTGCCCGCAGCGTGGGCGCAGAGCTGGTGGGCGAGGCCAACATCACACGCCAAGGCCTGGCGCTGACTGGCAGTGAGGACTTTGCCTTCATGTTGGAAAAAGTACCCGGCTGCTATTTGCTGATTGGCAACGGCGATGGCAGCGGCGATGGCCATGGCGCCTGCATGGTGCACAACCCCGGTTACGACTTCAACGACGGCAATGTGGCCATTGGCTCGGCGTATTGGAGCTTGCTGGTCGAACGTTTTTTACCCGCTTAATTGAAAAGATATCGCATGCAAAGAAGAGAACTACTGCAAGCGGCCAGCAGTGCCTTGGTGGTGCCCGCTTGGGCGCAAGCGCAAGACAAATTCCCCAGCAAACCCATCACCTGGGTCTGCCCCTATGCGGCCGGTGGCAATGCCGATTCGCGTTCGCGCCAAGTGGCCAAGGCGATGACCACCGTGTTGGGCCAGCCCATCATCATCGACAACAAAGCCGGTGCCGGTGGCAATATCGGCACCGAAGCCATTGCCCGTGGCAAGCCGGATGGCTACACCCTGGGCATGGGCAACTTTGCCCCCTTGGCGGTGAACCAGGCCTTGTTCAAGAAGCTCAACTTTGATCCGCAAAACGACCTGACACCGATCTGCCTGATCGAGCGCGGTCCTTTGATCTTGATGGTGCGCAACGACTCGCCCTACAAAACGGTGAAAGACATTGTCGCGGCCGCCAAAGCGGCGCCCGGCAAGCTCAGTTACGCCTCTGGCGGCATCGGTGGCTCGCACCATTTGAGCGGCGCGCTGTTCGAAAATGCGGCCGGCATCGACATGATTCACGCACCCTACAAGAGCGGCTCGGCCGGTGCCACCGACCTGATGGGTGGGCAGGTGCACATGATGTTTGAGCAAATGTACACCGCCATGCCGTCCATCAAAGCAGGTCGTCTGCGGGCTTTGGCCATCACCAGCAAAAACCGCTCACCGCTGGCCCCCGACATCCCGACCATGGCAGAGCAAGGCTTCCCCGCCGTCGAGGTCATGAACTGGCAAGGTTTGATCGGCCCCAAGGGCCTGTCCGCCGATCTGATCAAACAGCTCAATGCGGCTTGCAACAAGGCCTTGCAAGACCCTGAGGTCAAAGAAAAAATCTTGAGCCAAGGCAATGAAGTGGGCGGCGGCACGCCTGAGCAGTTCGCCGCGCTGATCAAGGCCGAAGCCCCGCGCTGGGCCAAGGTGGTGCGTGACGCGAAAATCGAACCCGAGTGAATTGAGCCCACTCGCGCTGAGCCCCCGTTGCCCTGCGCTCTCGTCCTGAGACCACACGCTATTCGCCCGCCCTGACCGCATGCAGCGGCAGGGCTTTTTTTGCGGCTGACTTTGATACTTCACAACGCGATCAGTTGCCGCATCAAGTTGTTCAAGCGACT
>CANGEE010000176.1 GCA_947452635.1 Comamonadaceae bacterium | reverse complement strand
GTGATCTCCATCTTGATTGCGCCGCTGGTCTCGCGCATGTTGCGCTTCTTTCCACCGGTGGTCACCGGCACCATCATTGCGGTGATCGGCATCAGCTTGATGCGCATTGGCATCAACTGGATTTTTGGCAACCCGTTTGGCCCAACGGCCCCCAACATCGTGGCGCCTGAGCACAAGCAGTGGCTGGACGCCGCCACCGCAGCAGCCAGCGCACCCGGCGCGGCCTTGCCCATGCCGCCCAAAGACTTGGCCTTGCTGGGCAAAATGCCCAACCCCAAATACGCCGACCTCGGCGGCATCGGCATTGCGGCCTTGGTCTTGGTGTCTATTTTGGTGATTGCCCGTTACGCCAAAGGCTTTGTGGCGAATATTTCGGTGCTGCTGGGCATCGTCATCGGCGCCGTGGTGGCCACCGCCACGGGGCTGATGACGTTTGACAAAGTGGCCAAGGCCGACTGGTTTGGGCTGGTACTGCCGTTCAACTTTGGCATGCCGGTGTTCGACCCGGTGCTGATCTTGACCATGACCCTGGTGATGATCGTGGTGATGATCGAGTCCACCGGCATGTTTTTGGCGCTGGGTGAAATGACCGATCGCAGCGTCGACCGCGCCGCCTTGACACGCGGTCTGCGCACCGACGGCTTGGGCACTTTGATTGGCGGTATTTTCAACACCTTTCCCTACACCAGCTTCTCGCAAAACGTGGGCTTGGTGGCGGTCACCGGGGTGAAGAGCCGTTTTGTTTGTGTGGCCGGTGGTTTGATTTTGATCGCCCTGGGCCTGCTGCCCAAAATGGCGGCGCTGGTTGAATCCTTGCCCACCGTGGTGCTGGGCGGCGCAGGCCTGGTGATGTTTGGCATGGTGGCGGCCACCGGCATTCGCATCTTGGGCGGCGTGGACTTCAAGCACAACCGCTTCAACGCCCTGATCGTGGCGATCTCCATCGGCATGGGCATGATCCCGCTGATTGCCCCCAACTTCAAACAATGGATGCCGCACAACCTGCACCCGCTGATCGAGTCGGGCATTTTGTTGGCCTCCATCAGCGCGGTGATCTTGAATCTGTTCTTCAATGGCGCCAGCCATGACGACAGCGCCGCCATCGCGGCGGCCAAGCAAGCCGACGCGCATTGAAGCTGTGACGCCGCCGTTGTCACCGAGGCAAGGGCGGTGTTTCCCTCTCATGATGAAGTGCCGGATCGGTTACGCTCTGCTTTGAGACTTCCCAAACAAGAACGACCTTCATGACAAAAACACTCTCCCCCGCCGAACACGCTTTGCGCGACGCCGCCCGCGACTACCACCGCTTTCCGACACGCGGCAAAATTTCAGTCACCCCCACCAAACCCTTGTCCAACCAGCGCGACTTGTCGCTGGCTTACTCGCCGGGCGTGGCCTATCCCTGTTTGGACATTGAGGCCGATCCGGGCAAAGCGCACGAATACACCTCGCGCGGCAACCTGGTGGCGGTGATCACCAACGGCACCGCCGTGTTGGGCCTGGGCGACATTGGCCCGCTGGCGGCCAAACCGGTGATGGAGGGCAAAGGCTGTTTGTTCAAAAAGTTCGCCGGGATTGATGTATTCGACATCGAGTTGGCCGAGCGCGACCCGGACAAATTGGTGGACATCATTGCCGCCATGGAACCCACCTTGGGCGGCATCAACCTGGAAGACATCAAAGCGCCTGAATGCTTCTATATTGAGAAGAAGTTGCGCGAGCGCATGAACATTCCGGTGTTCCATGACGACCAGCACGGCACCGCCATCATCTCCGCCGCCGCCATGCTCAACGGCTTGGAGTTGGTGGGCAAAGACATTGGCAGCGTCAAAGTGGCGGTGTCCGGCGCTGGGGCTGCGGCGATTGCCTGTCTCGATGTGTTTTTGGGCTTGGGCATTCAAGCGCACAACGTGTTTGTGTGTGACTCCAAGGGCGTGATCTACGAAGGCCGCCCCGGCGGTTACGACGCGTCCAAAGCCCGTTACGCGCAAAAGACCGACCTGCGCACCTTGGCCGATGCGGTCAACGGCGCTGACGTGTTTTTGGGTTGCTCCGCCCCCGGCGTGATGACGGTGGAGATGGTCAAAACCATGGCCCGCGACCCCATCATCTTGGCGCTGGCCAACCCGGAACCCGAAATTCGCCCTGAGCTGGCCAAAGCCGCGCGCCCCGACTGCATCATCGCCACCGGCCGCTCGGACTACCCGAACCAAGTCAACAACGTCTTGTGCTTCCCTTACATCTTCCGCGGCGCGCTGGACTGCGGTGCCACCAAGATCACCGAAGCCATGAAACTGGCGTGCGTGCGCCAAATCGCCGATCTGGCCAAGGCCGACATCAGCGAGGAAGTGGCCAGCGCCTATGAAGGCAAAGAGCTGTCTTTTGGCCGCGACTACATCATCCCGACGCCCTTTGATTCGCGGCTGATTTTGCGCATTGCGCCGGCCGTGGCCCAAGCCGCCGCCGACTCTGGGGTGGCCGCCCGTCCAATCACCGACATGGACGCTTACCGCCAGCAACTGCAAAGCTTTGTCACCCAAACCGGGATCTTGATGCAGCCGGTTTTCAACGCCGCCAAGGCGGTGCCCAAAGACCTCAAGCGGGTGGCCTATGCGGACGGCGAAGACGACCGCGCCTTGCGCGCCGCGCAAATGGCGATCGATGAGAATGTGGCGCAACCGATCTTGATCGGTCGCCCCTCGGTGATTGCCGCGCGCATTGAAAAAGCCGGCCTGCGCATGCGCTTGGGCGTGGACGTGCGCAACGTCAACCCTGAAGACGACCCGCGCTTTCGCCAGTACTGGGAGCATTACCACCAGCTGATGAAGCGCAACGGCGCCACACCGGCCGTGGCCAAGGCGGCGGTGCGCCGCTCCAACACCATCATCGGCGCGCTGATGGTCTCCTTGGGCGATGCCGATGCCTTGATCTGCGGTCTGGCCGGCACCTACATGACGCATTTGGAGCGGATTGACAGCATTTTGGGCAAGCGCACAGGCGTGAGCAACTACGCGGCGGTGAACGCACTGATGACCCAGCAAGGTCCGTTGTTCATCACCGACACCTACGTCCAAGAAGACCCCAGCGCCGAGCAACTGGCCGAGATCGCGGCCATGGCCGCACAGGAAATCAAGCGCTTTGGCATCGTCCCCAAGGTGGCCTTTTTGTCGCATTCCAGTTACGGCTCCTCCAAGCGTGCCTCGGCGCAAAAAATGCGGCAGGCGCGGGACTTGTTTGTGGCGCAACACCCCGACATCGAGTGCGATGGCGAACTGCACGGCGACGCCGCCTTGCAACCCGAGATCCGCAGCGCTTATGTCGAAGACAGCACCCTGAGCGGCTCGGCCAATTTGCTGGTCTGCCCCAATTTGGACGCCGCCAACATCTTGTACAACGTGCTCAAAACCACCACCAGCGGCGGCGTCACTGTGGGCCCGATCTTGATGGGCGCAGCCGGCACGGCGCACATTTTGACGCCCGCCGCCACGGTGCGTCGGGTGCTGAACATGACCGCTTTGGCGGCCGCGCAAACACGCGCTTAAATGCGCTGGGATGCCCTGTCGCCAACATGCGAAGCCGACATGAGTTCGAAATGAGCCTGAAAGAATGCAGAGCCAAGTTCACCCCTGTGAACTCACCATGCACTCATTTGGGGATTTACCCGAGCCATCAGGCCTCGTCTTTACTGGATAATGGCATTGATATTGCTAGCCTACTTTCATCGTCAATTGGCATTCACGTGCCCAGGAGTTTTTCAATGAGCAAGCGTTTTTTCCTCAAAGCCACAGCCGCCTTGGCCGCTTTCGCCGCCATGGGCGCAGCCCAAGCCCAGACCACACCGATCAAATTTCAACTCGACTGGCGTTTTGAGGGGCCTGCCGCGTTTTTCCTCACCCCCGTGGCCAAGGGCTATTTCAAAGACGCCAAATTGGACGTCACGGTGGACGCGGGCAACGGCTCAGGCGGCGCGGTCACCCGCGTGGCCTCTGGGACTTATGACATTGGCTTTGCCGACTTGGCTGCCTTGATGGAATTCCACGCCAACAACCCTGAAGTGCCCAACAAGCCCGTGGCGGTGATGATGGTGTACAACAACACCCCCGCCTCGGTGATGGCGCTGAAAAAGACCGGCATCAAGACCCCGGCCGATTTGGCTGGCAAAAAACTGGGCGCGCCGGTGTTTGATGCCGGTCGCCGTGCCTTCCCGATCTTTGCCAAGGCCAACGGGATTGGCAACGTGGCCTGGACCGCGATGGACCCACCGCTGCGTGAAACCATGTTGGTGCGCGGCGATGTGGATGCCATCACCGGTTTCACCTTCACTTCGCTCTTGAACATCGAAGCGCGCGGCGTCAAAGCCGAAGACGTGACCGTGCTGCAATACCCTGACTACGGCGTCAAGCTGTATGGCAACGCCATCATCGCCTCGCCTAAATTGCTGAAAGAAAACCCGGCCGCGGTCAAAGCCTTCTTGTTGGCTTTCACCAAAGGTGCCAAAGACGTGATCGCCGACCCCGCAGCCGCCATCAACGACGTCAAAGCGCGTGACGGCATCATCAACACCGAGCTGGAAATTCGCCGCCTCAAGCTGGCCATCGACACCGTGATCAACAGCCCGGACGCCCGCGCCGAAGGCTTTGGGCAAGTCAAAGGTCCGCGTTTGTCGCTGATGGCCTCGCAAGTGTCTGACGCATTCAACACCAAGACCCGCGTCAACCCCGAAGCCATTTGGAACGGCAGTTTCCTGCCCACCGCCAAAGAGCTGGACATCTTGCCCAAGCCGAAGAAGTAATCCCCGTCCACCAAGCTGTCTG
>CANGEE010000175.1 GCA_947452635.1 Comamonadaceae bacterium | reverse complement strand
TATTGTAGAAAACAACTTTATTCAGCGGGCAGGGGTTTACCCTTTTGCTCAACCCTGGTTTGACAAGGGCATTGTGGGCCAACGCTGGCGAATCGCCGCTTCCATGCCCGCTGCATCCAAGCCCTGCATCGCCAACAATTTCACCGGGTCCCCATGGTCAATGAAGCAGTCTGGCAAACCCAGTTGCAGCAAGGAAGCAGACAAGCCTGCGGCGTGCAAAGCCTCGGCCACGGCGCTGCCGGCACCCCCCATGATGCTGCCTTCCTCCACGGTGACCAAGTGCGTATGGGTGCTGGCCACTTGCAACAGCAGCGCCACATCCAGCGGTTTGACCCAGCGCATATTGACCACGGTGGCATTGAGCTTTTCAGCCGCTTGCAAGGCGGGATACAGCAAGGTGCCAAAAGCCAAAATGGCGATGCCATTGCCTTGTCGGCGGATCTCGCCCACGCCATAGGGCAGGCCTTGTAAATCGGCCAAGGGCGCAACACCCGCGCCCGCACCACGCGGGTAACGCACCGCCACTGGGTGATTTTGCGCGTACGCTGTGCTGAGCAACTGGCGGCACTCACGCTCATCGGCAGGACAAGCCAGCGCCATGTTCGGGATGCAGCGGATGAAGGGAATGTCGTAGGCCCCCGCATGGGTCGCACCATCGGCGCCGACCAAGCCCGCGCGGTCCAAGGCAAACACCACCGGCAGGTTCTGCAAGGCCACATCGTGAATCAGTTGGTCATAGCCGCGCTGCAAAAAGGTGGAATAAATGGCCACCACCGGCTTCAAGCCCTCGCAGGCCAGGCCGGCGGCAAAGGTCACGGCGTGTTGCTCGGCAATGCCCACGTCGTAATACCGACCGGGAAAGCGCCGGTGAAACTCCACCATGCCCGAGCCTTCGCGCATGGCCGGGGTGATGCCCACCAAGCGCGTGTCATGCTCGGCCATGTCGCACAACCAGTGGCCAAAAACCTGGGTGAAAGTGGTTTTAGGCTGCACCGAAGGGGGGACCAAGCCCACCGCAGGATCGAATTTGCCCGGGCCGTGATAGGCCACCGGGTCGGCTTCTGCCAACTCATAACCCTGGCCTTTTTTGGTGACCACGTGCAAAAACTGAGGGCCTTGCAGGTGCTTGATATTTTCCAAGGTGGGGATCAAAGACTCCAGATCGTGGCCATCGATGGGGCCGATGTAATTGAAGCCGAATTTCTCAAACAAGGTTGCAGGCACCACCATGCCTTTGGCGTGCTCTTCAAAACGTTTGGCCAACTCAAACAAAGGCGGCGCATTTTTCAACACGTTCTTGCCGACCGACTTGGCAGCGGCATAAAAGCGACCACTCATCAGCTGGGCCAGATAACGGTTGAGCGCGCCCACGGGCGGGCTGATCGACATGTCGTTGTCGTTCAAGATGACCAGCAGTTTGCAGTCTTCCACGCCCGCATTGTTCAGCGCTTCAAAGGCCATACCGGCCGTCATGGCACCGTCGCCGATCACCGCCACCGCATGGCGCGACTCGCCTTTTTGCCGCGCCGCCAGCGCCATGCCCAAAGCGGCCGAAATGCTGGTGGACGAGTGGGCGGTGCCAAAAGGGTCGTAAGGACTTTCGTCACGTTTGGGGAAACCCGACAAGCCGCCCCACTGGCGCAGGGTGGGCATGCGCTCACGCCGTCCAGTCAGAATTTTGTGCGGATAGGTTTGGTGCCCCACATCCCAGACGATGCGGTCGTTCGGTGTGTCAAACACGTAATGCAAAGCCACAGTGAGTTCAACCGTGCCCAAATTGGAGCTCAAATGGCCACCGGTTTTGGACACGTTGTCGATCACGCAGTCGCGCACCTCTTGGGCCAAACGAGGTAAGTCGGCGCGCGCCAGACGGCGTAAGTCCGCAGGACTGTCTATGGTGTTGAGAAGGGCATGCATTGAATTCAATTGTTCCGGTGGATCACCATGTCGGCCAAGGCACGCAATGGCTGAGTCTGTGTCAAGGGCAAGCCACTGTCGTCCAATGCGCTTACCGCTTGCTGATGCAACTGCGCCGCAAAGGCTTGAGCGGGCGCCAAGCCCATCAAGGCCACATAAGTGGGTTTGTCAGCGGCCACATCTTTGCCTGCGGTTTTACCCAAAGTGGTCGAATCGGCGGTGACATCCAAAATGTCGTCGACCACTTGAAAAGCCAGGCCCACAGCCTCGCCAAAGTGCGTCAAGGCGGTCATGACCTGGGCATCGGGCTGCCCTGCACACACCGCACCCATTTGCACGCTGCACAACAGCAAAGCGCCGGTTTTGAGCCGGTGCATCTGACGCAACTGCGACTCCGACAAAGCCAAGCCGACGCTGGCCAGGTCAATCGCCTGTCCGCCCGCCATGCCCTGGTAGCCGGACGCACGCGCCAGCAAGCCTGCCAAGGCAGCTTGCACCGCATCAGGCACGCTGCGGTCCTGGGGCGTGATCAACTCAAACGCCAAAGCTTGTAAGGCATCACCCGCCAACAAAGCCTGCGCTTGGCCAAATTGCACATGCACCGTGGGTTTGCCTCGGCGCAGCACATCGTTGTCCATGCAAGGCATGTCGTCATGCACCAAGGAGTAAGCATGAATCAGCTCGATGGCGCAGGCGGCGCGCAACGCGGCTGGGCGCGTCAGGGCGGGTGCGCCACCCACAGCCTGGGCAGCGGCCAGCACCAGCAAAGGACGCAAGCGCTTGCCGCCGTCGAGCACGGCATAGCGCATGGCTTGTCCCAAATCGGCAGGAGCCTGCGGGTCTATCCACTGCATCAAGGCCTGCTCGACCTGGTGCAGGTGCGGATTCATCCAGGCGTTCAGTGCAAAAGTCATGTCGGCACTCACGCGGCGCTACCCCACCAAGGTTTGAGCACGCCCTCGTCCAGCACTTGAATTTGGTCTTCGACGGCTTGCAGGCGTTGCTGGCAAAAGCCCAGCAACACCGCGCCGCGTTGGTAGCCCGTGAGCAACTGGTCCAGCGGCAATTGCCCCGACTCCAATTGAGAAACCAGTTGCTCCAATTCTTGGAGGGCAGCTTCATAACTGGCGGGCAAGGCGGCGATTTCTTTAGAAGGGGCTTTTGGCATCGGGGGGAAACCCAAGAAAAGACCCGATTTTAGGCGCTTTGTCAGGGTTCAGACGCGTTGCCGGCCGGGCCAGCGCCAGCCGGTCGGCTCAAACAGGTAGAATCGAACCTTCCCCGGCGGGGTTACCCCGCTATTTCCGCGCCAATGTCCCAGACGCTAAGCGCTGTACCTGCCCCTTCATAGGGGGAGTCTCTAGGTCAGGACATTCATGTCTGATTTAAGTCTTCAACTGCAGCAGGCCGCAAGCCAACTACCAGTTTCCAGCTATTTCGATGAAGCGCTGTACCAGCGTGAACTCGCGTCCATTTTCCAGCGAGGGCCCCGCTACGTCGGCCATGCACTGGCGGTGCCCCAAATGGGGGACTATTACGCCTTGCCGCAAGAAAACGAGGGCCGCGCTTTGGTGCGCTCTGCCAGCGGGATTGAACTGGTGTCCAACGTCTGCCGGCATCGCCAAGCGGTCATGCTGCAAGGCCGCGGCAATCTTGCCCAGCAGCAAAAGGGCAGTGCGGGCGGCAATATCGTGTGCCCTTTGCATCGCTGGACCTATGCCCCCAACGGCCAATTGTTGGGCGCGCCCCATTTCTCCAGCGACCCTTGCCTGAACCTGAACAACTACAAGTTGCAGGCGTGGAATGGCTTGCTGTTTGAAGACAACGGTCGTGACATTGCCGCCGACTTGGCCGGCATGGGGCCGCGCGCGCAACTCGACTTCACCGGTTACGCGCTGGACCGGGTCGAGATGCACGAGTGCCACTACAACTGGAAAACCTTCATCGAGGTGTATTTAGAGGACTACCATGTGGGCCCCTTCCACCCCGGTCTCGGCTCCTTTGTCACCTGCGACGATTTGAGCTGGGAATTCAAGGAACACTATTCGGTACAAACCGTGGGTGTGTCCAAAGGCTTTGGCCAACCCGGCTCGGACGTCTACAAAAAATGGCACGAAGTGCTGCTCAACTACCGCAGTGGCGCAGCACCCGAGCGTGGTGCGATTTGGCTGACCTACTACCCGCACATCATGGTGGAGTGGTATCCGCATGTCCTGACCGTCTCCACTTTGCACCCCATGGGGCCGAACAAAACCATGAACATGGTGGCGTTTTATTACCCCGAAGAAATCGTGGCATTTGAGCGGGAATTCATCGAGGCCCAACAAGCCGCTTACATGGAAACTTGCCTTGAAGACGACGAGATCGGCGAGCGCATGGACGCCGGGCGCAAAGCCCTGTGGGCACGCGGCGACAACGAAGTCGGGCCTTACCAAAGCCCAATGGAAGACGGTATGCAACACTTTCATGAATGGTACCGCCGGGCCATGGGCCCGCTGTAATGCCGTTGCGCCAAAGCGGCTGGCAGGCGGGGTGGATGGTGTTGGCGTCGCTGTTTTTTGCCACCATGAGCGTGTGTATCAAATACGCGGCGGCCCACTTCCACACTTTTGAGTTGGTCTGCTACCGCGGCGCGGTGGGCGTGGTGATCATGGGGGCCTTGTGCCGCCGCCAAGGCGTGCCTTTGGCCACCCCCGTGCCCATGATGCACGTCTGGCGCACGGTGGTGGGGGTGACCTCGCTGTCGGCCTGGTTTTACGCGATTGCCCACTTGCCCTTGGCCACCGCCATGACGCTGAACTACATGAGTGGGATTTGGGTCGCTGTGTTTTTGATGGGTGGCACCTTGGTCATGGGCAAGCTGCAGGATGCCAGCAAACAAGGACCGATGGTGCTGACGCTGTTGGCGGG
>CANGEE010000174.1 GCA_947452635.1 Comamonadaceae bacterium | reverse complement strand
GGTCGACAGCCCAGCGTGTTTGGTGGTGACCGACGACGGCATGAGCATGCAACTGGCCCGCATGCTCAAGCAAGCTGGGCAAAGCGCCCCCGAAGTCAAGCCGGTGCTCGAAGTCAATCCTGAACACGCACTGGTGAAAAAGCTCGATGGCTCGGTCCACTTCCACGACCTGGCGCACATTTTGTTTGACCAAGCCTTGCTGGCCGAAGGCGGCTTGCCCGCCGACCCGGCGGCTTACGTCAAACGGGTGAATGCGTTGCTGGCCTGAGATCCTGCGCCTTGGCGCCAATGTGGGTATAGGCGTGCCCATTTTCCCGGGGGTGTCTGTCGGCATTGGCTCGGGCACGGGTGGCATCGGCGTGGGCGTGAATGCGGGTTCAGGTCCGTTGGGTGTGGGTGTTGGCGTCAACGGCGCAGGGCAGGTGTCGGGCCATGCGGGCGTGGGCGTGAGCACGCCAGGCCCGGTCCGTGTGGGTGCAGGCGTCGGAGTCGGGAAGGTGCTTTACGCCCCCCAAAAACCATCGCACACCCAACCGCAACCTGCGCAAGCCGATGAGAAAAAGTAAAGCCTGATGCGCTGAAACGCTCTTTCGCCCAACGCTCTCTTCACACCACCAACGGGTCTTCTTGCATTTGCTCGATCTGCTCTTGCAGCATCAACACCTGGCCGCGCCAATAATCCGGGGTGCCAAACCAAGGAAAGTTGATCGGGAAAATCGGATCGTCCCAACGCCGCGCCAGCCAGGCGCTGTAGTGAATGAGCCTCAGGGTGCGCAAGGGCTCGATCCAAGCCAACTCGCGCCGGTCAAAGTCACGTACCTGCTCATACCCGTCCAGCAAGGCCGACAGTTGCAGGCTGCGCTGGCGCCGGTCGCCTGAGAGCAGCATCCACACATCTTGCACCGCCGGGCCCATGCGGGCGTCGTCCAAATCCACAAAATGCGGCCCGCCGCCGGGCAGATCCGCCGGGGTCCACAAAATATTGCCGGGGTGGCAATCGCCGTGCAGGCGAATGCGGCCTGCGGTCTGGGCTGACGTTTGGGCTGCGGTCAGCACCGGGTGCGTTTGGATCATCGCCAAGGCTTGGTCCAAAGTGGCAAACCATTCGCGCTCGACTTCCAGCGGGATCATGCGGTGATGTTGCAGCCAGTCGCGCGGCTCTTGCGCAAAACTGGCCACGTCCAAAGCAGGCCGCACGGCGAAAGGGCGGGCTGCACCCACGGTGTGAATGCGCGCCAAAAAGCGGCCAATCCACTCCAGCACGTCCATGTCATCCAGCTCTGGGGCGCGTCCGCCCCGGCGCGGGCTGACCGAAAACGCAAAGCCCGCGGCCTGGTGCAAGGTTTGGCCGTTCAGGCGCAAGGGCGCCACCACCGGCACTTCGCCCGCCACCAGTTCTTCGGCGAAATCGTGCTCTTCTTGAATCTGCGCGGGGCTCCAACGCTCGGGCCGGTAAAACTTCACCACCACCGCCGCATGGCCTTGGTAGGCGTCCTCCAAATGCACTTGGTACACGCGGTTCTCGTAAGAGCTCAGCGCAGTCAAGCGCCCGTCGCCAAACAAGCCCACCGAGGCCAGCGCATCGAGCACCGCATCGGGCGTCAAATGGGCATAGGGGTGGGTGGCGCTAGGGATCGCTTCTTGGGTCGCTTCTTGGGTCGCTTGATGGGGAATATCGTGCATGCCTCGATTGTCGGCGAGTTCAAGTCGTCACAGGCGGCGGTCTCACGTCCAATGCTCAAAAGGCAGGGCTTGCTTGACCAAGATCACCGTGCAAGGCGCGCCCATGGCCACTTTGATTGGCACCGTGGCCACAAAACGCTGCATGTGCAAGCCGTGAGTGGCGGCGCCCATGATGATCATGGACACCTCGTTGCCTTCGGCATAACGCAGCAAGGCCTCGGCCACATCGCCCGCCTCGAGCACATGGCAAGACATTTGGTGATCTCGCAAATCCAGCGGTTGCGCCCATTGCTTCATACGGCTCAGGTGCTGGCGGTGCACATGTGTCTCGCTTTTGTGCGACTCGGTGCTGCTGGTGGCGCTGGGTGAAATCACGGTGACACACACCAGCCGCGCGCCAGGACGAATGCCCAAGGAGCGTTGCGTCGCCTCGCGCAGCGAATACAAGGTGGCATCGCTGACATCGGTGTGCGGCAGTGCGACCATCACGATCGGCACCTCGTCAATTTGCTGCGCCGGCAAAGGACTGGGCAGGTAGTGCATGCCCGCTGCTTTGAACCAGCGCTTGAAGTGGGTTTTGAAGCCGGTGCCCTGGGTGCGGCGCCCGCGCTCGGTCACCGTCACTTGATCGGGATGCGACAAATCAAACGCCAGGTGCGAGGCCGAAGGGTAACGCTGAGCCGCCTCCGGTTCCAAGCAGCGCAAAATGATTTCTTGCAGCCATTGCGGCACCTCGGCGCGGCGTTGGCGCGGCGGCTGTGGATCCATCCACAAACGCTGACGCAGCCCCCCCGCAGTTTGTGGCGCGCCAAAGGGCCATTCGTGGGTGACCCATTCGTACAGGATCACGCCGATGGCAAAAATATCGCTGCGCAAATCGCCGCGCACGCCCACCACCTGCTCCGGCGCGATCCACACCGGCGAGCCCACGGCTTTGCGCATTTCTTCGGCCAACAGATCCGGGTAATGGGCGTGACACGACAGGCCAAAGTCGAGCAAGACCACCGCGCCATCGGGCTTGACCAAGACGTTGGCGGGCTTGAGGTCCAGGTGACACACGTTTTGCCGGTGCAGGCTGTGCACCGCATGCGCCAAAGCCGCGCCGATCTGCGCCACCGATTCAAAAGGGGTGAAATCATCGGCCTCGACCCAATGCGTCAAGGTCTGACCGGGTACGTACTCCATCACCAAATAAGGCAAACGGGTCAGGTCACCAGACGCCACAAAACGCGGCACATGCGGGCCACTGAGCGTGGGCATGATTTGGCATTCGACTTCAAAGCTGATGATGTTTTCCGCACCATCACCGGCGGTCATGCGCGGGATTTTCATGGCCATGGGAAAACCAGGGTCACGCCGCTGACCCTGGGCATCGGCGGCGTAACGCACCTCGTAAATATGCGCCATGCCACCGGCATGCACACAGGCCATGATTTCAAAGCCATCGATCAAATGGCCGGGTTCCAGTAACTTCATCGGCCACTCTCCAAACGCTGCGCAAAGTACTCAGGCAAGCCCGCTTGGCGAATCGCCGCCGCCGCTTCGGCGTGGGCGTAGGGCACGCGGTGAAACGTCAGGCGCTGCGCCGCATCGTCGAGCAGCGCGTACATGGCGCGCGGATCGCCATCGCGCGGCTGGCCAACCGAGCCCACGGTCACCACCCACTGGCGGTGCGTTGGCATCGGCATCGACGCGCCCGGCGTGGGTTTGAAACTCATCAGCTGTTGCCCCGCGCCGCGGTAATACACCGACTGATGGTGCACATGTCCCACAAACACCCGGTCGGCTTGCAACGCTGCGGCGGCATCCAGGCAGGTTTGCGCCAACGCGGGGCGGTCCACATAACGCCAGCGCGCAGGTTGCTCGGCACTGGCATGCACAAACAAGGTTTGGTGTTCTTGCACCTGCAAGGGCAAGGTCGCCAAAAAATCACGTTGCCGTGGACTGAGCTGCTGGTGCGTCCACAGCGCGGTGCTGGCCCCCAGGCTGGGGTCTGTGCGGTCCGGCTGCACGGCCATGGCGTCGTGGTTGCCACGGATCACCACCGCCCCTTGCGTGGCCAACTGCATGACTTGGTCGACGACTTCGCTCGGATGAGCGCCGTAGCCCACCACATCCCCCAACACAGCAAAGCGCTCAGCCCCTTGCGCGCGCGCATGCGCCAGGCATGCTTGCAAGGCCTGCGCGTTGGCATGGATGTCGGATAAAAGCGCGCACTTCATGGTGTGTCTCGAATCGGGGCGTTGGAAGTCCCATCATCCCCCCCGGAACTGAACACCAGCTTGCACTGGGCTCAGCGCCCGGTAAAACGCGCCGCCCGTTTCTCCACGAAGGACAACACGCCCTCGGCCGCGTCTTGGCTGTTGGCCAAGCCTTTTTGCACGCTCATGAACTCGTTCATGGCGACGACCGGGCCGTACTCCACCGCTTTGAGCACGTTCAAGCGGGTGGCCTCGACCGCCAGCGGCGCTTGCGCGGCAATGGCCTGGGCAATGCGCAAGGCCTCGGCCAACTGCTCACCGGCAGGCACCACACGCTGCACAAAGTTCAGGCGCAGGGCTTCGGCGCTGCCAAACTCGTCGCCGGTCAGCAGGTGCAGCAAAGCGTTGCCCGAACCGGCGCGCTCGGCCATGCGCAAGGTCGCACCGCCGGTGGCCATGATGCCGCGTTTGACTTCGAGTTGCGAAAAGCGCCCGTCGTCGGCAGCGACCACGATGTCGGCCGCCAGCATGAGTTCAATGCCCAGAGTGTAGGTGATGCCTTGCACCGCCACCACCATGGGTTTGCCCCGGCGGCGATAGCCTTCCATGCCTAAATTCAAGGGGTCGACCAAACCCAGCGGCACCGACTTTTCGCCACGCTGCATCAAGGGGGCGATGGTGGGCAAGTCCAGACCGGCGGTGAAGTGCGCGCCCTCGGCGCACAATACGCCCACACGCAAGCCAGCATCGTCTTCGAGCCGGGTGTAGGCTTCGCCCAGTTCACGGAACATCTTGGGCGTGAAGCCGTTGCGCTTGGCAGGGCGGTTGATCGAGATCTGCAGCACCGCACCGTGCACGGTGCAGTCGATCTGGCCTTCGGGGTGGGGGGTGGAGGTGTTCATGCCTGCATGTTAGGCCGAACCCTGAGGCCCGGCCATTCACGCAGGCGACAGCGC
>CANGEE010000173.1 GCA_947452635.1 Comamonadaceae bacterium | reverse complement strand
GTCGTCCAACATCACGTCCACGCCATCAGCCATCAAAGCGGCGTAAATGCGCTCGGCCTCGGCTTTCACCGCTTCGCTGCGGTCCATGCCAATCGGGCAGACCACCACGGTGAACGGGGCAATGGCGTCGGGCCAGATGATGCCGCGCTCGTCGTGGTTTTGCTCAATCGCTGCCGCCGGCAAGCGGGTGATGCCGATACCGTAGCAACCCATTTCCAAGAACTGCGGTTTGCCGTTTTCATCCAAAAAGGTGGCGTTCATGGTCTTGGAGTATTTGGTGCCCAGATAAAATACGTGACCGACTTCAATGCCCCGCTCAATCGCCAATTCGCCCTGGCCATCGGGCGACTTGTCGCCCGCCACCACGTTGCGGATATCGGCCACCAAGGCCGGCTCGGGCAAGTCGCGGCCCCAGTTCACGCCGGTAATGTGGAAGTCCACTTCGTTGGCGCCGCAAATCCAGTTGGCCATCACGGCCACATCACGGTCGGCCACGAGGTGGACGGGTTTCTTCAAGTTCAGTGGCCCCAAGTAACCGGGCTTGCAACCGAAATGGTCTTCAATTTCGCTCAAGGTGGCGAAACGGAATCCGCCTTCCATGCCGGGCAGCTTGCCGACCTTGACTTCGTTCATGTCATGGTCACCGCGCAATAACAAAAGCCAGACTTGGGACTTGACGATTTCGCCTTGCGCGCTCAAGGTGTCCGTGGCCAGCACCAGCGACTTGACTGTGGTGGACAAGGGCACGCTGAGCAAGGCGGCAACGTCTTCGCAGGTGCTTTGGCCAGGGGTGGCGGTTTTGGTCAGCGCCTGATCAGCGGCACCGCGTGGCTGGCTCGGGGCCAAGGCCTCGGCTTTTTCCATGTTGGCGGCGTAGCTGCTGGTGGGGCAGTAGACGATGGCGTCTTCGCCGGTGGCGGCGATCACCTGGAATTCTTCAGACAGATCGCCACCAATGGCACCGCTGTCGGCCGCCACGGCGCGGTAGGTCAAGCCAAAACGGTCAAAGATCTTGCGGTAGGCGCCCGCCATGACCTGGTAGCTGGCCTTGGCACTGACCATGTCGCGGTCAAAGCTGTAGGCGTCTTTCATGGTGAACTCGCGCCCGCGCATCAGGCCAAAACGGGGGCGACGTTCGTCACGGAATTTGGTTTGAATTTGGTAGAAGTTTTTCGGCAGCTGTTTGTAGCTGCGCAGCTCTTGCCGCACCACATCAGTCACCACTTCCTCGCTGGTGGGCTGGATCACATAATCGCGGCCATGGCGGTCTTTGATGCGCAAGAGCTCAGGGCCCATCTTGTCAAAGCGTCCGGTCTCCTGCCACAGTTCGGCAGGCTGGACCACCGGCATGGTCATCTCGATGGCGCCGGCGCGGTTCATCTCTTCGCGCACGATCGCTTCGACTTTGCGGATCACGCGCAAGCCCATGGGCATGTAGTTGTAAATGCCAGCCCCCAGCTTTTTGATCAAGCCGGCACGCGTCATCAATTGGTGGCTGGCGATTTCGGCATCCGCAGGCGCTTCCTTGAGGGTGGAAATCAAAAATTGAGAGGCTTTCATCGCGGCAAATCCAGACGTTGCAGGGCGCATTCACTTGCTGCACGCCGGAAGGCGTGCATAATGAATGCAATATAAAAATTTGGGGTTTGATTATGCTGGATCGTGAGGGCTTCAGGCCCAACGTCGGCATCATTTTGCTCAACCAGAAAAATCAGGTGTTCTGGGGCAAACGCATCCGCACCCACAGCTGGCAGTTTCCGCAAGGCGGCATTGACAGAGGCGAAAGCCCTGAACAAGCCATGTTTCGCGAACTGCACGAAGAAGTGGGGCTCCAACCGGAGCATGTGCGCATCGTGGCCCGCACCCGAGATTGGTTGCGCTATGAAGTGCCAGACCGCTTTATCCGCCGGGATGCGCGCGGTTTTTACAAAGGCCAAAAACAGATTTGGTATCTGCTTCAGTTGGTCGTGCCCGATTGGAATGTGAATCTGCGCGCCACCAACCATCCGGAGTTTGACGCTTGGCGTTGGAACGACTTTTGGGTCCCGCTGGATGTGGTGGTTGAATTCAAACGCGGTGTTTACGAAATGGCTTTGACCGAGTTGTCACGGTTTTTGCCGCGTTATGAAAATCGCAACCGCTATTTGCGCGGCAATCCGCGCGGCCAAGAGGGCGAAGCCGGCCTGCACATGGAATTCAGCATGAGCAGCATGCACCTGCACATGGAGTTGCCGCCAGGGGCGACTTTTGATCCAGATCCGCAAAAGGATTTGAACGCCTTGACACCCCCTCGGCCAACACCTGAAACCTGAGCGGCCATTCAGTGCTGCAGGGCTGTTGACCACGGCACCGATGGCGCTGATCAGAGGGTCAAGATCAGGTTGTCGCGGTGGACCATTTCTGGCTCGGCCGCGTAACCCAGCAAGGCTTCAAACTCACCCGACGCTTTGCGGCAAATCAAACGCGCTTCAGCGCTGGCGTAATTGGCCAAGCCACGGGCGATCTCCCGCCCCGCTGCATCGCGAATGGCAATCACATCGCCGCGCGAAAAATCACCCTCCACAGCCGTCATGCCAATGGCCAGCAAGCTTTTGCCCTCTGCCTGCAATTTACGCACAGCGCCAGCATCCACCAGCACCGCGCCCAGCAACTGCAAATGGTCGGCCATCCATTGCTTGCGGGCTTGTTGTTTAGGGGTTTGCGCGACCAACAAGGTGCCGATGGCTTCGCCACGCGCCAAGCGCAGCAAAGCATCGGGCTCACGGCCCCAGGCGATCACGGTGGACGCGCCGGAGCCGGCTGCGCGTTTGGCCGCCAAAATTTTGGTGATCATGCCGCCACGTCCCAGCGATGAGCCGGCGCCACCCGCCATGGCTTCGAGTGCGGGATCGCCGGCGCGGGCTTCGTGCACAAAGGTTGCCGCAGGGTCTTTACGCGGATCGGCGCTGTACAAGCCTTTTTGATCGGTCAAGATCACCAAAGCATCGGCTTCCACCAAGTTGGCCACCAAGGCGCCCAAGGTGTCGTTGTCACCGAACTTGATTTCATCGGTGACCACGGTGTCGTTTTCATTGATGACTGGCAAGACCTTGTGCTGCAGCAGCGTCATCAAGGTGGAGCGGGCGTTCAGATAGCGTTCGCGGTCGGCCAGATCGGCATGGGTGAGCAAGACCTGGGCGCTGCCCAGGCCGTTTTCACGCAGCTTGGTTTCGTACATCTGCGCCAGCCCCATCTGGCCCACTGCCGCAGCCGCTTGCAAGGCATGCACTTCGTGAGGGCGGGTGGTCCAGCCCAAACGCTTCATGCCTTCGGCAATCGCGCCGCTGGAAACCATGATGATCTCGCGACCTTCGCGCGCCAGCAACGCCATTTGACGGCACCACTCGCCAATCGCCGCCTCGTCCAGGCCGCGCCCCTCGTCGGTGACCAAACTGGAGCCGACTTTGACGACGATGCGTCGGGCGTTTTGCAAAACGGTAGGGGTCAAGGTCATCTTGGCTTAGACAATTCAGTCGGGCTGCGCATCCGTGAAACGAGGATCGACATACACCGAACCCTGCTCCTGCTCGGTGAAACGCGGATCGATGTACACCGGCTCTTGCTCTTGGATTTGCTGCGCCTTGATGTGCTGAAAAATCGACTTGATCAAAGGCTCACAGCCCTCACGCGTCAAGGCCGAAATCTCAAACACAGGGCCTTTGTATTTGAAACGCTTGACGAAGTCTTTGACCAACGCCTCGCGTTGTTCTGCAGGCACCATGTCCAGTTTGTTGAGCACCAACCAGCGGGGTTTGTTGAACAGCGCGGTGTCGTATTTTTTCAGCTCCGCCACAATCGACTTGGCTTGCGCCACGGGGTCAATGCCTTCATCAAAAGGGGCGACGTCCACAATGTGCAAGAGCAAGCGCGTGCGCTGCAAATGGCGCAAGAATAAATGACCTAAGCCAGCGCCTTCGGAAGCACCCTCGATCAAGCCGGGCACATCGGCCACGACAAAGCTTTGTTCTGGGCCCACGCGCACCACGCCCAAATTGGGGTGCAAGGTGGTGAAGGGGTAGTCCGCGATCTTGGGCCGTGCATTCGAGATGGCGGCGATCAGGGTTGATTTGCCGGCATTGGGCATGCCCAGCAAACCCACATCGGCCAGGACTTTCAACTCGAGCTTGAGGCTGAATTTCTCGCCCGGCCAGCCCGGCGTTTTTTGCCGTGGTGCACGGTTGATGGCGCTTTTGAAACGCATATTGCCAAAGCCGCCGTCACCGCCTTTGGCAATCGTCACCACCTCGCCGGGTTTGAGCAATTCAAACAAAACTTCACCAGTCTCGGCATCGGTCATGATGGTACCGACCGGCATTTTCAGCGTCACATCATCGCCCGCCGCACCGAACATGTCCGAGCCCATGCCATGCTGACCGCGTTTGGCTTCATGACGGCGCGAAAAACGGAAATCAACCAGGGTATTGAGGTTGGGGTCAGCCACGGCATACACATGGCCGCCACGGCCACCATCGCCGCCATTGGGGCCACCAAATTCTTTGTATTTTTCATGACGGAACGAGACGCAGCCGTTCCCGCCGTCACCTGCGGCGATGTCAATATAGGCTTCGTCAACGAATTTCATGGAAATCCAGTTTAGCGGTTAAAAAACAAAAGATCCAAACAAAGAAGCCCCGACCAGGCGGGGCTCTTTCGCATCAGCGCAACCAGCTTAAACAGCAGGCGTGACGTTGATGGTGTGTTTGTTCAAAGCGCCTTTGGTGGCAAACGACACGTGGCCGTCAACCAAGGCGAACAAAGTGTGGTCTTTGCCTTGACCGACGTTGGTGCCGGCATGGAACTTGGTCCCGCGCTGACGCACGATGATGGAACCTGCACTGATCAATTGACCACCAAAAGCCTTGACGCCCAGCATTTTTGGCTTGGAGTCACGACCGTTTCGCGTAGAGCCGCCGCCTTTTTTCTGTGCCATGACCTATTCTCCTCAGGCAGAAATCGCGCCGATTTGCAGTTCGGTGAACTGCTGGCGGTGACCCTGGCGTTT
>CANGEE010000172.1 GCA_947452635.1 Comamonadaceae bacterium | reverse complement strand
TTGCAACCGCTGGGCGCTTTCAAAGGCTGGGCGGTGGCCGGCTGTGAGCCTGATGAAATGGGCATTGGCCCTGTGTTTGCAGTACCCCGCCTGTTGCAGCGCCACGGTTTGAAAATCAGTGACATCGATTTGTGGGAACTCAACGAAGCCTTTGCCAGCCAATGTCTGTACAGTCGTGACCGCTTGGGCATCGATCCGGCGATCTACAACGTCAACGGCGGCTCGATCGCCATCGGCCACCCCTTTGGCATGACCGGTGCGCGCTTGAGCGGCCATGCCTTGATGGAGGGGCGACGCCGCGGTGCTAAGAACGTCATGGTGTCCATGTGCATCGGCGGCGGCATGGGCGGCGCGGGACTGTTTGAGGTGTATTGAACCAGGACTGAAAAGTCCAGAAAAAAGCCCTTGCATGACAGCAAGGGCTTTTTGATTTTAGGGCTTCCTCAACCTCACTGCGGCCAGGGGTGCGCACCTGCTGATGATCTGTACCGGCGGTAAAAATCCACAGCGTGTGCCATGCCGGCGAGGCTCAGGCAAACAAACACTTCGATGGACAATTCCGGTGGCGCTGCCAATCGCAGCGCGAGCATCAAAAGCCACCCAGGCAAAAGCCCTGCGCTGATGTCGGCAAAGCGCAAGCCTTGCGGTGTTCGAGTGCTTCGGATGCTCAGCACGAGCCATTCGCCTAAGGTGAAAAGCAAAATGGCATCGACCCAGAAGATTGGCAGGCTGTTGGCGATCAAAGAAAATCTCCCGTGTTCAATGCTTTGCAATATAGAGGGATCTGACAGGAGACGCCATCCCTGCTGACACCGTGTGGCCAAACTGCACATCGCCCTTGTTGGCTGATCTTGCGCTGCAGGCGATGCGCGGCGGGGTGTTGATGCGGATACAGGGCTAGGGGCCGCTGCGTGGGACAAGCGCACAGTCGCAACAAAAAAAGGCAAGCGATGTGGCGTTGGTGTGGCGTGATTGGGGCAAAAAAAAGCACCTAGGATTTCTCCTAAGTGCATAATTTCATTGGTATTTTTGGCTCCTCAACCTGGGCTCGAACCAGGGACCTACGGATTAACAGTCCGGCGCTCTACCGACTGAGCTATTGAGGAACAATCCTTAAATTATAGCGTCAAAAATTTGTCTTTTTGGGCCGAACACTGAATTTTTCTGAAACCTTTGCGGTCACTTTAGAAACTGGTGCGCACGCTGATACGGGCTGTGCGCGGCGCGCCGGGGTACAGATAGTAGTGACCAAATTGTTTAGGTGATTCACGCCAGTAATGCTGGTCCGTGAGGTTGTCGATGCCCAACGTCCATTCGGTGCGTGTGCCTTGCATGCGCGTGTCGTAATGGGCGGCGAAATCGAGGGTGGTCCAAGCGGGCAGGTTGATGCTGCCGTCTTCCAAAACACGGCGCTCGCCCTCGTGGTTCAAGCGCAGGCTGGTGCGCAGACCTGGGACTTGCGACCAACGGTATTGGACTTGACTGCGAACCACAACCTTGGGGACGTTCAAAGCTGTTTGACCGTTGATGTGGGTTGCATCGATTTGTGCGTTTTGGCGTTTGGCATCGATCCAAATTGAACTCAGGTCTGCATTCCATGGGCCGTAAATGATGCCCCCTCCAAGCTCTAGGCCCCTGTGATGGGCTTGGCCATCGATTTGACGGTGACAGACCATTCCATTGGGGTCGCAAGCATCGGCTGATTGTGGGCGGGTGATGTCAAACACGGCGGCTTGCCAACGATGGGTGACTGACTGGCCCTTCAGACCCAACTCATATTGTTGGCTGCGCAACGCCGGCAGGGCTTGACCTGCATTGGTGTACTTGGGGTTATTCGGCGTGACATTGAGTTCGACGCCTTCGCCATAACTCGTATAAGCCTGAATTTGAGGCGTCAATTGCTGTGACAGTGCCAGCCATGGCGTTGTGATCTGCCCATGGTTCGAGGTGGGGTTGGTGCCCGGCGCAGGTGTGCAGACATAACTTGGATCGCAGACTGCATTTTCTGAACTTTGTCGCACGTACTGCGTGTTGCGCAGACCTAACCAAACCGTTGTACCTTGTCGCAGATCGATCCGATCACTGACAGCCAACTCTGTGTTGTATTCGGATCGGTTCACGTTAGGGTAAGCGAGCGTCCCATCCGGCGAGGTAACAAACGAGCTGGTCGTACTGCCCTCGCCAACCCCGTTGTAGGCCTGCAGTGGCGGTAATCTGTCCAGTGAGCGAAAGCGCATGACCGAAGCATTCAGGTCATGCTGGATGCGGCCCCATAGGAGGCTTCCTGAAACTTCAGTTTTCAAGGCATCCACCTTGCGTTGTTCATTGTCACTCCGGTAGTCATACACATCGAACTTCCCATCCGCGCTGAAGCGATCACACAACACAGCGGCATTCGGGTCGGTGCCCCAGCAGTTATGCCCCAGGCCGAAAGTCAAGCGGTCGTCCGTACGCAAACGTTGAGCGCCATAGCTGGTTGTCCACAACCAGCCTTCGCCTAAGTTGTGTTTGAACCGCAAAGAGCCTGTTGTGCTGGCAAACACACCTGGCTGCGACCAATTTTGTCGTGTGATGTTTCTGGTGCCCTCCACCGGTGCCGGCAGGGTGTTGGCAAGCAAGCTGTAGCCATTCACCCCCACCTGCTGTCGCTCACTCTGTTCAAACTCCCACTCCAGCTTGCTGTCGGCCGACAGGCGCCAGTCCATGGCCAGTGCCACCAAGTGGCGGTGGCCTTGGGTGTTTTGGATGTAGGGGTTCAGGTTTTCGTAGGCGGTGTTGAAGCGGTAGCCGAATGCTTTGCTGTCGCCAAAACGGCCGCCCAGGTCCAGTGCGATGCTGCTGCTATTGCCGTTGCCATAACTGGCCGTGACGGCGCGGACAGTATCGTCATTGCCGGTGGGCGCGCGCTTGACCACGTAGTTGGCCAAGCCGCCAGGCGAGCTGGTGCCGGCCTGGATGCCGCTGGTGCCTTTGAGCAATTCAATGCGCTCTTTGTTTTCCATCGGGATCATGGTTTCGGCCGAGATCGGCAGACCCTCGCGGCGGTAGTTGTAGCGGTTGTCCAGGGTGTAGCCGCGCACGCTCAAGATGTCCCAATAAGCGGGTGAGTTGTAGCTGTCGGTGACGCTGGCGTCCAGCCGCAAGGCGTCAGAGATGCGGGTGGCCCCGATGTCGCGCAGGGTTTGGTTGTCGATGATGATGGCGCTGAACGGCGCTTTGGACAGCGGCACATCGCCAAAGCCGCTGACTTGTTGTGGCGAAGGGCTGGTGATGGTGATTTCGGGCGTGGCGCTTTGCGCCAATGCTGAGCCCACGGATGCGATGCACAGCAGCGCGGCCGCATGGGTGCGGCTGGGTTTGAAAAAAGATGAGCAAAAATCTAACGGGTGATATGCCATGACGTTTCCTTTAACGTTATGACAGGTCGGCTGGTTGCTAAAGCAAATGGCCACGGTGCTGTGGCGGTGCTGTATCAGACAAGCTTCCCTGCGCGAGGATTACCTCAATCAGGTTCAAAGGGACTTTCTCAGTCGCAGTTCAGATTGAACCGCAACACCCCTAGCGAATGCGCCGCAGCAGTGCGGCGCGGTGTGAATTCTAAGCGATGCCCAGGCGTTGGTGCAGCAGGGTCGAGGTGGTGGTGTATTGCAGCAGCATTTTTTGCGCAGGGTCGAGCAAAGCCGCGGCCCCAAAAGCGGCCAAGGTGGCCTCGTGAAAGCCGCACAAGATCAGCTTCTTTTTGCCTGGGTAGGTGTTGATGTCACCCACGGCAAAAATGCCACTCTCGTGCGTGGAGAAGGTGTCGGTCTGCACCGGCAACTGCTTGCGCTCCAGGGCCAAGCCCCAGTCCGCCAGCGGCCCCAAGCGAGGCGACAAGCCCAGGCTGGCCACGATCACATCAACGGGCAGAACTTCGGACGCGCCTTGAGCGGTCAAGACCTCCAAGCCGGTCAGGCGCTGTTTGTCGATCACGCAGCCCGTAGGCTGCGCCGCTACAAACCGCATCACACCTTGATCGCACAGCTGGCGCAGGGCAGCCACAAGGTCGGGGCGGGCTTGAAACTGGTCACGTCGGTGCATCAGGGTGACGCTGGCCGGGCGATTTCGGGTGTCTTGCGCTGCCTGGATCGCGGTGGCCAAGGCGCTGTCGTTGTCGCCCACCACCAACACGTGTTGGCCTTGCAGCGTGAGATCAGCCGGGAGCGCGTGAAACACCTGCTTGGCTTCAAAGGCTGACAGGCCCTCTACCGCCAAGCGCCGGGGTACAAAAGCGCCCACGCCAGCCGCAATGAAGACGCAGCGGGTGGAGAACAACTGGCCTTCAGAGGTACCGACGGCAAAACGTGCATCGGGCAATCGCGTCAGCGTGCTGACTTGCTGGCTCAGATGGTAAGTGGGGGGGAAGGGGCTCAGCTGTTGGGTCAGCCGCTCAATCAATTCTCGGCCGGTGCAGACCGGGATGCCTGGAATGTCGTAAATCGGCTTGTCGGCATACAGTTCAATGCACTGTCCACCCACATACGGCAGGGCGTCGACCACATGGCATGAGATGCCTTGCAAGCCCAGCTGAAAAGCTTGGAACAAGCCCACAGGGCCCGCGCCGATCACCAAGGCATCGGTTTCGATCGGCGCGTTCATGGGGGAGTTCAGCGGATCAGTTCAGATAATTTGCCGGTTTTGTCTTTCCAGTTGTCGGCATCGGGCATGGGCGTTTTGCGCTTGGTGATGCTTTTCCAGCCCGGCAGCAAAGCCAGCTCGGCATTGAGCTGGGTCATGTGCTGCTGGTCGGCGGGCAGGTCTTCTTCGGCGTAAATCGCGTTGACTGGACACTCGGGAATGCACACCGCGCAGTCGATGCACTCATCGGGGTCGATCGTCAGAAAGTTGGGGCCTTCACGGAAGCAGTCGACAGGGCAGACATCGACACAGTCGGTGTATTTGCACTGGATACAAGATTCGGAAACAACGTGGGTCATGGGGTGTCAATCGGATAAGGGATCGGACGCGCCTGTCATCAGGTGCGACGCCAAACCCCTGATTTTAAAGGTTTTCAATTCACCAACACGGCGCCTGAGGTTTTGTGCGTGGCGGTGTCCACCAAGACCAGCGCGCCCAAAATGCGCGATTGGGCAAAGGGCAGGGTGACCAGGGGCTCTTGCAAGGCCAAAGTCAC
>CANGEE010000171.1 GCA_947452635.1 Comamonadaceae bacterium | reverse complement strand
TTTTTACCTGCAGCACTGCGTCAAAGCCTGCGAGGAAGGGGTGGAGCGCTCGCACATCCTGCCTTTTGCGGTGGACGGCGCTTTGCTGCTGGAGGTGTATGTGCACGATGGCATTGGCACCATGGTGATTGATGAAAAACTCGAAGAACTGCGCGAAGGCACAGCCGACGATGTGGGCGGCATCTTGCAATTGATCGAGCCGTTTGAAAACGATGGCACCTTGGTCAAACGCAACCGCACCGAGATCGAGCGCGATGTGGACCACTACACCATCATTGAACACGACGGCGTGATCTTTGCCTGCGCCGCGCTCTACCCCTACCCCGAAGCCAAAACAGCCGAGATGGCGGCGCTGACCGTCTCGCCCCAGTCCCAAGGTCAGGGCGATGGCGAAAAAATCTTAAAGCGAGTAGAACAACGCGCCCGCGCCATGGGCCTGAACAGCATCTTTGTGCTGACCACGCGCACCATGCACTGGTTCATCAAACGCGGTTTTGTGCAGATGGATGCGGACTGGCTGCCCGAGGCGCGCAAGCGCAAATACAACTGGGACCGCAAGAGCCAGGTGTTGATGAAAAAGTTGAGCTGAGGGGCTTTAACCGTAACGGCGCTGGCGCAGCGCTTTGAGCGCCATCACCACGCCCATCAGGCCGAAGCCGACAAAGCAGACGAAAGACCAATTGGCGATGGAGCCACCGAGGAAAGTCCAGTCGACCTTGGTGCAGTCGCCACTGCCCTTGAAGACCAAGGGGATCACCCGCTGCAGCGGGAAATTTTCAATCATGCCGTACAGATCACGCCCGCACGTCACGATCTCGGGCGGATACCACTGCAGCCAGCTTTGGCGCGCAGCCACAAACCCGCCAAAGCCCGACATCAACGTCATCAAACCGGCCACCACCGCCATGCGCCCATAGCGCTGCAAACGTGCGCCCAGCAGCGCCAGCAGGGCCACACCCATCAAGGCATAGCGTTGCACGATGCACATGGGACAAGGGTTCAGCCCCTCCACATGCTGCAAATACAAACCGAACGCCAACATGGCCGCACAGGCCAAGGCGATCAGGCCAAACACCAGGCGAAACGGAGGGGGTTTGAGGAACATGCGCTGAGTTTAACTTTCGGCAAAAGCCCGTTCGATCACAAATGCACCCGGCTTGGTGGTATTGCCTTCGGGCAGACCGTTTTTCTCGCACAAGGCTTTGAGGTCGCGCAGCATTTCGGGGCTGCCGCAAATCATGACCCGGTCTTGTGCAGGGTTCAGTTTGGGCACGCCCAGGTCTTCAAACAGCTTGCCGCTTTCCATCAAGTCGGTGATGCGCCCTTGGTTTTTGAAGGCCTCGCGGGTCACGGTGGGGTAGTACTTGAGTTGCTTGCTGACCATCTCGCCCAGAAACTCGTTGTTCGGCAACTCTTGAGTGATGTAGTCGTGATAGGCCAGTTCATTGACTTGGCGCACGCCGTGCAGCAGGATCACTTCTTCAAAGCGCTCATAGGTGTCGGGGTCGCGGATGATGCTCAAGAACGGGGCCAAGCCGGTGCCGGTGCCAATCAGGTACAGGCGTTTGCCGGGCAGCAAATAATCAATCAGCAAAGTGCCGGTCGGCTTGCGCCCCACCACAATGGTGTCCCCTACCTGGATGTGCTGCAGTTTGGAGGTCAAAGGGCCGTCAGGCACTTTGATGCTCAAAAACTCCAAGTGTTCTTCGTAATTGGCGCTGGCAATGCTGTAGGCCCGCAGCAAGGGTTTGCCGTTGTCGCCGCGCAAACCGATCATGGTGAAATGGCCGTTGGAAAAGCGCAAGGCTTGATCGCGGGTGGTGGTGAAACTGAACAAACGATCGGTCCAGTGGTGAACGCTCAAGACGCGCTCTTCAAGAAATGCACTCATGACAACTCGTGTGATGGAAAAAAGACAGGGTCTTCAAACCCTGCACAATGAAGGGACAGGCCAAAGCTTGCTAAAGTGTCGCCCTGTTAGGGGCTTGCAAGCGCCAATTCAAGGGCACCTTGGTTCCGTGGTGAACGGATCCTTCAAAAGCTCCGATTTTGCAGGCCCATCCCGATTCGTGGAAATACGAAGATTTTATATCCGTATCACCGCGGCTTCTTTAGCGACATTCAAAGGACTCGTCATGGCACGCACCGTCAACTGCATCAAACTGGGCAAAGAAGCCGAAGGCATGGACTTCCCACCCTACCCTGGCGATTTGGGCAAACGCATTTGGGAGAGTGTCAGCAAGCAAGCCTGGGCCGATTGGCTCAAGCACCAAACCATGCTGGTCAACGAAAACCGCTTGAATTTGGCCGATCTGCGTGCCCGCCAGTACCTGGCCCGGCAAATGGAAAACCACTTCTTTGGCGGCGGTGCCGACGCCGCTCAAGGCTACGTGCCTCCGCCCAGCGCCTAAGTGCCCACTGAAAACAACGTCGGGCACATCGGCCACCTTGGGCACCGCCGCATCACCGTCGTCGGCGCGGGCATGGCCGGCGCGGCGGCGGCCTTCAGTTTGGCCCAGCGCGGCTGGTGGGTCGACGTTGTAGAGGCCGCATCGGCCCTGGGCGCAGGTGCTTCTGGCCTGCCCGTGGGCTTGGCTGCACCCCATGTCTCCCCTGACGACAATGTGTTGTCGCGCATCACCCGCGCCGGTGTGCAGTGCACGCTCGAGCGGGCGCAAGCCCTCACCCAAGCAGGCGCGCTCAGCGCGCAAGACTGGGGTTTGAGCGGGGTGCTGGAGCACCGCATCAAAGGCCAACGCGAAGACCCCTTGGGCAAGCGCTTGCCTCAAGCCCAAGCACACGGGAGCACGCGTGCCAGCGAGACCCAAATGGCCGCAGCGGGTTTGCCCAGCGACTGTCCAGCGCTGTGGCACAGCCAAGCCGCCTGGCTGCGGCCTCGTTCCTGGGTGGCGGCCCAGTTGGCTGCGCCCGGCATCCGTTTGCGCCTGGGCTGTGTGGTCCAGCGCATCTCCCACAGCGCAGCCGGTTGGGCCTTGTGGGATGCACAAGACCAATTGCTGAGCCAAACCCCCGCTTTGGTCTTGGCCAGCGCATTTGACACCGCCGCTTTGCTACAAGATTTGGCAAACCAAGAGTCCGGGGCTTTCCACAATTTACCCCTGCACCCGCTGCGCGGGCAAATCAGTTTTGGCCGGGTGGACGCCTTGCCTGCAGCCACGCAACGTCAGCTCCCCCCCTTCCCGGTGAATGGCCACGGCAGTTTCATCAGCGGTGTGACCGCGCCAGGCCACGAGGCGGCGCATTGGTTCATCGGCTCCACCTTTGAGCGCGACTGCGCCCTGGCACCGGTGCGCCCACAGGACCACCTGGCCAACCAAGCCCGACTGAGCACCTTGCTGCCCAGCCTGGCCCCCGCCATGGCCCAGGGGTTTGAACCCGAACAGGTTCAAGGCTGGGCAGGTGTGCGCTGCACCTTGCCAGACCGGCTGCCTGCGGTCGGTCTGATTGACCCGGTGCGATGGCCCGGCTTGCAGGTGTGCACCGGCATGGGTGCGCGTGGCATCAGTTTGGCCGTGCTGTGCGGCGAGATGATTGCAACCCAACTGGAAAGCCAGCCCACCCCCTTGCCGCCCGAATTGGCCAAGCATTTGGCGGCGCAGCGGTTTGTCAAAAGACACGCATCCCGCCTGTCTCCTAAATTGCCTGAACGGGCCCCAATTTCAGAATAATGACGGTATGAAACAAACAGATTTATCGCGCTGGAACACGCTTTTGATTTTGGCCGGCGCCGCCACCATGCTGAGCTTGGCCATGGGCATGCGGCAAAGTTTTGGCTTGCTGCAACCGCACATGATCCGCGACATCGGCATCACCGCCGCTGACTTTTCGCTGGCCATTGCCATCCAAAACATCGTTTGGGGGGCCACACAACCTTTCATGGGCATCTTGGCCGACCGTCACGGCGCTCGGCCTGTGGCCTTGTTTGGGGTGTTGGTGTACGCGCTGGGTTTGGCCTTTGCCATGACCGCCACCTCGGCCTGGAGCGTGACCCTGGGCATGGGCCTGTGTGTGGGATTGGCCTTGTCGTGCACGGCTTCAAACATCGCCATGAGCGTGACCGCTAAAACCGTCTCGCCCGCGCAGCGCAGCATGGCCATGGGCTCGGTCTCGGCGCTGGGCTCTTTGGGGCTGACGCTGGCTTCGCCCCTGGCGCAACACCTGATCACGACCGCCGGTTGGCAAACCGCGTTGATCGGTTTTCTGGCGCTGGCCAGCGTCATGTTGCCCGCCGCCTGGATGGCCAGCCGGGCTGACAAGATCGAAGTGCCCGCGCCGCTGGGGGCGGCCCAGACCGTGACACAGGCCATTCAAGAGGCGCTGGGTCACAAGGGCTATGTGGTCTTGGCCATCGCGTTTTTTGTCTGCGGCCTGCAATTGGTGTTCATCACCACCCACCTGCCCACGTACCTGGACATTTGCGGCATCGACCCCAGCGTGGGCAGCACGGCGCTGGCCTTGGTGGGCTTGTTCAACGTCATGGGTTCGTACCTCTTTGGCTGGCTGGGCGGCTTGTATTCCAAGCGCTTTTTACTGGGCGGCATCTACGTTTTGCGCTCGATCTTCATCGCGGCCTACTTTGTGGTGCCGCCCACGCCGACCAGCACCTTGGTCTTTGCCGCTGCCATGGGCACCTTGTGGCTGGGCGTGGTGCCCTTGGTGTCGGGCTTGGTGATCCATTTGTTCGGCCTGCGTTACATGGCGACCTTGTCAGGGGTGGCGTTTTTGAGTCACCAAGTCGGCTCCTTCATTGGCGCCTGGGGCGGCGGCCTGATTTACAGCCGCTTGGGCAACTACGACCTGGCCTGGCAAGGCGCGGTGGCCATCGGCTTGGCCGCAGGCTTGTTCCAAATGACCATGAACATCCAGCCTTCAGCGCGGATTTTGGCGGAGCGCAGCCCCACGGCCACGGCATAGAACGGCCTCTTATGCTCTATTGGCATATAAGTACAACCAATAAATCGTTGGTTTTGGCATAAAGAGCGGCTAAAGTCGCGCCCATGATGGATTTGGGCTATGTCTTTGCGGGTTTCTTTGTCGGCACCATTGTGGGCCTGACCGGGGTGGGTGGCGGCTCCTTGATGACGCCTTTGCTGATCTTCTTCTTTGGCGTCAAGCCCTACATGGCGGTGGGCACGGATTTGCTGTTTGCGGCCTTCAC
>CANGEE010000170.1 GCA_947452635.1 Comamonadaceae bacterium | reverse complement strand
CATGGCCAAAACCATTGTCATTTACCACTCCGGCTACGGCCATACCCAGCGCGTGGCGCAATTCGTCGCGCAGGGCGCGAACGCGCAAGTGATCGCGATCGACGCGGACGGCAACATCACCGACGCCGACTGGCAAGCCCTGGACGCGGCTGATGCCATCATCTTCGGCTCGCCCACTTACATGGGCATGGCCTCTTGGCAATTCAAGAAATTTGCCGACGCCACTTCCAAGCGCTGGTTCACCAGCGCCTGGAAAGACAAAGTCGCCGGCGGCTTTACCATCTCGGCCAGCCCCAGCGGCGACAAGCTGTCCACCCTGCAGTTCTTCATGACTTTGGCCATGCAGCAAGCCATGGTGTGGGTCGGTCAGCCATCGCTGAACGATGGCACCATCAACCGCATTGGCTCCAACTCCGGCGTCATGGCCCAGGTCGGTCCGACCAGCCCCGCCGAGGACATTCCACAAGGCGATTTGGACACCGCCAAAGCCTATGGCGAACGCGTGGCCGCGATGGCCGCCAAACTGCGTGCCTAAGACGATTTGAGGTCTGGGTCCGCTGCTGCGGGCCTGGGCTTTGACGGTGAAGTGCCGCTCGGCCTGGCTGGGCTTGGTACCATCTGCTGATGAAAATCATCACCCTCTTGCCCTTGGTCGACTGGTTGGCCATGGGCAGTTTTTTTGCCATGTGGATCGGCTACGCCCTGTTTGCCAAGTCCTGGGGCCAACACGAGCGCTCCTTGATCGCCACCACCAACCACTACCGTTGCCTGTGGATGGCGCAAGCCACCGCGCGCGACCCGCGCATGCTGGATGGTTTGATCACGTAAAACCTGTCGCACACGCCGTCTTTTTTCTCGTCCACCACCATCATCATCATCGGTGGCTTGCTGGCCTTGATGGGCACCACCGACAAAGCCGCCGAGCTGGTGCGCGAAATCCCGTTTGCCACCCAAACCCCCATGCTGGTGTTTGAATTCAAGATCTTGGTGTTGATGGGTATTTTTGTGTATGCCTTTTTTCGCTTTTCCTGGTCCATGCGGCAATACACGTTTGTGGCGCTGGTGATCGGTGCCATGCCACCGGCGCAGGAGTTTGCCGATGGTTTACATGACCGCCAAGCCATGGCGAACAGAGCCGGGGCCTTGGTCGGGGCGGCGGCCGAGACCTTCAACGATGGCTTGAGGGCCTACTATTTTTCATTTGCCGCCATGGCCTGGTTTTTCTCACCTTTTGCCTTGATCGCGGCCACGGCGCTGGTGGTGCTGATTTTGTATGGCCGAGAGTTTCGCTCGGATGTGCTGCAGGTGCTGCGCGACGAGCGGTTCTGAGTTGTGAGTGCGTTGTGCGCTGACGTCAATAAATTCAATCCGGACAGCTCTTGTGATTCTTTCACTGGCGAAGGTCCAATGACGCTTATCGCGACAAACCGGGTGTTCTTGCATCGGTGAATTTTGAATTCCAAGTGGCTCGACCCTTGGCTATCAAAGCCAGAACGAAGGCCTTGAGAGAAACGCCTTCGGTTTTCGGGGTAGGTTGGGCAAAGTCAACATCAAACCGCCGCCGTCTGCCGCAGCAATGGGGCTGACGCTGTGACTGTAGGCGAGGGGAATATTGGCTTTACTGTGGTGATGTTCTTGACTGTCTTGGCTTATTCCAGAATCTGATCAATGAGCGCAACAAAGCGCTTGATGTCAATGGCTTTGATGGACGGTGAATTCGCTGATGAGCAAGTCACTTGCCTAAAGTCTGTGCTGACTTCACAGCGATGCCCACCGTGCTCAAGTCGGCGTCCAAAGCTCGGCGCTCGTCAAACACAAAGCAGCCGCCCTGGTAGTGGGCGCCACCGGTTTCTTCAAAGTATTTCAAGATGCCACCTTCGAGCTGGTACACATGGGGCAGTCCAGCCTCGCGCATGTAAATGGCGGCTTTTTCGCAGCGAATGCCGCCGGTGCAAAAACTGATCACGGTTTTGTCGGCCAGCTCGGCCTTGTGGGCTTGCAAGGCTTCTGGAAATTCGGTGAATTTGTTCAGCCGCCAGTCGATCGCCCCGGCAAAAGTGCCTTCGTCCACTTCATAGGTGTTGCGCGTATCCAAAGTCACGACCGGGCGACCTGCGTCGTCATGGCCTTGGTCCAGCCAGCGTTTGGCGGTGACGGCATCGACCGCTGGGGCCCGGCCCTCAGCCGGACGGATGGTCGGGTGGTTCATGCGGATGATCTCGCCCTTGACCTTGACCCGCATCTTGCGAAACGGCTGGGTGGCAGACCAACTTTCTTTGGGCACGATGTCGGCAAAGCGTGGATCGGCCTGCAGTTGGGTCACAAAACTGCGCACATCGGGTGCGGGCCCCGCCAAAAACAGGTTGATGCCTTCTTCGGCCAGCAAGATCGTGCCCTTCAGGTTCAGGGCCAGGGCGCGCGCTTCAAACGCATCGCGCAAGGCCGCAGTGTCGACCAAGGGGGTGAATTTGTAAGTGGAAATGTTCAGAATAGCGTTCACAGACACTATTGTAGAAAACTGCGACCCGGCGCACCGCCAAACAGGGGGTGCGGCTCCTACAATGACCGCATGTTTGCCCATCTCCGACTCCATTCTGAATTCTCTGTGGTGGATTCCACCTGCCGCCTGGACGAGGTGGTCAAGGCGGCCGCCGCGGATGGTTTGCCCGCCTTGGCATTGACCGACTTGAGCAATTTGTTCGGTGCGGTCAAGTTTTACCGCGAAGCGCGTAGCAAAGGCGTGCAGCCCATCATCGGCGCCGAAATTTTCCTGGAAGGCCTGGGCGCTGAGCTGAACCATACCTCTCGAGTGGTGCTGCTGGTGCAGAGCACGCAAGGGTATTTGAACCTGTCTGAACTGCTGGCACGTGCATGGACGCAGAACGTGGTCAAAGCCCAAGCCGTGGTCAAGTTGGACTGGCTCAAGGAACTGGCGCAGGGGTTGATTGTGTTGTCGGGCGCGCAAGCTGGTCCGGTGGGGCAGGCCTTGGTGCAAGGCGATGAGTCGCGCGCGGCCGAAGTGGCGCTGCAATTGGCCTCGATTTTTCCGCACCGTTTTTACTTGGAGCTGCAACGAGCCGGTCGGCCGGAAGACGCGGTGCAAGTGGCGGGTGCGGTGCGCCTGGCGGCGCGATTGAATTTGCCTGTGGTGGCGACCCACCCCGTGCAGTTTTTGCTCGAAGACGATTACGAGGCGCACGAAGCGCGGGTGTGTATTTCGGAAGGCGAAATCTTGGGCAACCAGCGCCGGGTGCGCAAATTCACCGGCGAGCAGTATTTCAAAACCAGCGCACAAATGTGCGCCCTGTTTGCCGATGTACCCAGCGCCTTGGCCAACACGCTGGAAATTGCCAAGCGCTGCAACCTGACCTTGGTGCTGGGCAAGCCGCAGCTGCCCAACTTCCCGATCCCACCGGTCAACGGCGTGGTGATGTCGGTGGAGGATTATTTCCGCCATGTCTCGCACGAGGGCCTGGAAGCCCGACTGCGGCATCTTTACCCCAACGAAGACCGCCGCCAAGCCGAACGACCGCGCTACACCGAGCGACTGGAATTTGAGCTCAACACCATTTTGAAAATGGGTTTCCCCGGCTACTTTTTGATCGTCGGCGACTTCATTCAATGGGCCAAAAGCAACGGCTGCCCGGTCGGCCCGGGCCGGGGTTCGGGCGCGGGCTCCTTGGTGGCCTATTCGCTCAAAATCACCGACCTCGACCCCTTGCAGTACAACTTGCTGTTCGAGCGTTTCTTGAACCCGGAGCGGGTGTCCATGCCCGACTTTGACATTGACTTTTGCCAGACCAACCGGGACCGGGTGATCGAGTACGTCAAAGACAAATACGGGCGCGATGCGGTGTCGCAGATCGCCACTTTCGGCACCATGGCGGCGCGCGCAGCGATCCGCGACGTGGGCCGTGTGCTCGACATGAGCTACACCTTTTGCGACGGCATCAGCAAGCTGATTCCGAACAAGCCGGGCCAGCACATCACGATTGCCGGGGCGATCGAGGTCGAGCCGATATTGGCCGAGCGCTTGGCCAAAGAGGACGAAGTGAAAACCTTGCTGGAGTTGGCGCAAAAACTCGAAGGCATGACCCGCAACATCGGCATGCATGCCGGTGGCGTGTTGATCGCGCCGGGCAAGCTGACCGATTTTTGCCCGCTGTACCAACAGCCCGGCAGCACCTCGGCGGTGAGCCAGTACGACAAAGACGACGTGGAGGCGATTGGCTTGGTCAAATTTGACTTTTTGGGCTTGGCGACGCTGACGATTTTGGAGATCGCGCGCGAATTCATCGTTCAGCGCCACAAAGGGCAAGAGCACTTCGCCTTTGAGAACATTGCACTCGATGATGCGGCCACTTACAAGCTGTTTGCCGACGGCAAGACCGAAGCGGTGTTCCAGTTTGAAAGTCCGGGCATGCAGCGCATGTTGAAAGACGCGCGTCCCAGCCGCTTGGAAGACCTGATCGCCTTGAACGCGTTGTACCGGCCCGGCCCCATGGACCTGATCCCCAGCTTTGTCGCGCGCAAACACGGGCGCGAGGTGATTGAGTACCCGCACCCGCTGGTGGCTGAAATGCTGTCAGAGACCTACGGCATCATGGTCTACCAAGAGCAGGTGATGCAGACGGCGCAGATTTTGGGTGGCTACAGCCTGGGCGGCGCCGATATGTTGCGCCGCGCCATGGGTAAAAAGAAGGCCGAAGAAATGGCCGAGCACCGCGCCATCTTCCGCGCTGGTGCGGCCAAGAACGACATTGGCGAAGCCAAAGCCGACGAGGTGTTTGACTTGATGGAAAAGTTTGCGGGCTACGGCTTTAACAAGTCGCACGCCGCTGCTTACTCTTTGTTGGCTTATCACACCGGCTGGCTCAAGGTGCATTACACCGCCGAGTTTTTCTGCGCCAACATGACGGTAGAAATGGACGACACCGACAAGCTCAAGGTGCTGCACCAAGATGCTTTGAAGTTCGGTCTGAGCTTTGATCCACCGGATGTGAACCGGGGTCGCCACCGCTTCGAGCCGGTCTCGGACAAAGTGATTCGCTATGGTTTGGGTGCCATCAAAGGCACCGGGCAGCAGGCGATTGAAGCCATTGTCAAAGCGCGCGAAGAGGGCGGCCCTTTCAAGAGTTTGTTTGACTTTTGCTTGCGGGTGGACCGCAGCCGATTGAACAAACGCACGGTAGAGGCCTTGATCAAGGCCGGCGCATTTGACTCTTTG
>CANGEE010000169.1 GCA_947452635.1 Comamonadaceae bacterium | reverse complement strand
TCTTAATCCGAGAACAAACTCATCACCGACTCACCGGTGGCAATGCGCGCAATCGTTTCAGCGATCAGCGGTGCCACGGTCAGCTGGCGAATTTTGGCGCAGGCTGCAGCAGCTTGCGACCAAGGACTGGTGTTGGTGACCACGACTTCGTCGAGCGCATCGCCTTTGGCAATGCGGTCAATGGCGGGGCCAGAGAAAATCGGGTGTGTGCAATAAGCGTAGACTTTTTTCGCGCCACGGTCTTTGAGCACTTCAGCGGCTTTGACCAAGGTGCCTGCGGTGTCGATCATGTCGTCCATGATCACGCAGTTGCGTCCTTCGATCTCACCAATCACGTGCATGACTTCGCTGACGTTGGCCTTGGGCCGCCGCTTGTCGATGATGGCCAGATCGCAGCCGAGTTGTTTGGCCAAGGCGCGGGCGCGCACCACGCCGCCGACGTCAGGCGAGACCACGATCAGGTCTTCGTAATTTTTCTGACGCAAGTCACCCAGCAACACGGGCGAGGCGTAAATATTGTCCACCGGAATGTCAAAGAAGCCTTGAATTTGGTCGGCATGCAAGTCCATGGTCAGGACGCGGTTGACGCCGACGGCTTGCAGCATATTGGCCACCACTTTGGCCGAAATTGGCACCCGCGATGAGCGAGGGCGGCGGTCTTGACGGGCATAGCCAAAATAAGGAATCACCGCGGTGATGCGCTCGGCCGAGGCACGTTTGAGTGCATCGACCATGATCAGCAATTCCATCAGGTTTTCGTTGGTCGGCTGGCAAGTGGACTGGACCACAAACACATCGCGGGCGCGCACGTTTTGCTTGAGCTCGACAGTCACTTCACCATCAGAGAAACGACCCACGTCGACCGCGCCCAGGGCAATGCCCAGATTGCTCGCAATGTCAGCAGCCAATACAGGGTTGGCATTGCCGGTAAAAACCATGAAATCAGGAATGGGGGAAGACGACGGCTGCATGAGCGTTCCAGCGATCAAAAAAATAGGCCTGTACGTTTGAACGTATTTGGCAGGGGAAGAAGGACTCGAACCTTCGAATGCCGGAATCAAAATCCGGTGCCTTAACCAACTTGGCGACTCCCCTACACAGGTAGGTTGCGAAAAGCAACTTACCGTTAATTGTCGCTGGCTGCCCATCCTGATAAGGGATGAACATCCAAATTGCTGCAAACTCGAACTTGACAATCTGCGAGATCAGGATCTTGCTGCCAAATTTGGCCTTGCGGCAATAGCGCAAACACTGCACTGCCAGAACCGGTCATTTTGCCCTGAAGACCTTGCGCAGCCAGCCGTGCGCGGGCGTGACTGACAGGCGGACAAAGGTGCTCGGCTACAGCTTGCAAATCGTTATGACCAAAGCCAAACGGCGTTCTTGCTAAGCCATTGATTGTAGCAGCTTTTGTGTCCCGCCGCAGAGAGGGATGCGCAAAAATTTTCGCGGTTTCCAGTCCTGCATTTGGTTTGATCACCACAAATTGGGCTGGAGGCAACTGGATGGGCGTGATTTTTTCGCCAATCCCCTCGACCCAAGCGTTGTGGCCATGCAGAAAAAAGGGCACGTCGGCACCCAGCTGCACCCCCATCGCGGCGAGTTGCGGCACTGACAAGCCCAGCGCCCAAAGGCGGTTCAAAGCCAAGAGGCAAGTGGCGGCATCGGACGACCCGCCGCCCAAGCCCGCTTGGGCCGGAATCGATTTGTGCACGGCAATGTGCGCCCCCCAGCTGCAGCCCGTATGCGCTTGCAGCAAGCGGGCTGCGCGCAGGATCAGGTCGGTTGCGGGCAAAGGCGTGCTGAGGTCTTCTCGGCTCAACTGCCCCCCCGCGCGTCGCTCAAAATGCAGGGTATCTTGCCAGTCGATCAACATAAAAGCCGATTGCAGCAGGTGATACCCATCTGGCCGCTGCCCCAGGATGTGCAGGAATAAATTGAGTTTGGCAGGGGCTGGGACGTCGTGCAGTGCGTTCATGTCAAGGCTCCAGGATCAGACGCAAAGTCACTTGCGGCTGGGCAGAGGACGTGCCAGAGGGCACGCTTTGAACACCGAGTTTGCCACGGCCGATTTGACTCAAATCGGCGCTCCAACCCTCCACCGCCGTCGGGCGCGCTTGCAGCCAGTCGAGCAGCGCCGCCATGGGCAGCGCTGCGCCAGTCAATCGGATCAACAAGGCGTCCAAAGAGGTGTCATGCCAGACTTGCCCGCCTTGCTCCAGTCGCGCCTGGTCAGGACTCCATTCCAACTTCGCCAGACTGCTGCCCAGAGGGCTGAGCAGTTGCAACTCGCCACTTTGAGCCTGGCTTTTCAATTCAAAGCCGGCGCTGAACGATTGAGCAGGCGAACTGGCTATCGTCAAAGCCAAGCGCCCGGACCAAAACAGTGCTTCAGGAGCGCGTGGCGCAGGCGCGTGTGTCGCACAGGCGTGGAGGGTCAGCAGCGCGATCACACTGAGCCATGACCAGAGCCCTCGTGCAGCAAGCCTCATGGTTTGAAATTGAAGCGTTTCAGGGTTTCGCGCAAAGTCTCGTTGTCTGACTTGAGCAACAAGCCTTCTCGCCAAATGGCGCCGGCCTGCTGGGTCAGTCCTGTGACCCACAGGACTTCTCCCCAGTGGGCCGCGATTTCCGCATCCGGCTTGGCTTTGTAGGCCGACTCCAACAAGCTCAGGGCTTGCGCTGAGGCCCCCTGCCTGAAAAGCACCCAGGCCAAGCTGTCGCGGATATAGGGATCGTTGGGTGCCAGTGCAACTGCTTGTTCAATCAATTGCTGGGCCTCGTTCAACCGGATGTTGCGGTCTGCCAAAGAAAAGCCCAGGGCATTGAGCGGGTGTGCGTCTTTGGGATTGGCGACCATCATTTCGCGCAGCAAGGACTCCATCAGTTCAAACTTGCCCATTTTTTCGGCCGTCATCGCCAGCTCGGACTGCAACTCGTAAGTGCTGCCCGTCTTCAGGGCTGTGGTCAGCAAATCAAAGGCGGCTGGGTATTCTTTGTTTTCACGCAAAAACATGGCCATGGCCAGTAGTTTTTGCTGCGCTTGGGCTGGGGTGGTCGTGGGAATGTTGGCCAACACCTGGCGTGCTTGCTGGCGCTGGCCTTGTTCCACCAGTAAGTTGGCGCGCCGCAGTCCCAGCTTGATGGGGTCGGTTTGTGCTGGCAATTTCGCCAGCCAGGCTTCTGCCTGAGCCCATTGGCCTTGTTGCTGTGCGATCTGGGCCAACGAAAAATAAGCCTCAGATAAACCGTTTTGCAACTCGGGGTCTTCACTGTTGGCGGCCAGGCTGACAAATTGACGCAGTGCTTGGCTGGCCTTGTCGGGTTGCCCCGTGTCGCTCAGCAACAAACCGCTGAACAGCCAAGCCGGTGCGAACTCTGGGTTTTCTTGGTTCAGCTTCTGCAGTTGCAACAGGGCTGGCGTATTTTGCTGTTGGGTGATCAAGGCTCTGGCGTAGGCCAATCGCAACTCCGCCTGGGCCGGGCCTGCCATGTAGCTCAGCAGCAGCGGTTGCACCAGTTCGGGCGCTTTGTCCATCAACGACAGGGCCAACAAAATCGGCCCTGCAGCCTGTTTGTCTGCGGCATGCCCTTTTTGCGCCGCAACGGCTGCGGCTTGGGTTTGACCCACATCGCGGCGCATGCGCCCGATGGTGGTCCAAGCGCTGGCTTGGGTCGCTGGCTGTGTCAACGCATGTGTCAGGGCCGCCTCAACCGTGTGCAGAGCCTGCAGCTTGTCATTGACGCGGGCAAAAATGCGGGGCACAGAGGCTATGGCGGCGGACTGCTCATCCACCGGCAAGTCTGCCAAGACCGATTTCAGCGCTTGACCCGCTTCTTCGACTTTGTTCAAGGCCAACAGAATCTGCAAAATGTAGCGATTGGCCTGGTCAGCGTTGGGCACGACTTGCTTCCAAGTGCGCGCCGCTTGCAGGGCGGCCTCGCCGGAGCGCGATTGCAGGGCCAACTCCACAGCCCGTTGAAACAGCGCTGGATCTTTGGCTTTGCGGGCTGCATCCAAAATCAAAGAAAAACCGGTGCTGGACTCGCCGCCTTGGGCATACAACTCGCCCAGCAGCAATTGGTAAAACATCACCGCATCCAGGGCCGAGGCGGGCTGCGGGCTGGCCAATGCGCTGACGGGTGCAACTTGTGCCGTCGCAGGGGGCGTGGCTGGCGCGGCCACAGGTTGCGCCCATGCGCACAGGCTGCATGTGGACAAGGCGAGGCATCGAATCCATGAATTCATCGAGCCATCATAATCGAGCAGCCCATTTCCCTGGGGGCAGCCCGCCCTCTCATGTATGCCTGAATTACCAGAAGTCGAAGTCACACGCCAAAGCTTTGCCGACCGGATTGCCGGCGCCAGAGTGCAGGCCCTGCACATGGGCAAGCCCTTGCGTTGGCCGTTGGGGGTGGACCCCAAAGACGTGGTCGGCCGCCAAGTGATCGCCGTGCGTCGTCGCGGCAAATACCTGCTGATGGATCTGAACGATGGCTTGCTGCTGTTGCACTTGGGCATGTCGGGCAGTTTGAATTTTGCGCAAGTCCAAGGCCCGCGCGGCCCACACGACCACATGGATTTGGAAACAACCCAGGGTGTGCTGCGCTTGCACGACCCGCGTCGGTTTGGCGCTGTGGTGTGGGCGCCCTCAGAGCAGTCGCCGCAAGCGCAAAAACTACTGGGCCACTTGGGTGTTGAACCTTTGGGGGATGCGTTTGATCTGCGCGCTTTCAATGTCCAGCTCAAGCGCAAGCAAGCGCCGATCAAGCAAGTGCTCCTGTCCGGCCAAGTGGTTGTCGGGGTCGGCAATATTTACGCTTCTGAAGCCTTGTTTTTGTCGGGTATCCGACCCACGGTGAAGGCTGCTAAATTGTCGGCGCCGCGGGTGGCCAAGTTGCACGCCGCGATTCGTGAAGTGTTGGCCCGCGCCGTGGCCAAAGGCGGCAGCAGCCTGCGCGATTTTGTCAGCGCCGAGGGCAAAAATGGATACTTCCAATTGGAGGCCGCCGTCTACGGCCGCACCGGCCAGCCTTGCCGCATCTGCGCCACACCGATCAAGCACATCATGCAAGGTCAACGCTCCACTTTTTTCTGTCCCGTATGTCAAAAATACTGAACGCCATTGCGCCCGAAGTGCAAACGCGCTTTGCCACGGACATGGTGGCTTGGCAAACACGCCATGGCCGTCACAGTTTGCCTTGGCAAAACACCCGTGACCCTTACCGTGTGTGGCTGTCCGAGATCATGCTGCAGCAAACGCAGGTGAGCACGGTGCTGGA
>CANGEE010000168.1 GCA_947452635.1 Comamonadaceae bacterium | reverse complement strand
GCGCGTGGCTGTGCCTTATGGCGAAATCTCGGCCGCGCAACTGAGCGTGCTGGCCCGCATTGCGCGGGAGTTCGACACGCCTGATGCCGACATCTTGGCCACGGCCCAAGCCACCCAAGACCAACTGCCTGGTGCCGCGCCCCTGCTGACCACCAACTATGGTCACTTCACCACCCGCCAGAACGTGCAGTTCAACTGGATTCCCCTGTCCAAATCCGCTGACGTGATGGACCTTTTGGCTACGGTGGACATGCACGGCATTCAGACCAGCGGCAACTGCATCCGCAACACCACCACCGACGAGTTGGCCGGTGTGGCGGTGGACGAAGTGGTCGACCCAAGGCCCTATGCCGAACTGATCCGCCAGTGGAGCACTTTGCACCCCGAGTTCGCTTTTTTGCCGCGCAAATTCAAAATCGCCATCACCGGTGCTACGGAAGACCGTGCCGCCATTGGCTGGCATGACGTGGGTTTGCAAATGGTCAAAAACGCGGCAGGCGAGGTCGGCTTCAAGGTCTTGGTGGGTGGCGGCATGGGCCGCACCCCGGTGATCGGTTCGCAGATTCGCGCCTTCCTGCCTTGGAACCAGATCATGAACTACCTCGAGGCCGTGATCCGCGTCTACAACCGCTGGGGCCGGCGCGACAATTTGTACAAGGCCCGCATCAAGATCTTGGTCAAGGCCGAAGGCCAGCGCTACTTTGACGAGGTCGAAGCCGAATACGCCGCCATCGTCGAGCGTGACGGCGGTCTGCACACCATCCCCCAAGCCGAGCTGGACCGCGTGTCCGCCGGCTTCGCTGCCCCTGATCTGAACCTGCCTGCGGCCACGCCCGAATGGACCGCCAAAGCCGAAGCCGATGTCAGCATCGAAGCGGCCAAGACGCCTGCTTTTGCGCGCTGGATGGCGCAAAACGTGCTGCCCCACCAAAACCCCGCGCTGCGCGCGGTGAAACTGTCGTTCAAGCGCGTAGGCCAAGCCCCGGGGGACGCCACGGCCGATCAACTGGACGCTGCCGCCGCATTGGTCAAGCAGTTTTCTGCGGGTGAAGCCCGCGTCACCCACACGCAAAACCTGGTGCTGCCTTGGGTGCGTCTGGACCAGTTGCACGCGCTGTGGTTGCAGGCCAAGGCTTTGGGCCTGGCGCAACCGAACATCGGTTTGCTGACCGACATGATTGCCTGCCCCGGCGGCGACTACTGCGCCCTGGCCAATGCCCGTTCCTTGCCTTTGGCTGCGGCCATCACCGAGCGCTACCAAGACTTGGACGAGCTCGACGACCTGGGTTATATCGACTTTCACATGAGTGGTTGCATCAACTCCTGCGGGCACCATCACTCAGGCCATATCGGCATTTTGGGTGTGGATAAAGACGGCAAAGAGTGGTACCAGGTCACGCTGGGGGGCTCGGACGGCAAAGAACTGTCAGGCCCCGCCGTTGCCGGCAAGGTGGTCGGCCCCTCCTTCTCGTCATTCGAAGTGCCCGATGTGATCGAAGCCGTCTTGGACACCTACAAAGCCCTGCGCCAACCCGCGCAAGGCCGCCACGAATACTTCATCGAAACCCTGCGCCGCGTCGGCCAAGACCCGTTCAAAGCCGCAGCCAACGCGGCGCGCCACCCCGCAGCCAATGCGCAAACCGCCTGAGCGCCGGGAGACCAGACCATGAAAATCATCACCGCTTCAGAACACCAAAGCCTTGCATCGCCCAGCATGTTGACGCTGGCCAACGACGTGGACCCGCGCACCGTGGACCTGAGCGGCGTCAACCGCATCGACTTGGTGTTCCCCAAATTCACCGATGGCCGCGCCTACAGCCAAGCCTTTTTGCTGCGTCGACGCCACGGCTTTGCGGGCGAGTTGCGCGCCACCGGCGACGTGCTGATTGACCAATTGGTGCAGATGCAGCGCACCGGCTTTGACGTGGCTGTGCTCAAAGCAGGCTTGGACGCCTCGGCCGCCCAGCGCCAGCTTGAGCGCTTTGCGGGCTTTTACCAAGGCTCAGCCGTCGGGACGCAACCGCACTTTGCTGTGGGAGCGACGCCCCCGTCGCGATAACTTCCGATCACTCACCACTGCTGCATCGCCGCGAGGGCGCGGCTCCTACACAAAATGACCTCTTCCCTGATTTCTTCGCGCACGGCTGCGGTGAAAGCCACAGCACAAAACGCCAAAGCCAGCGTCGACTACGCCGCCAGGCTGGCCGAAACCCAGGTCTTGCTGCAACGCGCAGCAGCCGAGTTCACCCCTGTGACCCAAGCCTCCAGCCTGGGCGCAGAAGACGTGGTGATTACCCACCTGATCAACCGCTTGCAACTCGACATCCCGGTCTTTGTACTGGAAACCGGCGCGCTGCACACCGAAACCCTGGCGCTGCTGGAGCGCACCCAGGCGCATTCGCGTGCGCCCGTCCACGTGTTCCGCCCGGTGCACGAGTCGGTGATCTGGTTCATTCGCAACGAGGGTCAGGATGCGATGTACAAAAGCATGCAACTGCGCAAGGCCTGCTGCGGCGTGCGCAAGATGGAGCCGCTGGGCCGTGCGCTGCAAGGCCAAAAAGCCTGGATCACCGGTCTGCGCCAAGAGCAGTCCCCTGCCCGCGCCGAGGTGCCTTTGCTCGACGACAGCGAAGTGGCGAGCAAAAACTTATACAAGTTCAACCCCCTGACCCGCTGGACCTGGGGCGATGTCTGGCACTACATCGCTGAAAACCAAGTGGACTACAACCCGCTACACGACCAGTTTTTTCCGAGCATCGGCTGCGCGCCCTGCACCCGCGCCATCAGCCTGGGCGAAGAGTTTCGCGCCGGGCGCTGGTGGTGGGAAGACGAAGCCGCCAAAGAGTGCGGCTTGCATGTCAAGAAATAAACACCCACAACCCCACCTTGTAGGAGCGACGCCCCCGTCGCGAAAGCTGCACCACACACCATCGCGACGAGGTCGTCGCTCCCACCTTCAAACTGAGAACGAACATGAACGCCATGACGCAAACCGAGTTGCACACCCTGAGCAACAGCCACCTGGATGCGCTGGAAGAAGAAACCATCTTCATCCTGCGCGAAGTGGCAGCCGCTTTTGAGCGCCCCACCCTGCTGTTTTCGGGGGGCAAGGATTCGCTGGTCATGCTCAAGTGCGCCGAAAAGGCTTTTGGAGGCAAAACCAGCCCCTCCGGTAGCGGCCGCATCCCCTACCCCCTGCTGATGATCGACACCGGCCACAACTTCCAGGAAGTGACCGACTTTCGCGACTTGCGCGCCCAAGAGCTGGGTGCTGAGCTGATCGTGCGCAGCGTCGAGGACTCGATGAAGCGGGGCACGGTGCGCCTGGCGCATCCGGGCGAGAGCCGCAATGTGCACCAGTCGGTCACGCTGCTCGAAGCCATCGAAGAATTCCGCTTTGATGCGCTGATCGGCGGCGCCCGTCGTGACGAGGAAAAAGCCCGCGCCAAAGAACGCATCTTCAGCCACCGCGACAGCTTTGGTCAGTGGCAGCCCAAAGCGCAACGGCCTGAGCTGTGGACCCTGTTCAACACCCGCCTGCAACCCGGGGAGCACTTCCGGGTGTTCCCCATCAGCAATTGGACCGAGCTGGACGTGTGGCAGTACATCGCCCGCGAAAACATTGCCCTGCCCTCGATCTACTACACCCACAAGCGTGAGGTGGTAGACCGCCGTGGCCTGTTGGTGCCCGTGACCGAACTCACCCCCCCCAAAGACGGTGAACAAGTGGTGGTGCGGGACGTGCGCTTTCGTACCGTGGGCGACATCACCTGCACCTGCCCGGTCGAGAGCACGGCCGCCACGCCCGAGCAGATCGTGATCGAGACACTGGCCGCCGATGTCAGCGAGCGCGGCGCCACGCGCATGGACGACAAGACGTCGGAAGCTTCGATGGAAAAGCGCAAAAAAGACGGTTATTTCTGAACAGAGTGAACAAGACATGCATAACGAACCACACTTTTCCGCGAAAACTTCTGAAAGCAACACGCAGACCGCGTTGCGATTCATCACCTGCGGTTCGGTCGACGACGGCAAGAGCACATTGATTGGTCGCCTGCTGGTGGACACCAAGGCGGTGCTGCAAGATCACTTGGCGGGCGTACAGCGCGCGGGTGAAACCGATTTGGCTTTGCTGACCGATGGATTGAGTGCCGAGCGCGAGCAAGGCATCACGATTGACGTGGCCTACCGCTACTTCAATACGGAGGCCCGCAAGTTCATCATCGGTGACGCGCCCGGCCACGAGCAGTACACCCGCAACATGGTCACGGCCGCGTCCAGCGCCGACGCGGCCGTGGTGTTGGTCGATGCCATCAAACTCGATTGGGCCAATCCTGATCTGCAACTGCTGCCGCAAACCCGCCGCCATTCGCTGCTGGTCAATCTGTTGCGCGTCCCGTCCATCGTGTTCGCCATCAACAAACTCGACGCCGTGGCCGATGCCGCAGTCGCTTACAAGCACATCGCTGCCGCATTGACCAAGTTCGCGCAAGAAGCGGGCATCACCATCACCGCCATGGTGCCGGTGTCGGCACTCAAGGGCTGGAACGTGGTGGACACAGAAAACAACCAGTTAACCGACTGGTGCGGCTACGCCGGCCCGAGCCTGCTCAGCATCCTTGAAGACCTGCCTGTGACGCCTGCAGAAACCGATGTGGCCTTCAGCTTTCCGGTGCAGTGGGTCGAGAAACCTGTTGCCCCCACGCTTGTCGCTTCGCGTACTTCGCTGCCCCCCGAGGGGGCTGCTGCACCTTGGGGCGGTCCGGCGGCGCAGCTCCATGACTCCGGCGTCATCACCCAAGGCCGCCGCGTGTTCTGGGGCCGCGTGGCCACCGGCAGCATCGAGCCAGGCCAAAGCGTCAAAGTTTTCCCAAGCGGCCAAACCGCCGTGGTCTCGCAAGTCCTGTCTGCCACCCGCCAACCGCAAAACAAGGCCGCAGGCCACAGCGCAGGCATCGTGCTCGACCGCGAAGTGGACGTGTCGCGCGGCGACTGGCTGTTGGCGGCCGAAGGTGCACCCGAAGGTCAGCGCCAGCTGAGCACCACCATCGCCTGGATGGACGATGAACCCCTGGTGGCTGGGCGTTTGTATTGGGCGCTGCACGGCCACCGCTGGGTCAAAGCCAAAGTCCAGCGCGTGGTGCACCGGCTGGACGTGAATACGCTGGCCGAAGAAGAAGCCACCGAACTGGCCCCCAATGCCATCGGCCACGTGACTTTGGCCTTGCAAGAGCCCCTGGTCACCCTGCCCTTTGCCCAATCGCGCATTTTGGGCGCGCTGGTCTTGGTGGACACCGCCACGCACAAAACCTCAGGCGCCGTGTTGGTGAATTGAAAACCTTTAAAATCAGGGGTTTGGCG
>CANGEE010000167.1 GCA_947452635.1 Comamonadaceae bacterium | reverse complement strand
TGGCTCTCGCCGCCAATGTAAATGCGCACGCCCTGGGCTTGGCTGGAGACATCGAGCAAGCGCATGATTTGGGTTTTTTGCTCAAACATATCAAAGGTGCGGCGCAAATGCCCCATGTCACTTGAGAAATCACTGACCGAGAGCAAGTTGCGTTCACCGGCAATCACCACTTCGTCGCGATCCTGCGCCAGCGCTTCAGAACTGAGTTTCACAGCGGCTTGCATCAAGCTGGCGATTTCGGTTTGCAGACTCACCAGTTCTTGCTTGACGCGGCTGCGCACTTCTTCGATGGCCATGCCAGCGTAATGCGAGTTCAAAAAATTAGAAGCTTCAACCAATTGGTTTTGCGCAAAGTCGTTTTCGGTGAAGATGACCCGGTTTTGCACATCCCCTTCAGGCGAAACGATGATCACCAAGATGCGTTTTTCCGACAATCGCAAAAATTCAATGTGCCGAAACACCGAAGAGCGGCGCGGCGCCATGACCACGCCCACAAAATGAGACAGGTCAGACAGCAAATGCGCGGCATTGGCAATGACTTTTTGCGGCTGGTCCGGCGCCAGGCTGGGCGCATGCAGCGATTCTCGCTGGGCCGTCAACATGGTATCGACAAACAATCTGTAACCCAAAGTCGTCGGAATTCGCCCTGCCGAGGTGTGCGGACTGGCGATCAGGCCCAACTCCTCCAGATCGGACATGACGTTGCGGATGGTGGCCGGCGACAAATCCAAGCCCGAGGCTTTGGACAGCGTGCGCGAGCCGACGGGCTGCCCGTCGGCAATGTAGCGCTCGACCAGCGCTTTGAGCAATAACTTGGCACGTTCATCCAGCATGGGCCCATTTTAATGATGTAATTTGCCTATGAAACCCAAATTCCGTCACGTTGCGCTATTTGGCAAGCACCACACCACCATTTCGGGGGCCGCGCTGGAGAGTTCGCGCCGGGTGTTGGACGATGTCGCGCATTTTTTAAGCCGTCAGGGCTGCGATGTGGTGCTCGATACCGACACGGCCATGTACGCGGGCCTGAGCCAATACCCTGTGCTGACCATGGCCGAGATTGGCGCGCAATGCGACGTGGGCTTGGTCATTGGAGGCGATGGCACGATGCTCGGGATTGGACGGCAAATTGCCCGTTACGGACTGCCGCTGATTGGCATCAACCAAGGCCGCCTGGGTTTTATCACCGACATTCCACTGGACAAATACCAAGACACTTTGCAACCGATTTTGAACGGCAAGTTCGAGGCCGACGAGCGCTGCGTTTTGCAAGCCCAAGTCATGCGCGACAACGATTGCGTCTTCAACGCGCTGGCCATGAACGATGTGGTGGTGTACCGCGGCGGCACCTCGGGCATGGTCGAGTTGCGCGTGGAGGTGGACGGCCGCTTTGTGGCCAACCAACGTGCCGACGGCCTGATCATTGCGACACCGACAGGCTCGACCGCGTATTCATTGTCAGCCGGCGGGCCGCTGATGCACCCCGCCATCAGCGGCTGGGTGGTGGCACCGATTGCGCCGCACACCTTGTCCAACCGCCCTCTGGTGGTATCGGACAGCTCTGAAATCACCATCGAAGTGGTGGCGGGCCGCAACGCCAGCGCCAACTTTGACATGCAGTCGCTGGCCTCGCTGTTGATGGGCGACCGCATTGTGGTGCGCCGCTCCGAACACCGGGTGCGGTTTTTGCACCCCGAAGGCTGGAACTATTTCGATACCTTGCGCAAGAAAATGCACTGGAACGAGGGAGGCTCCTGAACCGTGGCTTTGCGAAACATCAGCCTGCGCGACTTTGTCATCGTGCGCGAGTTGGACCTGAACTTGGCAGGCGGCTTCACCGTGCTTACCGGCGAAACCGGGGCAGGCAAATCGATTTTGATTGATGCACTGCAACTTGCACTCGGTGCGCGCGCCGATGTGGGTGTGGTGCGTGAAACAGCGCAGCGCTGCGAGGTGTGCACCGAGTTTGACATGACCGTTGCAGCGCATGGCTGGCTCGAGCAAGCCGGTTTTGATGTCGCAGAAACGCTGCTGCTCAAACGCACCATCGATGCCCAGGGCAAAAGCCGCGCCTGGATCAACGGCAGCCCCGCCACCGCCACGCAATTGCGCGAGTTGGGTGAATTGTTGCTGGACATCCACGGCCAGCACGCCTGGCAAAGCCTGACCCGCGCCGACGCAGTACGCGGCCTGCTGGATGCTTATGCGGGCATTGACACGCGCCCGCTCAAGTCCCTGTGGCTGCAGTGGCGGGCAGCGCAGCAAGCGCTGGTGCAAGCCCGTGGCGCGCAAGACAATTTGACACGGGAACGCGAGCGCTTGAATTGGCAAATTGGTGAGCTTGAAAAACTGTCGCCTGGCCCCGATGAATGGCAGGAACTCAATGCCGACCACACGCGCCTGTCCCATGCGCAAGCCTTGATCGACAGCGCCCAAATGGCATTGGGTGCGTTGGAGTCCGAAGACTCTGGCGGTGCGCTCCCATTGCTTTCGCGGTCGATCCAAGCCTTGATCGCGCAAACCCATGTGGAGCCTGAATTTCAAAACCTGGCCGATGTGCTGGCGTCCAGTTTGGCGCAGGCCGAAGACGCCGCGCATTCTTTGCACAGCTATTTACGTCAAACCGATTTGGACCCACTGCGTCTGGCGCAGCTGGACGAGCGTATGGGCTTGTGGATTTCTTTGGCGCGGCGCTACAAACGCCCGCCCGAAGCCTTGGCCACCTTGCTGGCAGGCTGGCGCGACGAGTTGACCGCTTTGGATGCGGCCAGTGATTTGGAGCGGCTGGAAACAGCAGAACAATCCGCTTTGCAAAGCTGTATGAAACTGGCGCGGCAAATTTCACAGCAACGCCGCCAATCCGCCCCGAAACTGGCGCTGGCCGTGACGCAAGCATTGCAGCATTTGGGGATGCAAGGCGGCCGACTCGAAGTGGCTTTGGAAAGCCATGCGCAACCCGCCATGCATGGCCTGGAAGATGTGACTTTTCTGGTCGCGGGGCATGCTGGCAGCACGCCCAAGCCGATCGGCAAAGTGGCCTCCGGTGGCGAGCTCTCACGTGTTGCACTGGCCATTGCCGTGACCACCAGCGAGCTGGGCGAAGCCGGCACATTGATTTTTGATGAAGTCGACTCGGGCGTGGGCGGTGCCGTGGCCGAGACGGTGGGCCGCTTGATGAAAAAGCTGGGCCAGCACCGGCAGGTCTTGGCGGTGACCCACTTGCCACAAGTCGCAGCCTGCGCCGACCAGCACCTGCTGGTGGCCAAAACTGCGGTGGATGAGGGCGTGGCCAGCCAAGTCAAAGCCATCACCAGCGAACTCAGAGTCAGCGAAATTGCCCGCATGCTGGGCGGCGAGAAACTGTCTGAAACCACCCTGGCCCATGCGCGTGAAATGCTGAGCAATCCTGCTTTGGAAGATTCACCCAAGCCCCCAACCAGAACCTCACGCAAGGTCTCCTAAGCCATGGAAGTCATTCTCATCACAGGCATGTCAGGCTCTGGCAAATCGGTGGCCTTGCATGCCCTCGAAGACGCGCAGTTTTACTGCGTTGACAATCTGCCACCGGAATTGTTGATCCCCTTTGTCAAACTCGAGCGCGATCATAAAGAAGAGCGCTTGGCCATTGCCATCGATGTGCGCAGCGCCGCCTCTTTGCCCTTGATGCCTGAACAACTGGCGATCTTGCGCGAGATGGGCATGACGGTGAAGTCTCTGTTTTTGGACGCCACGACCGACATTTTGTTGCGCCGTTACTCCGAGACCCGCAGGCGTCATCCGCTGTCCGCCAAGGCTGAAATCGACAACGAAAGAGCGCTGCTGGAAACCATTGAGTTCGAACGTGATCTGCTGTCGCAACTGCGTGAGCAAGCGCATGTGATTGACACCAGCATGCTGCGCTCAGCCCAGTTACAAAGCTACGTCAAATCGATGGTCAGTGCGCCTGCGGCCAAATTGACGCTGGTCTTTGAGTCGTTTGGTTTCAAACGCGGCATTCCCATGGACGCCGACTATGTGTTTGATGTGCGCATGCTGCCCAATCCACACTATGAGAGCGCGCTGCGACCTTTGACTGGACGGGACGCACCGATCCAAGCCTATTTGGAAAAGTTTGAAGAAGTGGCGCAAATGAAGCAGCAAATCCAAAGCTTCATTGCGCACTGGTTGGGGGCTTTGGAACGCGATCATCGCAACTACATCACCGTGGCGATTGGTTGCACCGGTGGGCAACACCGCTCGGTGTATTTGGTGGAGCAGCTCGCCCAAGCCTTTTCCGCCAAATGGCTCACCCTGAAACGACACCGCGAACTCGATGCTTTGCGCTGAGTCACGACGCCAGTATCAACTTTCTAGTAATTTTCGCACCGGTGCAGGCAAACCCAGTGATTGCCATTGCGACCGGGCCATCCAAGCCCCCTCCACCCCAAAGCGCAGGGGCTTGGACAGGGTCCTGACGAAGCGGGTACGCACAGGGTGCAGGTGCAAATCTTTGTGCGTCAGCACATGCACAAAGGCGTCCTCATGACGCAGTTCTTGTGGCGTCGGCACAGTGCTGACCAAAGCTGCTTCGCTGTGAAACACCGGCAAGCAGTAAAGACTGGCCCACACACCTGAGGCGGGGCGTTTTTCCAGCCAGACATCGCCTTGTTTGTTGTGCGCCAAAAGCATCCACAGCGCCTCGCTGCTGCGCTTGAGCTTGCGTGTTTTGACTGGGTAGCGCAGCGGATCGCCTTGCTGTTTGGCCACGCACAAGGACTGCACCGGGCACTGGGCGCAATCGGTTTTGCGGGGCAGGCACACGGTAGCGCCCAAGTCCATCAAGGCCTGGGTGTAGCGCGGCATGGCCGTGGACAAACTGCGGGTCGGCAGCAGTTGATCGGCCAAATCCCACAGCACCCGCTCGTGCGCCATCACCGACAGGTCGGCGCTGTAACCCAGCACGCGGGTCAAGACACGTTTGACGTTGCCATCCAAAATGGCTGCGCGCTTGCCAAAGCAAAACGCGGCAATCGCCGCTGCAGTCGAGCGGCCAATGCCTGGCAAACTTTGCAAATCCAAGGGCTCTTGCGGAAAAACGCCGCCAAAACGCGCCACCACATCCACAGCGCAGCGGTGCAAGTTGCGCGCCCGGCTGTAATAACCCAGCCCGCTCCACAAACCCAGCACCTCATCTTGCGATGCACCAGCCAAGGCCTGAACGTCAGGAAACTTGTGGAGAAAACGCGGGAAATAGTCCAGCACCGTGCTCACCTGCGTTTGCTGCAGCATGATCTCGGACAGCCACACACGGTAAGGGTCACGGGTGTTTTGCCAAGGCAAACTGTGACGGCCATGGCGTGTTTGCCAAGCCACCATGTCCGTGGCAAAGCGCGTTTGCACTTC
>CANGEE010000166.1 GCA_947452635.1 Comamonadaceae bacterium | reverse complement strand
TTTGGGCGGCCTGGCCAGCACCGTGTTCATCCCCTTGTCGTCTTGGCTGATCGACACCTGGGGCTGGCGCCAAGCCCTGGTGGTGTTGGGCTTGCTGCAACTGGGGGTGTGCGTGCCCTTGCATGCCTGGCTGCTGCGCGGTGCGCGGCCTGCACCAGCGCCGCACGCAGCACGGGGCGGTGCGCAAGACGGGGCAGCACTGGTGTCGGTGCGGGTGTTCTTGAAGCAGTCGCCTTTTTGGCTGCTGTCGCTGTTCATGATTTTGATGATGATGGTCACCTCGGCCCTGCCCGTGCACTTGGTGAATTTGCTGCGCGAATCCGGCCTGCCGCCCGCTTGGGTGCTGGCGATCCCCGCGTCCATCGGCGTCATCCAAGTGGTCGGGCGCGGCTTGCTCTTTGTATTTGAGCGGCACCTGGATGTGCATGCGGCCAACCGTTGGATTCCGATGCTGATTCCCCTGGGCTTGTGTGCGCTGGTGTTCGGTGGCGTCAGCGCGGTGCCCGCTTTGTGCTTTGTGCTGCTGTACGGCCTGGGCAATGGCTTGAACACCATCGTCAAAGGCACGGCCTTGGCGCAGTACGTCAGCCGTGACCATGTAGGGCAATTGAATGGCTTGTTGGGTGTGCCCGTCGCCCTGGCGCGTGCGGCTGCGCCATGGGCGCTGGGCCTGTTGTGGAGCCCCGATGGCGGCTATGCCGTGGGTTTGCGCTGGGTGCTGGTGTGTGGCCTGCTCAGCGTGGTCGCCTTGTGGTTGGCGCAGGCCCGCGCTTTGCGCTTGCAAAAAGCCCACTGAGCCATGCCCCTGTCTGCTGTGCTGTTGGTGCTGTTGGCCGGTTTGATTCATGCCAGTTGGAACATTGCCGCCAAAAAAGCGCGTGGCGACATCCGATTTTCAGCGTTCACCTCATGGGTCATGCTGCTGGTCTGGGCACCCTTGGGCATGTACCTGGCTTGGCAAGAAGTGCCCAGCTGGGGCTGGCCCCAGTGGGCCTGTGTGGGCCTCAGCGCGGTGGTGCATGTGGGCTACTTTGTGTGCTTGCTGCGCGGTTACCGCCAGGCCGATCTGACGGTGGTTTACCCGCTGGCGCGCGGCAGTGGGCCGCTGCTGTCGTCATTGGCCGCGGTATGGCTGTTGGGCGAGCACCTGTCGGCCTGGGCCATGGTTGGTATCGCCGCCATGATCGGCGGTGTGTTTTTGATTGCGGGCGGGCCTGGTGTGTGGCGCATGGCCAATGCCGCAGGGCACACGCCGGCGTCGGCGCTGGTGCGCCAGCGCTTGCTGCACGGTCTGGGCTACGGCTTGGTGACCGGTGTGTTCATTGCGACCTACACCGTGATCGACGGGTATGGCGTCAAAGTGCTGTTGGTCTCGCCCATTTTGCTCGACTATGTGGGCAATGTGTTTCGGTTGTTCCTGGTCACCCCCGCCTTGCTGCGCGATCGCCCTGCCGCTTGGCGCGAATGGCGCGCGCAGTGGAAATACGCGGTGTGGGTGGGGGTGGTCAGCCCGGTGTCGTATGTACTGGTCTTGTATGCGCTGCAAATTGCCCCGCTGTCGCACGTGGCCCCGGCGCGCGAAATCTCCATGTTGTTTGCCGCGCTGCTGGGCGGGCACCTGTTGGGCGAGCAGGACCGTTGGCTGCGGCTGGTGGGCGCGGGCTTGATTGCTTTGGGGGTGATGACGCTGGCGTGGAATTGAGTGGCTTGGATGACGCCAGCATGGACTTTGAAGACGCGCCAGCGCGTCAGACTTCAGGCTCGCTGCGAAGCAACTGCGCAAAACGCGCCATGTCCACATTGCCGCCGCTGATGATCACGCCCACGCGCTGGCCTTGCAGCTGCGGCGCGGCCTGCACCACGGCGGCCAGCGACAGGCAGCCGGTGGGCTCGACCACCATCTTCATCCGCTCGGCGTAAAAACGCATGGCGTCGACCAGCTGCGCGTCGGTCACGGTGTGGATGGCCGTGACATGGCGGCGGATGATTTCAAAAGTGAGCGCACCCACCAGGGGGGTTTGCGCGCCATCGGCAATGGTCTGCGGCGTGGCGATACGCACCCGCTCGCCTTTGCCCAGCGACTGCTGCACATCGTTGCCCGCTTCGGGCTCGACGCCGAACACCTGGCAATGCGGCGCACGCGCCTTGGCCGACAGCAAACTGCCGCTGAGCAAGCCGCCACCACCTAAACACACAAACAAGCTGTCCAACTCGCCCACCTCGTCAAACAACTCCAGCGCCGATGTGCCTTGACCGCACAGCACATCGGCATGGTCAAACGGCGGGATGAACGTCATGCCACGTTCAACCGACAGGCCTTGCGCGATGGCCATGGCGTCTTCGCTGTAGCGGTCGTAGCCGACGATCTGCGCGCCATAGCCGCGCGTGGCCGCCAGCTTGGCGGGTGAGGCGTCATGCGGCATGACGATCGTGGCCGGCATGCCCAAGATCTGCGCCGACAAGGCAATGGCCTGCGCATGGTTGCCTGACGAATAGGCCACTACCCCGCTTTGGCGCTGCGCTGGGGTCAAGCATGACAAGGCATTGAAGCCACCGCGAAATTTAAAAGCGCCCATGCGCTGGAAGTTTTCGCATTTGAAAAACACCTGCAGCCCCAGGCGCTCGTTCAAGCTGCGCGAGTGCAGCACCGGCGTGCGGTGCGCGTGGCCTTCCAGGCGCTTTGCGGCGGTCAATACATCTTCAAAATTAGGTAGCGTGACCATCACCGGGTGACCTCAAGATGAAGTTACAAATTGGGCGCCAGCAAGCGCTGCAATTCTTTCAACTCGACCCCGCTGCGCGCGGCCAGGTCGTGCACCTGGTCCTCACCCACCTTGCCCACATTGAAGTACTGCGCATCCGGGTGCGCCAAGTAAAACCCGCTGACGCTGGCGGCCGGTGTCATGGCCAGGCTTTCGGTCAGGCCCATGCCAATGTCTTGGCATTGCAGCAACGCGAACATGGCTTGTTTGGCGCTGTGGTCGGGGCAGGCCGGGTAGCCGGGTGCTGGGCGGATGCCTTGGTATTTTTCGGCGATCAGGTCTTCGCTGCTGAGCGCCTCGTCTGCGGCATAGCCCCACAAATCCGTTCGCACCTTCTTGTGCAGGCATTCGGCCAAGGCTTCGGCCAAGCGGTCGGCCAAGGACTTGAGCAGGATCGCACTGTAGTCGTCGTGCGCGGCTTCAAAAGCTTGGGCGCGCTTGTCTGCGCCAATGCCCGCCGTAACGGCGAACAGGCCGACATGGTCTTCGGCCATGCCTTGCGGCGCAACAAAGTCGGACAGGCAGCGACTGGGGCGCATCACGCCATCGATCATGTGTTTCTCGGTCTGCTGGCGCAAGCCGCGCCAGGTCATGGCCACTTGGCTGCGGGAGGCGTCGGTGTACAGCGCGATGTCGTCGTCATGCACGCTGTTGGCCGGGTACAAACCCAACACCGCATTGGCCGTGACCCAGCGCCCATCGATGATCTTTTGCAACATGGCCTGGCCATCGGCCAAGACCTTGCGCGCCTGCTCACCCACCACCTCGTCTTGCAAGATGGCGGGGTAAGGACCGGCCAAGTCCCAGGTCTGGAAGAACGGGCCCCAGTCGATGTACTGCGCGATCTCGGCCAAGTCGTAGTTTTTGAAGACGCGTCGGCCGATGAATTTGGGCGCAGCGGGCACACCTTGCGCCCAATCGATCGGCGTTTTGTTGGCGCGGGCTTGTGCCAGCGACCACATGGGGGTTTGCTTTTTGTTGGCGTGCAGTTGACGCACCTGGGCGTAGTCGGTATTCAAGTCCGCAATGTAGGTGGCGGCTTGATCAGACAACAGGCCCTGCGCCACGCTGACGCTACGCGAAGCGTCAGGCACATACACCACTGGGCCGCTGTAGTGGGGCGCAATTTTGACGGCGGTGTGCACGCGGCTGCAGGTCGCGCCGCCAATCAGCAGCGGCATTTGCCGATCGCGGAAATACGGGTCTTTTTCCATCTCGCTGGCCACGTACTGCATTTCTTCCAAGCTGGGCGTGATCAGACCAGACAGGCCAATGATGTCGGCGTTTTCTGCTTTCGCTTTGGCCAAAATTTCGTGACACGGCACCATCACGCCCATGTTGACCACTTCGTAGTTGTTGCACTGCAAGACCACAGTCACAATGTTTTTACCGATGTCGTGCACATCGCCTTTGACGGTGGCAATCACCATCTTGCCCTTGGCCTTCACATCTTGGCCCGCCGCTTCTTGGGCGAATTTTTCGGCCTCGATGTAGGGCAGCAAATGCGCCACGGCTTGCTTCATCACGCGGGCGCTTTTGACCACTTGCGGCAAGAACATCTTGCCCTGGCCGAACAGGTCACCCACCACGTTCATGCCGTCCATCAGCGGGCCTTCGATCACGTGCAAGGGGCGACCGCCTTGGGCCAGCACGTCTTGGTAAGCGGCCTCGGTATCCTCGGTGATGAAGTCGGTGATGCCATGCACCAAGGCATGCGAGAGGCGCTGCGCCACGCGCACAGGCGCTTCGGGCGTGCCGCGCCAGGCCAGGCGGGTGCTGTCGTCTTTGGCTGCGCCTTTGGCATTCTCGGCCACTTCGATCAAACGCTCACCCGGCGTCAGGTGCGGCTCGCCGTCTTTGTATTGCGGCACCCGGTTCAGCACCACGTCTTCGACGCGCTCGCGCAATGTGGGCTCCAGATCGTCGTACACGCCCACCATGCCCGCGTTCACAATGCCCATGTCCATGCCGGCTTGAATGGCGTGGTACAGGAACACGGTGTGGATGGCTTCGCGCACCGGGTCGTTGCCGCGGAAGCTGAATGACACGTTGGACACGCCGCCCGAGACCTTGGCGCCCGGCAGGTTCTGTTTGATCCAGCGCGTGGCGTTGATGAAGTCGACCGCATAGTTGTCGTGCTCTTCGATGCCGGTGGCAATCGCAAAGATGTTGGGGTCAAAAATAATGTCTTCAGGCGGGAAGCCCACCTCGTCAACCAACACCCTGTAGGCACGCGCGCAAATCTCGATCTTGCGGGCATAGGTATCGGCCTGGCCTTTTTCATCAAACGCCATCACCACGGCCGCCGCGCCGTAGCGCTTGACCAAGGTGGCCTGACGCTTGAATTCGTCCAAGCCTTCTTTCATGCTGATCGAGTTGACAATGCCCTTGCCCTGAATGCAGCGCAAACCCGCCTCGATCACCGACCACTTGCTCGAATCCACCATCACCGGCACGCGGGCGATGTCGGGCTCGCCCGCCATCAAATTCAAAAAGCGCACCATGGCCGCCTGGCTGTCGAGCATGGCTTCGTCCATGTTGACATCGATCACCTGCGCGCCGTTGTCCACTTGCTGGCGCGCCACGGCCAGCGCCTGCTCGAACTCGCCATTCAAAATCATGCGGGC
>CANGEE010000165.1 GCA_947452635.1 Comamonadaceae bacterium | reverse complement strand
GTGGCACGCATGGGGCCGATTGATATTTTGATCAACAACGCCGGCGCATCCTGGGGTGCACCGGCCGAGGAACACCCGATTGCCGCTTGGGACAAGGTCATGAACCTGAACGTGCGCGGCTACTTCATCTTGTCGCAGCATGTGGCGAATTTGTGCATGATCCCACGCCATAAAGGGCGCATCGTGAATATCGCCTCGATCGCCGGACTGGCTGGCAACCCGGCTGAAATGGAAACCATCGCCTACAACACCTCCAAAGGCGCGGTGGTGAACTTCACCCGGGCCTTGGCCGGGGAGTGGGGCGAGCACGGCATCACGGTGAATGCGATTTGCCCGGGCTTTTTCCCGACCAAAATGGCCAGTGGCTTGATCGAAAAATTAGGCGCAGACAAAATGGCCCAAGGCGCGCCGATGCGCCGCTTGGGTGACGACGAAGACCTCAAAGGACTGACCCTGTTGTACGCCTCGGATGCAGGCAAACACATCACTGGCCAATGGTTGGCGGTGGACGGTGGTGTCAGCGCCATCATTCACGGCTGAAACAGGGTTTGCGTTCACCATGAGCATTTCATTTGGCGTTCAGATCCCTTTTGTGGATCATCTGGGGTTTACTTTAGAAAAGTTCGAAGGCGGGGAGTCCGAGTTGCATTTCGCACCTCGCCCTGAGCACTTCAACTCTTTCCATGTGGCCCATGGTGGCGTGGTCATGACCCTGTTGGATGTGAGCATGGCCACGGCGGCGCGCAGCGTCGAGCCGCACATGGGCGTGGTCACGATTGAAATGAAAACCAGCTTCATGCGCCCTGCGCAAGGGGATGCGGGTTTCAAAGTGATCGGCCGTGGCCACTTGCTGCACCGCACCCGCTCCATGGCTTTCACTGAAGCCCATATTTACGATGGGCAAGGCCAGTTGTGCGCCCATGCCACCGGCACTTTCAAATACATGCCGCGCCGCACACCCGCGCATGCTTCAGCCATTTCAACCGATTGATCAACCACACCAAAGAGACACCATGCCCACCAATCAAATCGTTGTGCTCGACAACCGCCCCCAAGGCGAAGCAAGCGCTTCCAATTTCAAATTGATCAGCGCCGACATGCCTGCATTGCAAGAAGGCCAAGTGCTGGTGCGCAACCATTACTTGAGCCTGGACCCGTATATGCGGGGCCGTATGAACGACAGCAAGAGCTATGCCGCGCCTCAGCCTTTGGGCCAAGTCATGGAAGGTGGCACGGTCGGCGAAGTCATGGAGAGTCACAATCCGAAGTTTCAGGCTGGCGACATCGTGGTGGGACGCGGCGGCTGGCAGCACTACACCGTCATCGAGCCCCAAGCGGTTGGCGCATACCGCAAGGTGGACACCCGCCACATCCCGATGAGCCATTATTTGGGTGCTGTGGGCATGCCAGGGGTCACGGCTTTTTATGGTTTGGTCCACATCATTGCCCCCAAAGCCGGTGAGACCGTGACCGTCAGCGCGGCCAGTGGCGCGGTGGGCAGCGCTTACGGCGCTTTGGCCAAAGCCCGGGGTTGCCGCGTGGTGGGCATTGCGGGCGGCAAAGACAAATGCGACTACGTGGTCAACGAGTTGGGTTTTGACGACTGTATCGATTACAAGGCGCACCCCGATGCGGTTTCTTTGTCCAAAGCCCTGAAAGTGGCCTGCCCGCAGGGCATTGACGGGCACTTTGAAAACGTCGGCGGCATGGTTTTGGATGCGGTGATGATGCGCATGAACGCCTTTTCACGCATGGCGGTGTGCGGCATGATTGCTGGCTATGACGGTGCGCCCCTGCCCATGCGCAACCCATCGGCCATTTTGATCAACCGCATGAAGATCGAAGGCTTTATTGTCAGCGAGCACCCCGAGGTCTGGCCTGAGGCATTGAAAGAATTGGGCGATTTGATTGTCTCCGGGGCATTGCGTCCCCGCGAGTCCGTGGCCCAAGGCTTGGCTGCAGCGCCAGAGGCCTTGCTGGGTTTGCTCAAAGGCAAAAACTTCGGCAAACAATTGGTCAAGCTGATCTGACGCACCGACCTCCATACAAAGGACTTGACCATGAGCGACCTGATTCTTCACCACTACCCGACCTCACCGTTTGCCGAGAAAATTCGGATGGTGCTGGGTTACAAACAAATGACGTGGAAGAGCGTGATCATCCCGATGATGATGCCCAAGCCCGATGTGATCTCGCTCACCGGCGGTTACCGGCGCACGCCTATTTTGCAAATCGGCGCTGACATTTACTGCGACACGGCCTTGATTTGCGATGTGTTGGAGCACATTCAACCCGCTCGGCCCTTGTACCCTGCGGCGCACAAAGGCTTGGCCCGCATCGTGGCGCAGTGGGGCGACAGCCTGACCTTCAGCCCCATCATGGCGTTCAATTTCCAGCCCAGCGGCGCGGCCGAAATCATGGGGGGTAACCCACCCGAATGGGTTGCCGCCTTTGTGCAAGACCGTCAAGCCATGCGCGGTGGTGCACCCCGCATGAGTTCCGGCGATGCCGCGGCCACCTACAAAAGCTATTTGCGCCGCCTGTCCGACATGTTGGCAAACCACCCATTTTTACTGGGTAACGCCCCCTGTATCGCAGACTTTTCAGCCGCACATCCAATTTGGTTCACCCAGGTCCGCACCCCCTCGGTGGCCAGCGTGCTCGATGCCACGCCCCTGGTCAAAGCCTGGTTGGACCGCATCATGGCTTTTGGTCACGGCCAGTCCAGTGAAATCAGCAGCACCGAGGCCCTGGCCATTTCGCACGCCAGCACGCCTGCGCCCTTGGGCGATGAGCCTTTCCAAGACGATCACGGCATCCCCTTGGGCACCGAGGTGGTGGTGGCCGCTGACACGTTTGGCACCGAGCCCACCACCGGCCAGCTGGTGGCCGCGACCCGCACCCGTTTGACCTTGCGCCGCAGCGAAGCGCGCGCAGGCACGGTGCATGTGCACTTTCCACGCATTGGCTTCACATTGAAAAAGGTTTCCCCATGATCGAGAACTTCAAAGGCAAAACCGCTGTCTTGACCGGCGCAGGCTCAGGCTTTGGCCTGGAGTGCGCTCGCATCGGTGCGCACCTGGGCATGAATTTGGTGTTGGTGGATGTGCAGCAAGATGCGCTGGACAAAGCCGAGCAAGAAATGACCGCGCAGGGCGTGCAGGTTTTGGCGCGCAAAGTCGACGTCTCCAACGCCGCCGACATGCAAGCCCTGGCGGACGCCGTGAAAGCGCGTTTTGGCGCACCGCATTTTGTCTTCAACAACGCGGGCGTCGGCTCCGGTGGTTTGGTCTGGGAAAACTCTTTGGCCGACTGGGAATGGGTGCTGGGCGTCAATGTCTGGGGCGTGGTGCACGGTGTGCGCTTGTTCACCCCCATGATGCTGGAAGCCGCGAAACAAGACAGCGCTTACCAAGGTCACATTGTCAACACCGCCAGCATGGCCGGTTTGCTGACTGCGCCGAACATGGGCATTTACAACGTCAGCAAACACGCGGTGGTGGCCCTGACGGAAACCCTGTACCAAGATTTGAAATTGGTCACCGACCAAATCAGCGCCAGTGTGCTGTGCCCTTATTTTGTGCCCACTGGCATCACTCAGAGCCAGCGCAATCGCCCTGCCAACTTGGCCGAAAACACGCCCACGCAAAGCCAGTTGATTGGCCAGGCCATGAGCGACAAAGCGGTCAGCAGTGGCAAAGTGTCTGCCACCGAAGTGGCGCACAAGGTGTTTGACGCGGTGGCCTCCGGTCAGTTTTACATTTACAGCCACCCGCAAGCCTTGGGCAATGTGCAAAGTCGCATGGAAGCGATTGTTCAGCAACACAACCCGCCAGACCCCTTTGCGGCGCGCCCGGATGTGGGTGGCAAACTGAAAGCCGCGTTACGCACTTAAAAAGCTCGGCGCACGAAGCCTGGTTTTTGTCTCGCGCTGGAGGTCGCTGGGGCCAGCACTGGAAAAACCTGTTGGCCGATGTGGCAAACTGCCCGGCTTCCGAGCAGTACCAAGAGATCCCTCATGCAAACAATCATGGCCCAGTTGGCCGCCGAGATACAGATCCGACCCGAACAGGTCAAAGCGGCGGTTGACTTGTTGGACGGTGGGGCCACCGTGCCCTTTATTGCCCGCTACCGCAAAGAGGTCACCGGCAATTTGGACGACATTCAGCTGCGTGAGCTGGAGTACCGCTTAGGCTATCTGCGCGAAATGCAAGACCGGCGCAGCGCCATCGTGAAAAGCATTCAAGAGCAGGGCAAATTGACCCCAGAGTTGCGCGCGGCCATCGACGCTGCAGCCACCAAACAAGAACTCGAAGACCTGTACCTGCCTTACAAGCCCAAACGCCGCACCAAGGGCATGATGGCGCGCGAAGCCGGCATCGAGCCGTTGGCCGACTTGTTGTTTGCCGATCCCTCGCTGGACCCACAGTCCCAAGCCCAGGCATTTTTGCAACCCGCAGGCACCCCAGAGGGCACTGATTTTTCGACCACCGCCGCCGTGCTGGACGGGGTGCGCGACATCTTGTCCGAGCGCTGGGCCGAGGACGCGGGCTTGGTGCAAAGCTTGCGTGAGTGGTTGTGGCAAACCGGGCTTTTGAAAAGCAAACTGGCCGATGGCAAAGACGAAAACCATGTGGATGTGTCCAAGTTCCGCGATTATTTTGCCTATGACGAGCCGATTGGGCGCGTGCCTTCGCACCGCGCTTTGGCGGTGTTTCGGGGCCGCGCCCTGGAAATGCTGGACGCCAAACTGGTGCTGCCCGAGCCGCAGGGGAGTGACTCTGCCAAGCCCGTACCCGGTCAACCCAGCCTGGCTGAAGGCCGCATCGCCAACCACTTGGGATGGCGGCACAGCCAACGCCCTGCAGACGATTTGATCCGCAAATGCGTGGCCTGGACTTGGCGCGTCAAGCTGAGTTTGTCGATTGAGCGCGACCTGTTTACCCGCTTGCGCGAAGAGGCTGAAAAAGTGGCCATCAAAGTGTTTGCCGACAATTTGCGTGATCTGCTGCTGGCCGCACCTGCTGGCCCCCGGGTGGTCATGGGGCTGGACCCGGGCATCCGAACCGGCGTCAAGGTGGCGGTGGTGGACACCACCGGCAAATTGGTCGAAACCGCCACCGTGTACCCGCACGAGCCGCGCAAAGACTGGGATGGCGCTTTGTTCACCCTGGCCAAATTGAGTGAAAAGTACGGCGTGAATCTCATTGCCATTGGCAACGGCACCGCCAGCCGGGAGACCGACAAGCTGGCCGCCGACTTGATCAAACAACTGGCCAAGCTGCACAACGGCGTTGAGATTCAAAAAGTGGTGGTGAGTGAAGCGGGGGCCTCGGTGTATTCGGCCAGTGAATTTGCCTCGCAAGAAATGCCGGATGTGGACGTCAGCCTG
>CANGEE010000164.1 GCA_947452635.1 Comamonadaceae bacterium | reverse complement strand
GTCCTTCATGCTTTTGAAGCCGGTGCCCGGGTTCGCGCCCACCAACAAGCCCGAGGACACCATCACCATGATGGGCTTGAAGTCGCTGGGTTTGAAGGGCATGCCCTTGTAGATCGACGGATTCACCGTGAAAGCCGTGTCGATGCCAAACAGCACGGTGTAGCCATCGGCCGGGCTTTTGACCACCAGGTCGGCGCCAATGTTGCCGCCAGCCCCGGCTTTGTTCTCGGTGATCACAGGCTGCTTGAAGGCGGTGGTGATGGCCTCGCCTACGGTGCGCGCTAAAAAGTCAGACGGTCCGCCGGGTGGGAAATTGGTGACAAAACGGATGGGTTTGCTGGGGTAGGTTTGGGCTTGGGCGGTCGGCGCGCTCCATCCCAGGGCCATGCACATCGCAAGCGAAAAGTGCGTCAGGATGCGAGGTATGCGGTTCATGTGGGGTTGTGTCCAAGAATTCAATCGAGTTGCACGCCGGTGGCTTTGATGGGTTTTTCCCAGCGCGCCAAGTCGGTTTTTTGCGCGGCGGCCAGATCGGCTCCGTTGGAGCCAATCGGTTCGTAGCCCAGCTTGAGCAGCTTGTCTTTGAGGGCCGGGTCGCGCACCACCCGCACCATGGCTTTTTCCAAACGGCTGAGTGCCTCGCCCTTCAAGCCGGCGGGGCCGTACATGGCAAACCAGGCGGTGGCCTCCATGTTCACGCCAGACTCTTTGAGGGTCGGCACTTCAGGCACTTGTGGGTCGCGCTGCGGGCCGGTCACGGCGATGATGCGGGCTTTGCCGTTGTGGTGCAGTTCGGCGGTTTCCGAGACCACATCAAATTTGTAGCCAATATGCCCGCCCAGCAAGGCATTGTTGGCCGGTGCGCCGCCTTGAAAGGGAATGTGGTTCAGGCTGATGCCGGTGGATTGCTCCAGCATCACCCCCATGAAATGCGGCAGCGTGCCTGCACCCGGCGTGCCATAACTGGCGCTGGCCGGGTCGCTTTTGGCTTTGGCGACCATTTCGGCCACGGTTTTCACATGTGTCGCAGGGCCTGAGACCACGCCAAATTGGAAGCGGGCAATTTGCGAAATGGGGGTGAAGTCCTTCACCGCGTCGTAGTCGAGTTTTTTGTACACGTGAGGGAACAGCACCATCGGGCCGCTGGGCAGCACGATCACGGTTTGGCCGTCGGGTTTGGCGGCTTTCACCGCGTTCAGCGCAATGCGTCCGCCTGCGCCGGGCTTGTTGTCGACGATGATGGTGGCAAAGTCATCGCGAATCGCCTCGGCGATCAAGCGCGCCAACACATCGGCCGAGCCGCCGGGCGCAAAGCCCACCAAGATTTTGAGTGGCGGTTTGTCTTGCGCTTGTACGGCGGGCAATGCGGCGCACAGAGTTGCGGCCACACCCATCAGATGCAGGGCTCGGCGGGTCCAGGAGGGCAATGGTGTCATGGCGATATTTTTTCGGCGTGTGGATGAAATTTGGCCAGCGCACTTTGACCAATTACCCTGAGAATGTAGCTTGCCCAGGGGGATGGATCTCTGCCATCAACCCCCTTGTAAACCCTAGGTCAGAAAATGCACTCGCCGATCATGTCTGAAGCGTTTGAACAACGTGTGCGTTACCTAATGCCCCGCCTGCGCAGCTTGGTGATGGCCAGTGTGTGGGGGTTTAGCGCGTTCGTTTTTGCACAAGAGGTGGTCCCCAAAGACCTGACGCCCCCCTGGACCGGCTGGGTCAGTTGGGTGGCTGATGGCGATACCCTGCTGGTCTTGCCGGACCAAGCCCACGAAGCGGTCAAGCTGCGCATCCAAGGCATTGATGCGCCGGAGCGTTGTCAGAGTGGTGGCGAGGCCTCACGCAATGCCATGATCGACTGGGTTCATCACAAAACTGTCCTGGTCACGCCCCATGGCACGGACACCTATGGCCGGGTTTTGGGTCGCGTCGACATAGGCGGGCGCGACGTGGACGCTGAAATGGTGAACGCCGGCATGGCCTGGGCCTACAGCTTTCGCACCAGCGCCGGGCCTTATGCCGCTTTAGAGCGCCAAGCGCGGCGTCAAAAAAAGGGTTTGTTTGCCCAAGCCCAGCCGATGACCCCCAAGGTCTTCAGGCAGTTTCACGGCAGTTGCCAAACACCTTGAACCTCACGGCTTGGGGTCTCGCCATCGGCTGCACACCGGGCAAGCAGCATCGCGGGCGATGCGCACTTCGCGCCAATCCATATGGCGCGCATCCAGCATCAGCAGCCGACCTGCCAGAGAACTGCCGGCGTGGCTGAGCAGTTTGAGGGCTTCGGCGGCCTGCACGCTGCCAATGATGCCCACCAAGGGCGCAAACACGCCCAGGGTGGCGCAGCGGGTTTCTTCAGGCACCGGTTCGGGCGGGAATACGCAGGCATAGCAAGGCGAGTCTGTGGAGCGCGGATCGAACACCGACACCTGTCCGTCCATGCGAATCGCCGCGCCGGACACCAGCGGTTTGCGGTGTTGCATGCAGGCCCGGTTCACGGCTTGGCGGGTGGCGAAGTTGTCGCAGCAGTCGAGCACCACATCGGCCTGCGCGACCAGACGGTCCAAAAGCGCGGCGTCGGCTTGCTCGTCGATGGCGGTGACGTGCACATCCGGATTGAGGGCCTGGATAGCTTGCTGCGCAGAATCTACTTTGCGTTGTCCGACGCGATCCAGGGTGTGCGCAATTTGGCGTTGCAAATTGGTGGTGTCGACCGTGTCGTGATCGACCAAGGTGATGTGGCCCACACCCGCACTGGCCAGGTACAGGGCCACCGGCGAGCCCAGGCCACCTGCGCCAATGACCAAGGCATGCGCCGACAAGATGCGCTCTTGACCTTCAATCCCCAACTCGTCGAGCAAGATATGGCGCGAGTAGCGCAGCAGCTGATCATCGGTCATGACAGGGCTGGCGGGCTTTATTTGTCTTTTTTCTCTTCTTTGCGCTCGGCCAAGGTTTTGCTCACCAACACGGGCTGACCTTTGAGTTGGTTCAAAGCCTGGTTCAGCTGGAAGTCTTTGTCCGAGCCAAATTCAGGCGGGCGGCGTTCAGCGACGGGTTTTTTGGACTCTTCTTCCAAACGTTTCAAAGCTGCTTCGCGGGCCTTCTCACGTTCCGCGTCTTTGATCTCCGCTTCTTTGCCATTGCCCAGATGCTTTTCCAAATCCGCTTCACGGGTACGCAGCACCGCAAACGGACTGCCGTTTTCGGTTTCGTCCACCATCACATCGGGCACGATGCCTTTGGCTTGGATGGAGCGACCACTGGGGGTGTAGTAACGCGCGGTGGTGATTTTCAGTGCGGTGTCCGGGCCCAGTTGACGCACAGTTTGCACCGAGCCTTTGCCAAAAGTCTGGCTGCCCATCAGGGTGGCACGTTTGTGGTCTTGCAGCGCCCCGGCGACGATCTCGCTGGCCGAAGCCGAGCCTTCGTTGACCAACACCACCAGCGGGATTTTCTTGAAAGCGCCTTGGGTGGCTTGGGTCAGTCGACCGATCGGGTCGTTGCTGGCGCTGCGACGCCAAAACTGCGGCGAGGCTTTGTAGGTGAATTTGCTTTCTTCCAGTTGGCCGTTGGTCGAAACCACGGTCACGTTTTCAGGCAAAAATGCGGCTGACAAGGCCACGGCAGCGTCGAGCAAACCACCTGGGTCGTTGCGCAAGTCCAGCACCAAACCTTTGAGCTTAGGGTCTTGCTTGTACATCTCTTCGAGCTTGCGGGCAAAGTCTTCCACCGTGCGCTCTTGGAATTGCGAAACCCGAATCCAACCCAAGCCCGGTTGCACCACTTTGGCTTTGACCGATTGGGTCTTGATCTCTTCGCGCACGATGGTGACGGGGAAGGTGCGGCTTTCTTCTTTGCGGAAGATGGTCAATACCACCTTGGTGTTGGGCTCGCCGCGCATGCGCTTGACGGCCTCATTCAAGCTCAAGCCCTTGACCATGGTGTCGTCAATCTTGGTGATCAGGTCGTTGGTTTTCAGGCCGGCGCGGTCAGCGGGCGAGCCCTCGATGGGCGAGACCACTTTGACCAAACCATCTTCCTGGCTGATTTCGATGCCGACGCCGACAAACTTGCCGGTCGTGCCTTCGCTGAATTCTTTGTAGCTTTTCTTGTCGAAATACTGGGAGTGAGGATCTAAGCTGGCGACCATGCCCGAGATGGCTTCGGTGATGAGTTTTTTCTCGTCCACCGGCTCCACGTAGTCGCTCTTGACCATGCCAAAAACAGCCGCCAGTTGCTGTAATTCTTCCAACGGCAGCGGCGCAAAAGCGCTGCGCGCGGCGGTTTGCAGCGACACGGTGGTCAATGCGCCGGCCATGGCCCCCACGGTGATCCAGCCGGCAATTTTCAGTTTTTGTCCCATAGTCCTTGACCTTCAGCGATCCGATATTCAAACCAATATACACCCAGGCTGGCCGCAGCCTTGTAGGCTTGCGTGGCGCAGGCCTATTGCCGCAACTTCAAGCACCTTGATGGTGCTTCAGCCCTTGCTTTGGCTGGCCACGGCTGCAGCAGCGTGGGCTGCGGCCTGCGCATCGCCCAGGTAGTAATGGCGAATCGGCTTGAGGTTGGCATCGAGCTCATACACCAGGGGGATGCCGTTGGGGATGTTCAAGCCCACGATGTCGGCGTCCGACACCTCGTCGAGGTATTTGATCAAGGCGCGAATCGAGTTGCCATGCGCTGCCACCACGATGCGCTTGCCGGACAAAATGGCCGGCGCCATGACCTCTTGCCAAAAGGGCACCACGCGGGCCACGGTGTCTTTCAGGCACTCCGTCAGTGGCGGTTGTTCAGGGGCCATGTTGGCGTAGCGCAAGTCGCCGCCCTCATACCGCGCGTCATTCAGTGGCAGCGCCGGCGGCGGCACGTCGTAGCTGCGGCGCCAAGCCAATACTTGGTCGTCACCATATTTTTGGGCTGTTTCAGCCTTGTTCAGGCCTTGCAGAGCGCCATAGTGGCGTTCATTCAAGCGCCAGCTGGTGGTCACCGGCAACCAGTGGCGTTCCATCTCTTCCAGTGCCAGCCACAGTGTGCGGATGGCACGGCGCATGACACTGGTGAAGGCCATGTCAAATTCATAACCTTCGGCTTTGAGCAGGCGACCGGCTTGGCGGGCTTGGGCTTCGCCGGTGGGGGTCAAATCCACATCGGTCCATCCGGTGAAGCGGTTTTCCAAATTCCAGGTGGATTCGCCATGGCGAATCAGGACAATTTTGTACATGATGAAAGGTTAAAAAAACAAAGATCAACGGTCGTCAGCCGCTCATTTTAGAATCACCAGGTCAGGCCCGGCTTTCAAAGCACTGCCAATCTCTTCTTTTAAAGGCTTTTTGTGAAATTTTTTATCGACAACTGGATGTTGGTGGTCATCGCGTTGACCTCTGGCGCCGCACTTTTGTGGCCCGTATTGGCCCAAGGCGCCGCTTCAGGCTTGACCACCGCCCAAGC
>CANGEE010000163.1 GCA_947452635.1 Comamonadaceae bacterium | reverse complement strand
CTCAGGCCCCAAAACCGTTAGACACCATCACCTCAATCAACTGGGGCTTGCCACTGCGGATGCTGTCTTGTAAGGCGGTCTCCAGGTGCGCGGGGTCTGACACACGGATGGCTGTCATGCCCATGGACTGGGCCAGTTGGCAGTAGTCAATGGCCGGGTCATTCATGTCCATACCAATGAAGTGGTGGGAGCCTTGCATCGACACGAGTCGCTCTTTGATGATGCGGTAGCCCTTGTTGTTGGCGATGACATAGGTGATGGGCAGCTTGAAATGGGCGGCCGTCCAAAGACCTTGAATGCCATACAGGGCACTGCCATCACCCACAATGGCCACGATGGGGCGACCGGGTTTGGCCATGCTGATCCCCACGGCGCCCGGAATGGCAAACCCAAGCCCGCCGCTGGCCAGGCCGAAAAAGCTGTCGGGATTGTGTTGGTGCAAAAACTGCGGCAAGCGCAGGGTCGAGCTCAAGGCCTCTTCCACCACAATCACCTCGGGTGAGAGTTGTGCGCTCACCTGCATGACAAAAGTGGAGGCGCTCATCGGGCGCATCGCGCTTTCAGTCAACACTTGGGTGACTGATTGTTGCCGTTGGACGCTCCAGTTTTGCAGCGCCAGCGCCTGGCTGCGAGACTGCGCTTGCGCTGCGTACTGCGCGTCGATGCGCGAGCGCAGCACTGGCAGCAGGGCCTGCAAGGTTTCACTGACATGGGCTTGGAGCGCCCATTCGGTTCTGTAATTTTTCCCCAATTCGGCAGGGCGTTCACTCAGGTGGATGACGCGAGAGTGCGCAGGTAAAGGCTCCACCGGGCTGTAAACCGACATGCGCAGCAAATCAGCGCCTAAACACAGCACCAGGTCAAAGGGCTCGAGGGTTTGGCGCACCTTGTCTTGGCTGCGCGTGAGCATGCCCAGGTAGTGCGCATGCGCTGTGGGGAAAGTGGCGCTGTAAGGCACCGATTCTTGCAACACAGCGGCGCCGAGCAAAGTGGCCAACTCGCTGGCATCCGCAAAGGCTTGCGCTGAGCGCAACTCTTGGCCCGTGATCAGCACCGGATGCTTGGCTGAAAGCAGGACCTTGGCCAATTCGTGCAAGGCCGCATCCGAGGGCCGCAGGCGCTGATCGATCCGAACCGACTGCCCCATGTCCAGTTCGGCCAACTCATTCAAGATGTCACCGGGCAGGCTGATGAAGACTGGCCCCGTGGGTGGGGTCATGGCGATTTTGGCGGCGCGTCGCAGGATGCGCGGTAAATCTTGCAAGCGGGTGACTTCGATGGCCCATTTGACCAAGGGCGTGGCCATGGCCGTCAAATTGTCGTACAGCAAAGGCTCCAGCAAACCATGGCCTTGCTCTTGCTGGCCAGCCGTCAAAATCACCGGTGAGCCGGAAAATTTGGCGTTGTACAAAGCCCCCATGGCGTTACCCAGGCCAGGTGCCACATGCACATTGGCCGCAGTCAATTGGCGAGAGGCGCGGGCGTAGCCATCCGCCATGCCCATCACCACCGATTCCTGCAGACCGAGCACAAACTTCAAATCAGGATAGTCCGGCAGGGCTTGCATGATGGGCAGTTCGGTGGTGCCCGGATTGCCAAAAAGATGGCTCACCCCCTCACTGATCAAGAGTTCCAGAAAAGCTTGACGTCCGAACAATGAAGCCATGGTGGTGTGACCGAAGTGGGCTGCGCCAAAGTCAGCGCAAGGACAAGAACTCGACCCAGTTGCCATCCGGGTCGGTGACGATGGCGATGAACACGCCGGGACGAAACTCGGTTTCGGGCACCACCACACGGGTGCCGGCATCGGTGCAGGCCTTGACCATTTCGGTCAGGTTGCTGATGGTCATGGTCCAGTAGCGAAACCCCGCCGCTTTTTGAATCCCGCCCGGTGCCGAGGGGTTCAGGGCGGGCTCGGCCGGCATGACCCGCAGTTTGATCAGGCTGTCGCCGCACATCAGTCGGTGCATCACACCGCCGCCGGGCATGGCCATTTCGCCCACATCTTTCAAGCCCAGCAAGTCGCGGTAAAAGGCCAGCATGGCCGGGCCGTTGGCGGTGACGATGCCCAGATCGATCGAGGATTTGCTGAGTGCGATGCCCATGGGGACTCCTGGTGTGAAGGGTTGAAATTGAAAATGGCTTGGGTGAGAGATGGGCCGGGGGTCGCTGCACAGCGATTCAAAGCGCCAAGGCCTTTTGGAAGCCCGGCCGCTGGCTGATGTGGTCCCAGTAGCGCTGAATATTCGGGGTGAAGGCTTCGTGGATGTCCAGCGCTTTGGCCAGCACCAGCACATAGACGACGCAAATATCGGCCATGGTGAAGCGGTTGGCGCACAGGTAGCTGCGCTGCGCTGTGGCGGTTTCCAAGACACGCAGCCGTGACAAAAACCATTGCCGGTAGTCGGCGGCCACCTGCGGGTTGCGCCTTGCTTCGGGCTCCAGCCGCGTATAGCGCAGCACCAGCGTCTGCGGAAACGTCAGCGTCGCATCGCTGCGGTGCAGCCAGTTCAAGTAGGCGCCGTAATCGGGCTCGTCCACCCGCACCGCCAAGTCGCTGGGGCCATAACGATCGACCAGGTACTGGCAGATGCCGGCCGACTCGGTCATGACCACATCGCCATCGACCATGCAGGGAATGGTGCCCAAGGGGTTGATCTGCAGGTACTCGCGGGTCGTCACGCGAGGCGGGAATGGCATGGTGATCAATTCATGCGGCAGGTCCATCTCGATCAAGGCCCATAAAGGGCGCATTGAGCGTGCGCGGGTGCAGTGGTACAGCTGAATGGTCATGGCGTGAGGGGACTTGGCTTATTGCGCGTCGATCAGGATGAAGGCGATGCGTGCGGGCTGCCCCGAACGGTTGGCCCAAGCATGGTTGGTGCCCCTTTGGATCAGCACATCGCCGGCCCGCAAAATGGTTTCTTCTTCGTCCAGGATGGCTGTCAATTCGCCTTGCAGCATCAACGCATAGTCCACGGTTTGGGTTTTGTGCATGCCAGGATGTTCGCCGGGTTTGACCTCCCGATGCGCATCTTTGTACATGCTGGAAAACGTCGCTTCCATGGCTTTTTGCAGTGCTTGCGGATCACGCGGCTCTGGCGGAATGTCGATGATGCGCAGCACCGTGCCTTGCGGCGGCGGTGAGACGCCGATGTGTTCGCTGATGCTGTCTGGCGCATCGATCGGCGACGGACTGGCGCCCGTGCGCCACAGATTGGTGACCCGGTAGCCGGGCCGTTCTGGCACGACCCGAACTGCAGGGGAGGGGCCATCTTGCAAAAATCGGGAGCGGCCTTGGGCATCGTCATAAGTCACGACGCGGCGAATGGGTTGGAGTTGATCAGTCATGTCCTCTTTCAGTCAAGGGCGACTACCGCCCGCAGCGCGCAAGGCGGCACCTTGTTTCACGAACTCGTCATGCACCCGCTTGTCCCACTGGGCCATGTTTTGGTAGGCGAGTATTTGATTGCTCTTTTGCGCGGCCTCTTTCACCGGCTCGGATTTGACCGCCAGGGCGCAGGCGGCATCGAGTTTGGCCAGCACGGGGGCCGGTGTGCCGCGCGGCGCAAACAAGCCGGCAAAAGACAGTTGCGTCACCTCAATGCCAAACTCTCTGAGCGTGGGCACGTCTGGAAAACCCGGGTGGCGGCGCTCCGACGCGACGGCCAGTAAGCGCACCGTGCCGGCTTTGACCTGCGGCGCTGCGGAGGCGGCAATGCTGGTGGCAAAGTCCAGTCGGCCTGCCAATAGTTCTTGAATAGAAGCCGCATCCCCTTTGAAAGGCACATGCACCAAATCCAGTTTTTGGTGGCGACCCAGGTCATCCACGGCCAAGAAAGGGGCCGAATTGGGGCCGGGTGAGCCGTAAGCGAGCGATTTGGTTTTGCCTGCGGCGATCAAATCGCTCAGGGTTTTGAAGGGGCTGTCAGCGCGCACTGACAGGCCCAAAATATTTTCGGTGATGCCGCACACCGGTTGGATGGTGTCAGGCGACAGTTTCAAATCTTTGAGGTGATGGGGTTGGATGGTCACCGGTGTCATGGGGGTGAAGGCCAGGGTCAGCCCATCGGCTGGGGCTTGCATCAAAGCCGTCATGCCAATCACGCCAGAGCCGCCATCGCGCGAGACCACCACCACGCTTTGCCCCATTTGCTTGTACAACTGCTCGGCCACGGCACGCGCCATGATGTCGGTGGAACTGCCCGCGGCCCAGGGATTGATCAGGGTGATGGGGCGCGCAGGGTAGCTGTCTTGCGCACAAGCCAGGCTGGCGCAGCCTGCCATCACCATCCAACACAGGCCTTGAATCCAGGTGATGAACTTGCGCATGCGTGACCTTTCTTTGCTCTTCAATGGGCCGCAAACCCGCTGTATCAGCGGCGCTGAGGGCATGTGGGGCAAATCATAACGAGGGCACGTTGTGCGGCACTGACGCCTTGCGGACTCGGCGCGCAAGGGTATTCACGGATAGGGGCCAACGCGCCATCTGACCTAAAGTGGACAGCTTGCATCCATTGCCAACCACTGTTTGCGTGGTCTGCGTCACACCACCACCCCCCTCAGGAGAATTCAGCATGCGTCAAGCCGTCATTGTTTCTTATGCCCGCACCGGCTTGACCAAAGCGGGCCGAGGGGGCTTTAACAACACCTCGAATATGACCATATTGGGTCATGCCATCCGCGCCGCGGTAGAACGCTCCAAAGCCGATCCCGCCGAAATTGAAGACGTGATTGCAGGCTGCGTGGCCGCTTCTGGCAATGTGGCGCGCGCCGCCGGTTTGCTGGCGGGTTTGCCGGTGACCACGTCGGGCATGACGCTGCACCGCGCTTGTTCCTCGGGCCTGAATGCGATTGCGGTGGCCGCGCACCACATCGTCGAAGAGGGCGCAGACATCATGGTCGGCTGCGGCGTGGACTCCATCAGTTTCCAAGGCGGCGGCGGCGGTGGGCGCGATGAAACCTTGACCGACAACCATCCCGCCATTTGGATGCCGATGATCGAGACCGCCGATATCGTGGCCAAGCGTTACAACATCAGCCGCGAGGCCCAAGACGAATATTCCTTGCAATCCCAACAGCGCATGGCGGCGGCGCAAGCGGCGGGCAAATTCAAAGACGAAATCATCTCGGTCCAAACCCAAATGAAAGTGGTGGACAAAGCCACCAAGGCCGAATCTTGGGTGGACACCGTGGTCGACCGTGATGAATGCAACCGACCCGAGACCACGCTGGAGGGCTTGGCCCAATTGGCACCGGTCAAGGGACCAGGCAACTTCGTCACCGCCGGCAATGCCAGCCAGTTGTCCGACGGTGCTGCTGCTGTGGTGTTGATGGAGGCCAAAGAAGCCGAGCGGCGCGGCTTGCAACCGCTGGGCGCTTTCAAAGGCTGGGCGGTGGCCGGCTGTGAGCCTGATGAAATGGGCATTGGCCCTGTGTTTGCAGTACCCCGCCTGTTGCAGCGCCACGGTTTGAAAATCAGTGACATCGAT
>CANGEE010000162.1 GCA_947452635.1 Comamonadaceae bacterium | reverse complement strand
TAAATTCACTGGCGCAAAGCATTGTTCAACATCAGATTCAACTCACCTGACCCACTGGCTGGCCTCTTGGATAGAAAGGAATTGAAAAAGTGCCTACCTCACGTTGGATTGCCCGCGATCACAGCACCCCGAAACTGAAGCGGCCGACCCTGGGCTGCTTAGGGCTGACTGCCCTTTTGTGCTTGCACTGCGGCATGGCTTGGGCCTACAAAGTCGAAAAAGTCTGCACCGAACAGCCGGCCACCGCCTCGGAGCCCGCTAAAAAAATATGCAAGATCGTGCGCGTCGACCCGAATAAAGAGTCGGCGCCAAAAGAAGAGAAAAAAGAAGAGAAGAAGCACGGCGGGCATTGAGCGGCCCTCAAGGCTGAGCGCCTCCGATCAAAATTTGCCGTATTTCAAATAAGCCTCGACCGGGTCCACTCCCGCGCGAATGGCATCACGCACCGCGTTCTCGGTCACGGCCACCTGCTCGGTTTGCGCAATCACTTGGGCCACCATGGCTTGGGGAATGACGACCAAGCCGTCGCGGTCACCCAAAATAAAGTCGCCGGTGGACACCGTCACCGCGCCGATGTTCACAGGCCACTCGTAATGGTCCGGTAACCAGCGCGCCACAATGTCGGAAGGCGTGAAAAAAGTGTGGAATACCGGAAAGCCCTGGGCCAAAATAAAGTCGGTGTCGCGGCACCCGCCATCGACCACATAACCCAAAACGCCTTTGTTGTGCAGCGTTTCGGCGGACAACTCCCCCATCAACGCCACATCTTGGTTGTGGGGCTGGCAAACCACCACATGGCCGCTGGGGGCTTTGGACAGCAAAGTGGTCCACCCCAACAAAGAGTCATGTCGGCTGACGGTGCGGTCGGTACGCCCCGAAACGGTCCACACCGGACCGGCGAGTTTGCGCGTCGGATCTAAGGGCCGCAAATTCGAGGGCAACACACAGTTGTCATGCCCCAGGCCGCGCAGCACGTCGTGGACCGCACCGCTGTAGAGTGGGGCCAAACGCGCTGTCCAATGCGCTCGCTCGTCAGGGTTCATGGCGCAAGCCTCTGTGAAGGGAAGGCCTCAATCTTCGATGTCGACAGGCGAACCTGTCAAGGTAGCGGGGGACACGGCAGAGGTGCCGGTGGCTGCGGCAGGCCCCATCACCACATGGCGCAGCACTTCGCGCAGCAGTTTTTTCTCATTCAAACTCAGTGCGCGAGTCAGTCGCTGGCGCATGCGCAGCAACAACTGACGGTCCACTTCTTGCGGAACACCCCGGCTGACCTGCAAAGCATCACGCAGATCTTCACGCAGGTCTTCTGGTTCTTCGTCCCACCAAGCGGTAATCACCTCGGTGATGGTCTGGCGCACTTCGTCCAAACTCTCCACGGGCGCATGGGGTGCGCTGTGCGGCAAAGCCATCATGCTGGCGGGCAACTTGCCTTGCAGCATCTCACCGAGGGATTGCGCACTCAGCACCACACGGCGGTCAGCTTGGGCCAAAACCCGACCCCAACCTGGATCGCTTTTCATCATCTGCGGCATGTTGCGAGCGCTGTCATCGGCCAACACGTGCACGCTGAGACCGCGCAGCTGTGCCGCATCGATATCGCTCAAAAAACGTTCATCATCGGTGGCGATCAGCACGTGATCCACCGCTTGGCTGTGGGCCAGTTGCGCCAAATCTTGACCCAGCGCACGCAACATGGAAGCGCCACCATCCAGGTCATGGGTTTGTACCCAACGCACAATTTGATCGTCCACATACAAACCATCGGACCGGTCGGTGTACCAATAAACACGCACCAGCTCGACGTCCAAACCCGCTTGCGCCAGCGCCGGGGTCAAATGACTCATCAGCCCTTGGCGATTGACCATTTCCCCCGCAGCGCCTGAGCCGCTTTGCTGGGCGAGCCAAATCAAAAACCGTGCATCCACCAAAGCCATGCAACTGCCCGTTCGGTGCGCTGGCGATTGACGGTCGTTTTTAAAGGAGGAGAAATACTCGCGTTTCATAGACGTAGCCTTAAATTTAATATTTGCCTTAGCACACGCTCAGCACCTGCTCAGCGAAGTTGATTTTACCTGTCGCAGCGCTGCGAATCCCGCCTGAACTGAAGTCACAGGTCAATGCAGCCAGCGCAGGACTTAAACTTGCTGACTTTATTCATTTGAATTTGATTCACGTCATGTCCCACTATCAACTTTATGCCATTGGCAACGCCTTGGTCGATTCCGAATACGAAGTCTCAGACAGCCAACTCCAAGCCATGGGTGTGGACAAACGCCACATGACCTTGATCGACACGGCTCGCCGTGCCGACTTGCTGGCCCATGTGCAGGGTCAGACGCACCGGCGCACCGGCGGGGGTTCGGCGGGCAACACCGTGGTGGCCCTGGCCCAATTGGGCGGTCAAGCGTTTTATTCCTGCCAAGTGGCCGACGACGAACTGGGGGATTTTTACGCGCAAGATTTAGCCACCTGGGGCGTGCACACCAACTTGACCCACACCCGCGCCAAACACGGCCAGACCGGCAGCTGCATGGTCTTGGTCACCCCCGATGCCGAGCGCTCAATGTGCACCTTCTTGGGCGTCTCGGCCGAATTAGACAAGCAGGCCTTGCAACCCCAGGCCATTGCCAAATCCCAAATTTATTACATGGAAGGCTACTTGGCCGCCTCACCCACAGGCTTGCAAGCGGCCCTGGCTGGGCGTGCGCTGGCCGTGGCCGCCGGCGTGCCACTGGCACTGACCTTGAGCGATGTGAGCATGATCCAGTTTTGCCGTGCAGGACTCGATGCGATGCTGGGCCAAGGCGTGGACTATTTGTTTTGCAACCTCGAAGAAGCCCAGGTGTGGTGCGGCACGCAGGACCTGGCGGCGATGCGCACGCAATTGCAAGCCTTGGCGCGCACCGTGTGCCTGACCCAAGGCTCGCAAGGCAGCGAGATTTTGCAAGGCGGCCAAAGCCTGCATGTGGCCGCGACACCGGTCCAAGCGGTGGACACCAACGGGGCGGGCGATATGTTTGCCGGTTGTTTTTTGTACGCCATCACCCACGGTCACAGCGCCGAGACCGCCGCGCAACTGGCCAACCGCGCCGCCGCCCAGGTGGTGAGTCAACATGGCAACCGACTGACCCGCGAACAGCTGCAAAGCCTCAAAGCCGCTGTGATCGCAGCGTAAGGCTTGCCCCTTGACGGCTTACCTCTGCGTTTATTTGAAGGTATAGGTCAAAGCCGCAAAGCCTGCGTTTTGGCTGTTCACGCCCACCAAGGGGCTGGCCTTGATGGCACTGTCCAGCCATTTGTGACGCCACTGCAGCTGCAGCGCCCAAGGGCCTGTGAGCGGCACGGTCGCAGCCAGGCCCAACATCGGTACAGTGGAAGCCCCGGGTTGAAACGCCGTGAGGCTGCCGCCTGCGGCTTGATTGGCGGCCGCCTCTGGCGCCGAGATCCCGACCAGGTGCTGCACATAGCTGCGGCTGCGGTATTCCAAACCCGCCTGGGGGTAGAGCTGGATGCCGGCCACGTCAAAGCGTGCGCCATAGGTGGCTTCCAGCAGCTTGCCGCCTGAATTGACGTCGTGCAGGGCATACAAAAAAACACCGCCCACGGCCGTGCGCTGAAAAGTTCCAATGCCCACCGGCAAAGGATTGCTGCGGTTTTTCACTCCGCGCAGCGCTGCGGTGTCGGCCTCAAAGCCCTCTTGGCTGATGCGCAAAACGCCCTCTAAATGGCCCATGGCCAAGGGCAGGGTTTTGATGCCCAGCGTGTCCACGCGGGCAAAAGTGCGGCCCCAATCGCCATAGACATAGGGCAAGGCCGTGACCGCCGTGCCTTTGCTTTGGATGGGCGAAGCGGTGGCGTAAGCCGCAGCACCGATGTCGCCAACAAATCGATCGGTGAACGGGGTGGCCTGCTGGGCCTGGGCCGTCACGCCCACCAACAGACTGCCAACCAGTGCGAGGCGATGGTGGAGACACAAAAAATTCAAGCGAAGTGGCATGGCTGTTCCTCGAGGTGGGTGTCTTGCGCAAGGTTCAAGGGAAACATGGGGCCTGGGCCAATGGCAAACCCGCAGCATCTTTGGCCGCCAGCTGCGGCGCAAAGTCAATCGGCCAGTCAATGCCCAGCGCCGGGTCGTTCCACAGCAGGCTGCGCTCGTGCGCGGGGTACCAATAATCGGTGGTTTTGTACAGAAATTCGGCACTCTCGCTCAGCACCACAAAGCCATGGGCAAAGCCCGGTGGCACCCACAATTGGCGGTGGTTGTCGGCGCTCAGATGCACGCCCACCCACTGGCCAAAGGTGTGCGATGTGCGACGCAGGTCCACCACCACATCAAACACCTCGCCCTGCACCACCCGCACCAATTTGCCCTGCGCATGTTCAATTTGGTAGTGCAGACCGCGCAGCACACCCTGGGCCGATTTGCTGTGGTTGTCTTGCACAAAGGTCACATCCAAACCGGTGACCAGGGCAAAATCGCGGGCGTTGAAGCTTTCTAAAAAAAAGCCCCGCGCATCGCCAAACACCTGGGGTTGCAAGATCAGGACATCAGGAATTTGGGTCGGGGTAAGGGTGTAAGCCATGCCAATCCCTGCTTATGCGATGAGGTTCAACAAATACTGCCCGTAACCGTTTTTGGCCAAGGGCGCAGCCAATCGCGCCACGTCTTGGGCGGTGATCCATTTTTGGGCGTAGGCAATTTCTTCGGGACATGCCACCATCAGACCTTGGCGTTTTTGCAAGGTGGCGATGAAGCCCGCAGCCTCGTGCAAGCTGTCGTGGGTGCCGGTGTCCAACCAAGCGTAACCCCGCCCCATGATCTCGACATTCAATTCACCCCGCTCTAGATAAACACGGTTCACATCGGTGATTTCCAACTCACCCCGGGCCGAAGGCTGAATCTGCGCCGCAATGTCGCACACCTGCTGGTCGTAAAAATACAAGCCAGTCACAGCGTAATTGCTTTGGGGTTGGGCCGGTTTTTCTTCGATGCTGATGGCGCGCTGCGCGGCGTCAAACGCCACCACACCATAGCGTTCGGGGTCGTGCACATGGTAGGCAAACACGCTGGCGCCGTGCCTGCGATCGTCTGCGCTTTTCAGCAAGCGCACCAGGTCATGGCCGTAATAAATGTTGTCACCCAACACCAGGGCGCTGGGCTGGTTGCCGACAAAGGTTTTGCCAATGATGAAGGCTTGTGCCAAGCCATCGGGGCTGGGCTGCACCGCGTAAGTGATGTTCATGCCCCATTGCTGGCCATTGCCCAGCAATTCGGCATAGCGAGGGGTGTCCTGCGGCGTGCTGATCAACAGCACATCGCGAATCCCGGCCAGCATCAGCGTGGTCAAAGGGTAATACACCATGGGTTTGTCGTAGACCGGCATGAGTTGCTTGCTCACGGCCTGCGTCACCGGGTACAGGCGCGTGCCCGACCCCCCCGCCAAAATAATGCCTTTTCTTGGGTTCATTCGCCTATTGTGGCATGGTGCCGGGCTGCGTCGACGGTCGACGCAGGGGCCCTG
>CANGEE010000161.1 GCA_947452635.1 Comamonadaceae bacterium | reverse complement strand
TTGACCTGCCCCAGGTTGTGACTGGCCCATAACAAGGTGGTCGTGGTCTCGACTTGCGCGGCGAAGGCGGCCATCAGTGCCTCCACTTCCCGCTTGGCGTAAGGGTCCAAGCTGGCCGTGGGCTCGTCCAACAGCAACACATCAGGCTGACGCCCCCAAGCGCGCGCCAGCGCCAGGCGTTGCTGCTGGCCACTGGAGAGTTGACGCCCGCCTTGCTGGGCCACCGCGCTCAAGCCCACGCGCTGCAAAGCGGCCACGGCTTTGTCGCGCGCTTGAGCCCAACTCAGCGCCTGTGTGCGGTCCAGCCAAATACCCAGCGCGACGTTGTGCAAGGCCGACATGCGCAGCAGATGCGGGCGTTGAAACAGCATGGCCTGACGCAAGCTGGGATGCCGCTGTATGCGCCCCTGGGTGGGCGTCAACAGGCCATGCACGGTGCGCAGCAAGGTACTTTTGCCCGAGCCGTTGGCCCCCACCAAGGCGACTCGCTCACCGGCTTGAATGGTCAATTCAATGCCCGACAAGGCCAGCACCGGCCCCAGCCGAACCGACACATTGTGCAGTTGCACCACAGCCTGTTGCACGATGTCCTGTTGCATCACACCACCCATCCCTTGGACGCCACAACCAGAATGTCGTGGCGCTTTTCAGCCCAGCGGCGCAAGAGCGCGATCGCCAGATTCAGCAAGCCCACCACCGCCAACAGCATCAGCCCCAAAGCCAAGGCCAGCGGCAAATCGCCTTTGCTGGTTTCCAATGCAATGGCGGTGGTCATGACGCGGGTGAAACCGTCGATGTTGCCGCCAACGATCATCACCGCACCCACCTCCGAAATCGCCCGCCCGAACGCGGCCACCGCAATCGTCAGCAGCGCCAAACGCTGGTCCCAGGCCAAGAGCATGCCGCGCAGCACAGGCCCGGCGCCCAGCGAGGCCCATTGCTCACCGTGTTGCTGCTCAACGTCCTCCACCACCTGGCGGGTGAGCGCAGTGATCACCGGCAACACCAACACAGATTGCGCCACCACCATGGCCTTGAAACTGAACAACCAACCCAAAAAACCCAAAGGACCGGTTCGGGACAGCAGCAGATACACCACCAAGCCCACCACCACAGAGGGCAAAGCCAACAAGGTGTTCAAGACCAACAAAACCCCAGCCCGACCTGCAAAGCGCGCAACCGCCAGCCAAGCGCCCAATGCCAAGCCTAAGCCGTAGGCCAAAGCACAGGCGGTAGCACTGACCGCCAGCGAACGTGCGACAACCGACCAAAGCAGAGGGTCAAAAGACAAAATGAGCAGGTAGGCCGAAATGACGCTGTCAGAAAAGGTGTGCATAGCTTGTGGGTTGATCCTAACGGAAGGCATGCAGTGAAAAGGGTAAACCCGGACAAGCGCGTGCTGTTGCATGGGCTTTTTCAGTGGATTGTCTGTATTTCATTCGCATTATCCACGGCGCAGGCCTGAGGAGGTCTTTGCGCAATTTAAAATACAGGGTTAGCTTTCCTGCGAACGCAGCAGCATCAGCCCGCTGCACAGCGACTCGCCATGGACTGCATTCTTTCCTTTTGGGACTTCATCATGGAGGCACGACATGCCTAAGTTACTTCAATTGGCATTTGGCATTGACAAAATCAGCGAGTACTTTGGCCGCATCGCCGCTGTAGCGGTGATGGCAGCCGCCATGATTTCGGCCGGCAATGCTTTCATTCGCTATGGCCTGGATCTCAGCTCCAACGGCTGGCTGGAAATTCAATGGTATTTGTTTGCCGCCACCGTCATGCTGGGCGCGCCCTTGGTGCTCAAGTTGAACGAGCATGTGCGGGTCGACATCATTTACGGCAAATTGAATGGCAAGTGGCCTGTTTATATCGACTTGATGGGTTTGGTGCTTTTCCTATTGCCTGTGATGCTGCTGCTGACTTGGTTGAGCTTTCCTTTGTTTATCAAAATGCTCCAGTCCGGTGAAATGTCCAACAATGCTGGCGGCTTGATTCGCTGGCCGGCCATGATGATGCTGCCACTGGGCTTCTTTTGGGTGTGCGTCCAAGGCCTGAGTGAGATCATCAAACGCGTGGCTTACCTGCAAGGCCAATACGAGATGGACACCCACTACGAAAAACCCGTGCAATAAAAAGAAAGATAAACCATCATGATCATGGAAAATTTTGCACCCATCATGTTCGTGGGCCTGGTGCTCACGATGTTGATCGGTTTCCCAGTGGCCTTCTCACTGTCATTTCTTGGTCTGCTGTGTGGCTTCTTTGCCATCAGCATGGACTGGTTTCCGGCCAGCTTCATGTCCAACCTGCCACTGAATGTGTTTGGCATTTTGAGCAACGACTTGTTGCTGGCCATCCCCTTCTTCACTTTCATGGGTGCCATTCTTGAAAAATGCGGCCTGGCCGAAGACATGCTCGACTCTATGGGCCAGCTGTTTGGCCCGGTCAAAGGCGGCTTGGGCTACTCGGTGATCATTGTCGGCTTCATTTTGGGCGCGATCACCGGCACCGTGGCCGGCCAAGTGATTGCCATGGCTTTGATTTCGCTGCCGGTGATGATCCGTTACGGCTACAACATGCGCTACGCCACCGGGGTGCTGGCGGCTTCGGGCACGATCACGCAATTGGTGCCGCCGTCCCTCGTGCTGGTGGTGATGGCCGATCAGCTGGGCCGCTCGGTGGGCGATATGTACAAAGGGGCTTGGGGACCTTCGCTCTTGCAAGTGGGTATTTTTGCCCTTTACACCTTTGGTCTCAGCATCATCAAACCCTCGCATGTGCCTGGTGTGCCCAGAGAAGCGCGCACGCTCAATGGCTGGGCGCTGTGGGCCAAGTGCTTGCGCGGCATCATTCCGTCGGCTTTCTTGATCTTTGCCGTGCTGGGTTCCATGGGCGGCTTGCCCGGCATCAATACCGCCATCGCCACACCCACCGAAGCCGGTGCCATGGGCTGTGTGGGCGCTCTGTTCTTGGCGGCTTTGCACAAGCGTTTGGACAAAGATTTGATCTGGGAAGCCATGCACAGCACCATGCGCCTGACAGCCATGGTGGTGTTCATCTTGATTGGCTCGCGCGTGTTCTCCATGGTCTTTCAAGGTGTGGACGGGGCCAAATGGGTGGAGCATTTGCTGTCAGGCTTGCCAGGCGGGCAAGTCGGCTTTTTGATTGTGGTGAACATCTTCATCTTCTTTTTAGCCTTCTTCCTCGACTTCTTTGAAATCGCCTTCATCATCTTGCCCATGCTCGGCCCTGTGGCGGACAAAATGGGCATCGACATGGTGTGGTTTGGTGTGCTGCTGTGCGTGAACATGCAAACCAGCTTCATGCACCCGCCTTTTGGCTTTGCGCTGTTTTATTTGCGGGGCATTGCAGACACCCTGTTCAAAGAAGGCCGGATCGAAAAGCCCGTCAAATCCAACGACATTTACATGGGCGCTATTCCCTGGGTGATCATGCAGTTGGTGTTGGTCGTGATTGTGATTTTTGTGCCCGAGACGGTGACCATGTTCTTGGACAAGGAAGAAAAAATCGACCTCGACAAAGTCGTCATCGAAATGCCCAGCGAGCAAGAAACACCTGCCGCAGAACTCAAGCAAGATGGATCCAAACCCACTGCGGCAGACAGTGCGGCCGAAGAACAGAAGAAAATCGACGACCTGTTCAAAAAATAATGACGCCAGACTCGTCCAATGCACCCGCGCTCAGCATCACGCCATTCGTCTTTGAGCCGACCCCCTCCCCTGTGGAGGGGGCTGCGTTTTCAAACACCTTCCAAGCATTGGTTTGGCTGATGACTTTGGGCTTGGGTGCTTGGTTGTGGGTATTGTGGCAACAAGACAAATTTGGCGACCCTGCCCATTTGGAAAGTGTTCGCACGGCGGGTTGGTTCATCCTGGGCTGGGGCCTGCTGGTGTGGACGGCTTGGCAGGTGCGACTGAGCCGAACCAGCATGGATGTCCAAGGACTGTCCCAAACCTGGATCTGGCACAAACACATGCCTTACGAACAATTGGCGTACGCCCAGTTGATCCGGGTCAAAGGGCTGGAGTGGTTGGTTGCGCCGCGTTTTTATGTGCGCACGCTGGCCGGCAAGTTTGCCGTTTTCTACATTGCCGATCCGGCGCTGCAGCGCGAATGTGAGCGTTTGGGCTTCGAATTGGAAGCATTTCGCCGCTTCTGAGAGCCTGGAAAGTTCAAGGCAAAAAAAAACCGCGCTGATCAGCGCGGTTTGCAAGTTTCAAAGCACCTCTGAATCAGAGTTTTTGTGCCTGCATGAAATCATCGTACTTGGCTTCGGCAAAGCGGAACCACAGGTTCTGATCCGCACGGAACTTGGAATAGTCCGCATAAATCTTTTTCCAGTTTTCGTTGGTAGAGGACAACTCATCGTAAAGCTTCGTGGCGGACTTGAAAGACTCGGCCATGATGTCTTTGGGAAATTCGCGCAATTTGGCGCCAGATCCGACCAACTGTTTCAGTGCAACGGGATTGCGCGCATCGTACTTGGCTTGCATGTCGCCGTGGGCCAGGGCCGCGGCGGCTTCCAAAATAGCCTTGTTCTCTGGGCTCAAGCTGTTGAAGGCTTTGTCGTTGATCATGACATCCACCTGTGCACCACCTTCCCAAAAACCGGGGTAGTAGTAATAGGGTGCCACTTTGTTCAAACCCAATTTCAAATCATCATAAGGCCCCACCCATTCGGCCGCGTCGACCGTGCCTTTTTCCAAGGCTGGATAAATGTCACCGCCTGGAATGCTTTGAGGGATCGTGCCCAGCGCCTCCAGCACCTTGCCACCAAAGCCACCAATACGGAACTTCAGGCCCTTCATGTCGGCCACCGATTTGAGCTCTTTACGGAACCAACCGCCCATTTGCGCACCGGTATTGCCACAGGGGAAGTTGATGATGTTGTACTTGGCATAAAACTCGCGCATCAGCTTCATGCCGTTGCCTTCGTACATCCAAGCCGTCATTTGGCGGCTGTTCAGGCCAAACGGAATGATGCAACCCAATGCAAACGTAGGGTCTTTCCCGAAAAAGTAATAAGCCGCGGTGTGGGCAATCTCAATCGAGCCTTGTTGCACCGCGTCAATGTTGCCGAAGGCGGGCATGATTTCACCAGCTGCATGAGTGGAAATCTCAAACTTGCCGCCGGACATGCTTTTCACCGCTTTGGCAAAAACTTCGGAGCTCCCATACAGCGTGTCCAGGGGCTTGGGAAAACTGGAGGACAAGCGCCAGCGTATGGCCGCTTGCGCATGGACGGCAGGCGCTGCACCGGCAGCCAGAATACCGGCAATACCAGCGTTTTTGATAATCGAACGACGATCCATGAGATCACTCCTCAAAAAAATGAAATACGCGCAAAGAGTCAATAAACAATTTTGACAAGTTGTATTGTAGAAAACAACTTTATTCAGCGGGCAGGGGTTTACCCTTTTGCTCAACCCTGGTTTGACAAGGGCATTGTGGGCCAACGCTGGCGAATCGCCGCTTCCATGCCCGCTGCATCCAAGCCCTGCATCGCCAACAATTTCACCGGGT
>CANGEE010000160.1 GCA_947452635.1 Comamonadaceae bacterium | reverse complement strand
GTCGGCTGGGGTCTGGGCATTGAACGTTTGCTCGAATTGGTGAAAGAGCAAAGCCAGCCCATGGCCGATATGGCGCCCGATGTGTACGCCATCATTCCGGACATGAGCAGTTTGCCACGCGCCTTGCAGGTCATCGAGACTTTGCGCGCTCAGGGTATTGCAGTGCAAATGCATGCGGGTTCAGGCGAGGGCATGGGCAGCATGAAGTCGCAGTTCAAGAAAGCCGACGGCAGTGGCGCTACTTTTGGTCTGATTTTTGGCGCGGATGAAATGGCGCAGGGCCAAATCACCGTCAAATCCTTGCGTGACGGGGTGGGCGCACAGCGCCTGCAAGACCTCGCTTTGGTCGCCGACTGGGCGCACACCCTACAATCGCCCCATTGATTTTGAATAAACCACATGGCAACACCTCTCGACCTTCAAGAACAAGAGCAACTTGACGAACTCAAGCACTTTTGGAAAACCTACGGCAACCTGATTTCAGGGGTGCTGATTGTGGTGATGGGTGGCTTTGCCGCTTGGAACGGCTATGGCTACTGGCAGCGCAGCCAATCGGCCAAGGCCTCGGCCTTGTTCGACGAAGTGGACAGGGCTGTCACCCTCGGTGATTTGGCGCGTGTGGAGCGCTCATTGGCCGACATGAAAGACAAGTTTGGTGCAACTTTGTATGCACAGCAAGCCGCTTTGTTGGCTGCCAAAAATTTCCAGCAAAAGGACAAGGCCGATCAAGCGCAGGCGGCCTTGAGCTGGGTCGCTGACCATGCGACTGATGAATCCTATGCCCAAATAGCGCGTTTACGCTTGGTCAGTTTGATGCTGCAAAGTCAAAATTACGACGAAGCGCTGAGCCGACTCTCCAAGCCATTTATGCCGCCTTATGCACCTTTGGCGTCGGATTTGCGCGGTGATGTGCTCAGCGCCCAAAACAAGTCTCAAGAAGCCATAGCCGCTTACCGGCAAGCTTGGCAGAAATTGGAAGAAAGCAATGAATACCGCCGTTTGGTCGAAGCCAAACTCAATGCCTTAGGGGTAGATCCCAAGGCCAGTGCTGACGCCTCGGGAGTCAGCCAGTGACCCCGTTGAGATCGTCCCTTTCAGGGCAGCTGCTTTCAGCAGCCTTATTGGCCTTGCTGGCCGCTTGTTCCAGTACACCTGACAAACCCAAGCCACCCGAGCTGCCTGCTTTGACGGCGTCTGCTGTCACGGCTCCCCTCGCACGGGTCTGGGCCAACAAAGTGGGCATTATCGATACACCCCTGAGTCTGTCGGTGAACGACGGTCAAGTGGCAGTGGCTTCCAGCGACGGTCTATTGGCTTTGATCGACGCAGCGACAGGTCGTGATGTTTGGCGACTGGCTTTGAATACCCCTTTGCAAGCGGGTGTGGGTGGGGATGGCCTGCGTTTCGCTGTGGTGACACAGCGCAACGAGGTCGTGGCCGTGCAAGCCGGCCAAGTCATCTGGCGCTATCGCCTGGCTGCTTCGACCTACACCGCGCCATTGGTCGCGGGTGGCCGTGTCTTTGTGGTGACTGCCGATCGCACGGTGGTTGCGTTGGACGGGGCGTCAGGCCAACGTCTGTGGTCACAACAACGATCGGGCGATCCTTTGGTGTTACGTCAAGCGGGCGTGCTGATGGCGGTGGGGGACACCTTGGTGGTGGGCCTGTCGGGCCGCTTGGTGGGAATGAACCCAAACAACGGCAGTACCCGTTGGGAATCGGTGGTGGGTGCTTCGCGCGGCACCAATGAAGTGGAGCGATTGGTGGACCTTGTTGCGGGCGTCAGCCGTGTGGGCAACGTGGTCTGTGCGCGAGCTTTTCAAACCGCTGTTTCATGTGTGGATGGCGCCAAAGGGGTCACGCTGTGGACGCGTCCATCAACCGGTCACCAAGGTTTGGATGGCAACCCAGACAAAGTCATGGGCGTGGACTCGGACAGCAAAATAACGGCTTGGTCTCATGACAACGGGCAGACCGCTTGGACCAGTGAAGCCTTGCGTTTTCGTGGTCTGACCGCGCCCCTGGTCTGGGGTAACTCTTTCGTGGTCGGCGACGCGGGGGGCTTGTTGCATCGGCTGTCCATGTCCGATGGCCAAACCTTGAACCGTGTTCCGACCGACGGTTCAGCGATTGCCACTCGCCCTGTTTCTGCTGCGGGCCTGATGGTGGTGGCAACGCACAACGGCAGCCTGTTGGGCTACCGTCTTGATTGAACGATCGGAAACTCTCCCGTGATACCTGTTTTGGCCCTGGTGGGCCGTCCCAATGTGGGCAAATCCACGCTTTTTAACCGGATGACCAAAAGCCGGGATGCGATCGTGGCGGACTTCGCGGGGCTGACACGTGACCGTCACTACGGTCAAGGCCGATTAGGCAAAAACGAATACATCGTGATCGACACCGGGGGGTTCGAGCCCGATGCGAGTTCGGGTATTTACAAAGAAATGGCCAAGCAGACCCAACAAGCCGTGGCCGAATCGGATGTGGTCATTTTTGTCGTCGACGCCCGCGCAGGCTTGTCGGCCCAAGACCATGACATCGCCAAGTACCTGCGCCGCATTGGCAAGCCATGCTTGTTGGTGGCCAATAAATCAGAAGGTATGCGCGAGGGCATTCAGTCCGGCGAGTTCTATGAACTGGGTTTGGGGGATGTATTGTCGATTTCTGCCGCGCACGGGCAGGGCGTTCGCGATCTGGTTGAGTTGGCCCTGGCGCCCTTGAACCTGCCGCAGGACGAGGAAGAGGTCGAAGTTGACACCAGCATCATCAAGCTGGCGGTGGCAGGGCGACCCAATGTGGGCAAATCCACCTTGATCAACACCTGGTTGGGCGAAGAGCGCTTGGTGGCTTTTGACATGCCGGGCACCACTCGGGATGCGATCACCGTGCCATTTGAGCGCGACGGCCAAAAATTTGAATTGATTGACACCGCCGGTTTGCGCCGCAAAGGCAAGGTGTTTGAGGCGATTGAGAAATTCTCGGTGGTCAAAACCTTGCAGGCGATCGAGTCGGCCAATGTGGTGTTGCTGTTGCTGGATGCCGAGCAGGGCGTGACCGATCAAGATGCCCATATCGCGGGTTTCATTTTGGAGAGTGGCCGCGCCGTGGTGGTGGCCATCAACAAGTGGGATGCCGTGGACGAGTACCAACGCCAATTGGTGCAGCGCTCGATCGAAACACGATTGCCGTTTTTGAAATTTGCCAATTTGCATTTCATCTCGGCTAAAAAGCGACAAGGTTTGGGGCCTGTTTGGTCTTCGATTGCGCAGGCGCATCGCGCCGCCATGTGCAAAATGTCAACGCCTGTGTTGACGCGTTTGTTGCTCGAAGCGGTGCAATTTCAAACGCCGCAGCGCGGTGGCATGTTCCGTCCCAAATTACGCTACGCCCATCAGGGTGGCATGAACCCGCCGGTGATCGTCATCCATGGCAATTCGCTTGAGCATGTGACGGACACCTACAAACGTTTCTTGGAAGGACGTTTTCGCAAAGCGTTCAATTTGGCGGGGACGCCGCTGCGCATCGAAATGAAGACCTCGCAAAATCCATTTGCAGACAAAGACGCTTGAACTTTGGGGAATTGACCCGTTGTTCATGGTGAATGCGTCTGCCCCTGTGGTAAGGTCAGCTTCTTAATAACTACTTTTGAACACGGAGCATATCGTGAGCAACAAAGGCCAACTCTTGCAAGATCCCTTCCTCAATGCCCTGCGCAGAGAGCACGTTCCCGTCTCCATTTACCTGGTCAACGGCATCAAACTGCAAGGTCAGATTGAATCTTTTGATCAATACGTCGTCCTTTTGCGAAATACCGTGACCCAAATGGTTTACAAGCATGCCATTTCTACCATCGTGCCTGGACGCGCAGTCAATCTGAACGCAGCAGATGCCACTGAAGACGCTCAAGCGACCTGATTTCATTTGTCTGATACTGCGTTGAAAGACTCTGCGCCGGCCTTGTTGGTCGGCGTTGACTTTGGTGCGCCTCATTTTGATGGCGAATTGCATGAACTGGGTTTGCTGGCCCAAACCGCCGGCTTACACCCCGTGGCGCGCATCACCTGTAAACGCCGCGCCCCCGATGCCGCTTTGTTTGTGGGCAGCGGCAAGGCCGACGAAATCAAATTCATGGCCGCGCAATATGGCGCGGTGGAAATACTCTTTGACCAATCGCTCAGCCCGGCTCAGCAGCGCAATCTGGAGCGCCACATTGGATTACCGGTGAATGACCGGACCTTGATCATCTTGGAAATCTTTGGCCAGCGCGCCCGCAGCCACGAAGGCAAACTCCAAGTGGAACTGGCGCGGCTGCAGTACCTGAGCACACGTTTGGTGCGTCGTTGGTCTCACCTTGAGCGACAGCGCGGCGGCATCGGCACCCGTGGTGGACCGGGTGAAACGCAGATCGAACTGGACCGGCGCATGATCAGCGACGCCATCAAACGCACCAAAGAGCGCTTGCAAAAAGTCAAAAAACAAAGACAAACCCAGCGCAAACAGCGCGATCGGCGTCACGCTTTCAACATCTCCTTGGTGGGCTACACCAACGCCGGTAAATCGACTTTGTTCAATGCGCTGGTGAAAGCCCGTGCCTATGCGGCGGACCAGTTGTTTGCCACCTTGGACACCACCACGCGCCAGCTGTACCTGGGAGATGCCGGGCGCTCTGTGTCTTTGTCCGATACGGTGGGCTTTATTCGGGACCTGCCGCATGGTTTGATCGATGCGTTTGCAGCGACTTTGCAAGAAGCGGCTGACGCCGATTTGTTGCTGCACGTTGTGGATGCGTCGAACGCGGATTTCCCTGAACAAATGGCCGAGGTGCAGCGTGTTTTGGCCGAAATCGGTGCCATAGACGTGCCTCAACTGCTGGTTTTCAACAAACTCGACGCCGTGCCCTCAGACAGGCAGCCGCTTCACTTGCATGATCAGTATGAGCAAGATGGCGTGGCCTTGGAGCGCTTGTTTGTCAGCGCCAGATCTGGAGCCGGCTTGGCGCAGCTGCGACACACTTTGGCTGAAAGGGCTGGCCGCTTAATTCCCTTGGGCGACGAGGACGACTCCAAGCCCCTGGAAATTCCAGCACAATTGGCCGATAACGAGCCCACAGTGGGCACAATTGAACTTCTTTGATTCACCACAAGATCCTTGCGAATGACACTGCATCTCCGCGCCTTTCGATGGAATGAACTTTTGCCACGCCTGCGCGGTATGTTCAATCTGAATGACCCCCGTTGGGGTCGTGGTGACGACAAGTCCGGCGAACCCGCCACACCCCATGACGCTGACAAGCCGCCGCTCACGCCGCCCGCAGCTGACCGGCCCTCTGAGCGACCTGCGCGTCCAGGCACTACGCAAGGCCCGCCGGATTTGGACGAGTTGTGGCGCGATTTCAATCGCAAGCTGGGCAATTTGTTGGGCGGCAAAGGTTTTGGTGGCACAGGTGGACGTGGCGCGGGGCGTCCCGGTGGCCCTCCAAGTTTGCCTCCATTTTTGAACAGCATTGGTTTGGGTGTGATCGCCGGCGTGGCCTTGTTGATTTGGTTGGGGACTGGTTTTTTCATCGTGCAAGAAGGTCAGCAAGCGGTGATCACCCAATTTGGCAAATACAAATCCACCGTCGGCGCTGGCTTTAATTGGCGTTTACCGTATCCCGTGCAGCGTCATGAGCTGGTGTTTGTG
>CANGEE010000159.1 GCA_947452635.1 Comamonadaceae bacterium | reverse complement strand
TGTTGATTTGGTTGGGGACTGGTTTTTTCATCGTGCAAGAAGGTCAGCAAGCGGTGATCACCCAATTTGGCAAATACAAATCCACCGTCGGCGCTGGCTTTAATTGGCGTTTACCGTATCCCGTGCAGCGTCATGAGCTGGTGTTTGTGACCCAGATCCGTTCGGTGGACATCGGCCGAGACAATGTGGTGAAAGCCACGGGCTTGCGCGAGTCGGCCATGCTGACCGAAGACGAAAACATCGTGGAAATCAAATTTGCTGTGCAGTACCGCTTGAACGATGCACGGGCTTATTTGTTTGAAAGCAAAAATCCCACCGAAGCTGTGGTTCAAGCCGCCGAAACGGCCGTGCGTGAAGTGGTCGGCAAAATGAAAATGGATGCGGCTTTGTCGGATGAGCGAGACCAGATCGCCCCGCGCGTGCGGGCTTTGATGCAAGTCATTTTGGACCGTTACAAAGTGGGTATCGAGGTGGTGGGCATCAACCTGCAGCAGGGTGGGGTGCGCCCGCCTGAACAGGTTCAAGCCGCCTTTGACGATGTGCTCAAAGCCGGCCAAGAGCGTGAACGCAGCAAAAACGAGGCACAGGCCTATGCCAACGATGTGGTGCCACGTGCGGTGGGTGCGGCTTCGCGTTTGAAGGAAGAGTCTTCTGCCTACCGAGAGCGCATCATTGCGCAAGCAGAAGGGGATGCGCAGCGATTCAAATCGATTTTGCCGGAATACCAGAAAGCACCCCAGGTCACCCGTGACCGGATGTACACCGATGCGATGCAGCAAATTTACAGCAACGTCACCAAGGTGGTGGTCGACAGCAAGCAGGGTTCCAACCTGATGTATTTGCCCTTGGACAAAATCATGCAAATGAACGCCAACGCTGCCGCCAATGCTGTGCCCAGTGGCGCTGCAGTGGATGCCAATGCGGCCTCCTCCAATGCAGCCAACTCGGTGCAACCGACTGTCTTGCCCCCTGTGCCCGCCGATGCGCGTTCACGGGACAGTTCACGATCGCGTGAACGCGATGTGCGCTGAGCAAAGGAGATTGTGATGAACCGACTTGGTTTTTGGATATCGTCGATAGTCATTGTTCTGGCTTTGTTCAGTTCCATGGTTTTTGTGGTCGATCAGCGTCAATTTGGCGTGGTCTATGCGCTTGGGCAGATCAAAGAAGTGATCACTGAGCCGGGCTTGAACATCAAGCTGCCGCCGCCTCTGCAAAATGTCAGCTACATTGATAAACGCTTGCTGACGTTGGACAGCCCGGACACCGAACCCATGTTGACAGCCGAGAAACAGCGGGTGGTGATTGACTGGTTTGTGCGCTGGCGCATCACCGACCCGATGGCTTACATCCGCAATGTGGGCTTGGACGAAAAAGCGGGCGCGATTCAACTCAATCGTGTCGTGCGCAATGCCTTCCAAGAAGAAATCAACAAACGCACGGTCAAAGAACTGCTTTCTTTGCAGCGCGAGGCCTTGATGGCCGACGTCAAACGCGAAGTCCTCGAAAAAGTGCGCGGAGACAAGCCCTGGGGTGTTGACGTGGTGGACGTGCGCATCACCCGTGCGGACTATGTGGATGCCATCACCGAGTCGGTGTACCGCCGCATGGAAGCCGAGCGCAAACGCGTGGCCAATGAGTTGCGCTCCACCGGCGGCGCCGAAGGCGAAAAAATCCGCGCAGACGCCGATCGTCAACGCGAGGTCACGATTGCCAACGCCTACCGCGAAGCGCAAAAAATCAAAGGTGCGGGTGATGCCCAGGCTGCGCGAATTTACGCCGAAGCTTTTGGCAAAGATCCCCAGTTCGCCCAGTTCTACCGCAGCTTAGATGCTTACAAAGCCACTTTCGCTAAAAAATCGGATGTGATGGTGCTGGACCCAGGCGCTTCGGAGTTTTTCAAAGCCATGAAGGGCAACAGCGCGCCCGCTGCCGCGAAAAAGTAAATCGTGACCGAGTCATTACTCACCGCACTGGCCCTCATGTTGATCATTGAGGGCCTTTTACCTGTGGCTTCGCCTGCGCGTTGGCGTCAGTTGTTTCAGCAGCTTTTGCAGCTGCAGGATGGGCAAATACGCTTTTTCGGGTTGTGCAGTGTTGCGCTGGGATTGATTCTCTTATTTGGACTGTCGTGAACTGCCTTTTCAAAAGGTAAAATCACAGTTTTTACAGCCTGACCAATCTTATGTCTGCCTGGGTTCTCCCGGATCACATCGCCGATGTCTTGCCCTCTGAGGCCCGGCACATTGAAGAACTCCGACGCTTGTTACTGGACACCGCCCGTGGCTATGGTTACGAGTTGGTGATGCCGCCTTTGCTGGAGCATTTGGAGTCCTTGCTGACGGGCACGGGTCAGGCCCTGGATTTGCAAACCTTCAAGCTGGTCGATCAGTTGTCTGGTCGCATGATGGGGCTGCGCGCCGATACCACGCCGCAAGTGGCCCGCATCGACGCCCATTTGCTCAATCGCGCAGGCGTGACCCGCCTGTGTTATTGCGGCCCGGTGCTGCACACCCAACCCGATCGTCCCCACGCCACGCGGGAGCCCTTGCAGTTGGGTGCCGAAATCTACGGCCATGCGGGCCTGGAAGCCGATTTGGAAATATTGCAATTGGCGCTGGACCTGCTGCAAGCGGCCCAGGTGCAAGGCTTGCAAGTGGACTTGGCCGATGCCCGCATCGTGGCCAGCCTGCTCGAAGGTTTGGAACTCAGTGACGATGTTCGCAAACAAATTCACACCGCCTTGGCTTCGAAAAACAGCAGCGAACTGGCGCAGTTGACCCACGCCTTTGAACCTCACGTCCAAAGCGCATTGTTGGCTTTGGTTGATTTGTATGGCGACGCCTCGGTATTGGAGCGGGCGGCCCAAGTGTTACCGCCAAAATCTGCCATCCAAGAGGCGCTGGCGCAATTGCGCTGGCTCGCTGACGACATCGGTCACGTCAAAGTCAGTTTTGACTTGGCCGATGCCCGTGGTTACGCCTACTACAGTGGCTTGCGTTTTGCCATTTACGCCGCCAGTGCCTCCGATGCGCTGGTGCGTGGAGGCCGCTACGATGGTGTGGGCAATGTTTTCGGCCATCAAATTGACCGAGAGCGGCCCGCGGTGGGCTTCAGTCTGGATTTGAAGCAATGGGTGGGCGCTGTGCCGGCCCTGGCATTGAAAGCGGCCATTCGCGCCCCTTGGGGCGATGGGGCTGATTTGCGCGCCGCCATTGCCCGTTTGCGCGCCCAAGGTGAAACCGTGGTCTGCATTTTGCCAGGCCACGAAAGTGAAGTCGATGAATTCCATTGCGACCGTATGCTTGTTCAAGCAGCAGGCCAGTGGGTGGTACAAGCTCTTTGAAACAGATAGATCAGCATGAACATGACTAAAGGACGCAATGTCGTCGTTGTTGGCACCCAGTGGGGTGACGAGGGCAAAGGCAAACTGGTCGACTGGCTCACCGAGAGTGCCCAAGGTGTGGTTCGCTTCCAAGGCGGTCACAACGCGGGCCACACCCTGGTGATCAATGGCGTGAAAACCGCTTTGCACCTGATCCCCAGCGGCATCATGCGCCCGGGTGTCAAGTGCTACATCGGCAACGGCGTGGTGCTGTCTGCGGGTAAATTGTTTGAAGAAATTGAAGGTCTGGAAAAAGCCGGTGTCGAAGTGCGTTCGCGCTTGCGCATCAGCGAAGCCTGCCCCTTGATTTTGCCTTTCCATGCGGCCCTGGACGTGGCCCGTGAAGCGGCTCGTGAGCAAGGCGGGACGGAAAAAATAGGCACCACCGGCCGTGGCATTGGCCCCGCTTACGAAGACAAAATCGCCCGCCGTGCTCTGCGTGTGCAAGATTTGAAATACCCCGAGCGCTTTGCCCACAAACTGCGCGAATTGCTGGATTTGCACAACCATGTGTTGACCACCTATTTGGGCTCGACGCGCTTTCATTTTGGTCCCGTGCTCTCGCCCTACATCGTGGACGGCCAGGTTCAATTTGATGCGGTTTACAACGAAGCCATGCGCCACGCCGAGTTGCTCAAACCCATGATGGCCGATGTTTCGCGTGAACTCAACGATGCGCACCGCGACGGTGCCAATTTGTTGTTCGAAGGCGCGCAAGGTACGTTGCTGGACGTCGACCACGGCACCTACCCCTTTGTGACCTCGAGCAACTGTGTGGCCGGCAATGCCGCAGCCGGTGCCGGGGTGGGCCCTGGCCTGCTGCATTACGTGTTGGGCATCACCAAGGCCTATTGCACCCGTGTCGGTGGCGGCCCATTCCCCACCGAGTTGGATTGGGAAAAAGAAGGCACACCCGGCTGGCACATGAGCACGGTGGGCGCTGAAAAAGGCGTGACCACCGGGCGCAGCCGGCGCTGCGGCTGGTTTGATGCGGCCTTGCTCAAGCGCAGCGCCCAGGTCAACGGCTTGACCGGCTTGTGCATCACAAAACTGGATGTACTGGACGGCCTGAAAGAGTTGCTGCTGTGCACCGGCTACGAACTCGATGGCGAAACCGTGGACATTTTGCCCATGGGCGCGGACGATATTGCACGCTGCAAACCCATTTACGAAACCATCGAAGGTTGGAGCGACACCACGGTGGGCGTGACCGACTACGACAAGCTGCCTGTCAATGCCCGTCTGTATTTGCAACGCATTGAGCAAGTCACTGGCGTGCCGATCCATGTGGTCTCGACCAGCCCGGATCGCGATCACACCATCATGATGCGCCACCCCTTTTTGGCCGACTGAGACCTCAGTCCTTTCAAACCCCTTGGTGCGCCCTGCGCGGCGCACTTTTCTGATTTTGGAGAACACCCCATGTTGACAGAAGACGGCAAGCACTTGTATGTGAGCTATGACGAGTACCACAATTTGGTTGAAAAACTCGCCATCAAGATTCACCAGTCAGGCTGGGAATTTGACACCATTTTGTGTCTGGCCCGCGGTGGCATGCGGCCTGGCGACATTTTGTCGCGCATTTTTGACAAACCCTTGGCCATCATGTCCACCAGTTCTTACCGCGCAGATGCGGGCACGGTGCAAGGGCACTTGGACATTGCGCGCTTCATCACCACCCCCAAGGGTGAGATCGCCGGTCGCGTGCTGTTGGTCGACGATTTGGCCGACACTGGCCACACCCTCAAGGCGGTGGTGAATATGCTCAAAACCAATTACACCCCGATCACCGAGCTGCGGACTGCGGTGTTGTGGACCAAGGGCGTTTCGGACTTCAAGGCCGACTATTCGGTGGACTTTTTGCCCACCAATCCCTGGATTCATCAGCCCTTTGAAGGGTATGACGCCACACGGCCAGAAAAATTGCTGGAGAAGTGGAAGGTCTGACGCTACGATGGCAGCATGAATAAAGATGCTGTTGCCCCTGACGTCACCCACCTGATTCACCACGCCTACACACCGCCCGCAGACTTTCAAGCCCCGCAACCTGGGGTCTTCAAAGCCTCCACGGTGTATTTCCCCAGCGTGGCCGCCATGCGCCAGCGGGAGTGGAAAGACAAATCCAGTTACACCTACGGCCTGCACGGTACGCCCACATCTTATTTGTTGGAAGAACGTCTGTGCGCCCTAGAGGGCGCTGCCCAATGCCTGTTGGTGCCCAGTGGTTTGGCGGCCTTGTCCACTGTGGCTTTGGCCACTTTGGCCAGCGGGGATGAAGTGCTTTTGCCGGATAACGCTTACGGTCCGAACAAAGCCCTGGCCCAAGGCGAGCTCAAGGCCTTTGGCATCACCCACCAGTTCTACGACCCCATGGACCCGGC
>CANGEE010000158.1 GCA_947452635.1 Comamonadaceae bacterium | reverse complement strand
TCGGTGGCGCTGTGCGGCATCAGGGACAGCGCTATTTTTCGAAAGTCACCCTGAACAACAGGCGCTGCGACCTTTGAATGAAATTGACTCTGCGCTTTAGGCATCTCGGGAGCATCACGCTCAGCAACAGCGATTATAGCCAGCCGAGTGATTTCACCGATTTCATGCCACTGCGGCAGGGATTTGGCCTGGTCTGCGCCCATCACCACAAACAATTGCGCGCCGGGGTTTTCGAGGGCCATTTCGCGCAAGGTGTCGACCGTGTAGGTCGGCCCTGGGCGTTGAATTTCGCGTTCGTCCATTTGGACTTTGGGCAGGTGCTGAAAAGCCAATCGGGCCATGGCCAAACGGTGCGCGGGCGCTGTCAAGGCACGCGCTTTGTGCCAGGCTTGCCCAGTGGGTATGATGTGCAAGACATCGAGCTCTAATTGTTCGACCGCCGCCCGCGCCAAATCGGCGTGCGCCAGGTGCGGTGGATCAAACGCGCCGCCATACACACCCACGCGCTTGAAGGCACTGGGCACGGCCTCACTCACACCCAGTCCTTGGCCACCAAAAAGTGGCTCAGCAATTGAGCCTCGGGCGAGCCCGGCGCATCAGTGTGGTTGTAGGACCAACTGACCAAGGGCGGCATGGACAACAAAATGGATTCAGTACGGCCTCCTGATTGCAAGCCGAAGTGAGTACCCCGATCCCAGACCAGATTGAATTCCACATAACGCCCCCGGCGGTACAGCTGAAATTCACGTTCGCGCTCGCCGTATGCCATGTCCTTGCGCGCCAGCACGATCGGCACATAGGCCGGTAAAAGTGCATCACCCACACTTTGCATCATGGCCAAACTACGGCTCATGCCCAGTTCCGAAAAATCGTCAAAAAAGATGCCACCGACACCGCGCTGTTCTTGCCGATGTTTGTTGCAAAAATAAGTATCGCACCAGGCTTTGAAGCGTGGATGCAAATCGGCGCCAAAGGGCGTTAACGCGTCTTTGCAGGTTTGGTGGAAATGCACCGTATCTGCATCAAAACCGTAATACGGCGTCAGGTCCAAGCCGCCGCCAAACCAGGCCACCGGTGCCATGCCTGCGGGTTTGGCTGCGATCATGCGCACGTTCATGTGCACCGTGGGCACATACGGGTTGCGCGGGTGAAACACCAACGACATGCCCATCGCCTCAAAAGGCGCGCCGACCAACTCGGGGCGGTGTGCGGTGGCCGAGGGGGGAAGCTGGGGCCCAGTGACATGCGAAAAGCCACAGCCTGCCCGCTCAAACACGGCCCCCCCCTCCATGATCATGGTGATCCCCTGCCCTTGCAAAGGCTCGTGCGCCTCTTTGTGCCACGCGTCCACCACAAAAGGGGTTGCATCGATGGCATTCAAGCCCTGGGTGATGCGCTGCTGCAAGTCGGTCAGATACTGGCGAACTTTGGCGGTGTCAAAAGAAGCGGTCATATCAGACATTGTGTTTGATGGCGCGATAGCCAATGTCACGGCGGTATTGCATGCCATCAAAGTGAATGGCTTGGGTCACCTCATAGGCTTTGGTTTGAGCTTGACGCACCGAATCGGCCAACACCGTCACGCAAAGCACGCGACCGCCGCTGGTCTCGATGTGCCCATCGCGCTGGGCGGTGCCGGCATGGAACACCATGGCTTCACAGCCGTCCGCAGGCAAGCCAGTGATGGCATCGCCTTTGCGGGGTGCCATGGGATAGCCCGCCGCAGCCAACACCACCCCCATGGCCACGCGCCGGTCCCAAGCCAGTTCCACCTGGTCCAAGCCACCCGAAGTGGCGGCCAGCATGACGTCCACCAAATCAGATTTCAAACGCATCAAAATAGGTTGCGTCTCCGGGTCGCCCATGCGGCAATTGAACTCCAGGGTTTTGATCTGTCCCTGAGGGTCGATCATCAAACCCGCGTACAAAAAGCCGGTATAGGTCATCCCGTCCTTTTCCATGCCGCGAATGGTCGGCAAAATCACTTCGCGCATGGCGCGGGCATGGACTTCGGCCGTCACCACCGGTGCGGGTGAGTAAGCCCCCATGCCGCCCGTGTTCGGGCCTTGGTCGCCGTCTTGCAAACGTTTGTGGTCCTGGCTGGTGGCCAAGGCCAATACGTTTTGGCCATCGCACAGCACCATGAAGCTGGCTTCCTCGCCTTGCAAAAACTCCTCAATCACCACGCGGGCACCGCCCGTGTTGTGCGCCACCCCCAAGCTGTTGTCCAGCAGCATAAAGTCTATGGCTTCGTGGGCCTCTTGCAAGTTCATGGCCACCACCACACCTTTGCCGGCCGCCAATCCATCGGCCTTGACCACGATCGGTGCACCCTTGCGGTCTACATAGGCATGGGCCAAAGCAGCATCGGTGAAGGTTTCAAATTCGGCCGTGGGAATCTTGTGGCGCTGCATAAAGGCTTTGGAAAAAGCCTTGGAACTCTCCAACTGCGCGGCCGCTTGGGTCGGACCAAAAATGCGCAAACCATGGGCGCGAAAGTCGTCCACAATGCCAGCGGCCAAAGGGGCCTCAGGCCCCACCACCGTCAATTCAATGCGGTTGGCCATGACCCACTGGCGCAGTTCGGCAATCTCGGTGATCGGCACATTGACCAAGTTTTTGTCACGCGCTGTGCCCCCGTTGCCCGGGGCCACGTACACCTGTTGAATCCGCTCAGACTGAGACAACTTCCACGCCAAAGCGTGTTCACGGCCGCCTGCGCCCACCACCAATACTTTCATGATCTGCGCCTTTATTCGGTTATTTCGGCATTGTGAAAGACGTTTTGCACATCGTCCAAATCTTCCAACACGTCCAGCAGTTTTTGCATGCGTGCCGCATCCTCACCCGCCAATTCAATGGCATTTTCGGCCCGCATCGTCACCTCGGCCATGTCGGGCAGCAGACCTGCGGCTTCCAGGGCCAATTTGACGGCTTCAAACTCCGTCGGCGAGGTCAACACTTCGATCGCGCCGTCTTCGCCAGTGATCACGTCCTGCGCACCCGCCTCCAAGGCCACTTCCATGACTTTGTCTTCGTCGGTGCCCGGCGCAAAAATCAATTGGCCGCAGTTCTTGAACTGAAACACCACCGAGCCTTCGGTGCCCAAGTTACCGCCGTGTTTGCTGAAGGCGTGGCGCACCTCTGCCACGGTGCGCACCCGGTTGTCGGTCATGGTGTCAACCAACACCGCCGCGCCACCAATACCGTAGCCTTCGTAGCGGATTTCTTCGTAACTCACGCCTTCGAGGTTGCCGGTGGCTTTGTCAACGTTGCGCTTGATGGTGTCGGCCGGCATATTGGCCGCTTTGGCTTTTTCAATGGCCAGGCGCAGCCGGGGGTTGGCCGAGACATCACCGCCGCCGGTGCGGGCGGCGACCATGATTTCACGCACCACCCGGGTCCAAATACGCTGGCGTTTTTCGTCCTGCCGCCCCTTGCGGTGTTGGATATTTGCCCATTTGCTGTGGCCTGCCATCGTCGTGTCCTTGATTCTTGATTTAATCTACTGTCTGCGATTTTACTTTTACCGCCAAGGGAGATTCCACAATGACCGATTCGATGCCCGGGACGATGACGATAGCCCGCAACGCCCACACCGAATGCGCCCTGCTGGCCCGTTTGGCCAACCGCCATGGCCTGATCACCGGTGCCACCGGCACTGGCAAAACCGTCACCTTGCAGAAATTGGCCGAAAGCTTTTCCGAAATTGGCGTGCCTGTCTTCATGGCCGACGTCAAAGGCGACTTGAGCGGCATCAGCCAAACAGGGCGCATCAACGACAAACTGGCTGCGGCCCTGGCCAGTCGCGGCATCGAATTGCCCCAACCGACCGCCTGCCCCACCACCTTGTGGGACGTGTTCGGTGCACAAGGCCATCCGGTGCGCGCCACCATCAGCGACATGGGGCCCCTGCTGCTCAACCGCATGCTGAATTTGAACGACACCCAAGCCGGGGTTCTGAGTTTGGTGTTCAAAATTGCCGACGACAACGGCCTGTTGCTGCTGGACATGAAAGACCTGCGCAGCATGTTGTCCTATGTGGGGGAAAACGCCAAACAGTTCACCACCGACTACGGCAACATCAGCGCCGCCAGCATTGGCGCGATTCAACGCGCTTTGCTGCAAATCGAAGAACAAGGCGGCGATCAGTTCTGTGGTGAGCCCATGCTCAACATCCAAGACTTCATGCAAACCGTGGACAACCGGGGCGTGATCAATGTGTTGGCGGCTGACAAATTGCTCAATTCCCCGCGCCTGTATGCCACCTTCTTGCTGTGGATGCTGTCGGAATTGTTCGAGCAACTGCCCGAGATTGGCGACCCTGACAAACCGAAACTGGTGTTTTTCTTTGACGAGGCCCATTTGTTGTTCAACGAGGCCCCCAAAGCCTTGGTGGACCGCATTGAGTTGGTGGTGCGGCTGGTGCGTTCCAAAGGCGTCGGGGTTTATTTTGTAACGCAAAACCCGTTGGACATTCCGGACAACGTGCTGGGCCAGTTGGGCAACCGGGTGCAGCACGCACTGCGGGCTTTTACGCCGCGCGACCAAAAAGCGGTCAAGGCCACGGCCCAAACCATGCGGCCCAAGGCGGGGCTGGACATCGAAGCGGCGATCACCGAACTGGCTGTGGGTGAGGCTTTGATCAGTTTCCTGGACGAGAAAGGCCGACCCACCGAGACGGAGCGGGTGTTTGTGGTGCCGCCGGGCAGCCAGATCGGCCCCATCACCCCCGAGCAGCGCCAAGCCTTGCGCGACACCTCGCTGGTGGCGGGGGTATATGAACAGCTGCTGGACCGTGAATCCGCCTACGAGGTGCTCAAAGCCAAAGGAGCCAGTCTGGGCGCCGCAGCGGCCCAGGCAGTCGGTGTACCGCAATCGGCAGGCACGCCTGCAGGGGCCAGCGATGGTGGCCTGATGGGCAACATGTCCAACCTGCTGTTTGGCACCGAAGGCCCACGCGGCGGCCACCGCGATGGCATTGCCCAGTTGGTGGTCAAAAGCGCGGTGCGCACCGTGGGCTCGTCGATTGGGCGAGAGATTGTGCGCGGCGTGCTGGGCTCCTTGCTCGGCGGTGGGGGCCGCAGGCGCTGAACGAAACCGCTTGGCGAAAACTACTGGCACAAAAAACCGCCCGAAGGCGGTTTTTTGTGCAGTCAGGCACCAGGCCTCAAGCTTCGGCCGGTTCGGATTTCACCGACTTGCCCTCTTTCTTGGGCAGCGGTTGGATGTCGAGCAAGACTTCGTCTTTGTCATCGATGTCCACACTCAGACGCCCGCCATCGATCAAGCGGCCAAACAGCAACTCGTCGGCCAAGGCCTTGCGAATCGTGTCTTGAATCAAACGCTGCATCGGACGCGCGCCCATGAGGGGATCGAAGCCCTTTTTGGCCAAAAACTTGCGCAATTTGTCGCTGAAGGTGACGTCGACTTTCTTTTCGCTGAGCTGGGTTTCCAGTTGCAGCAAAAATTTGTCGACCACGCGCATGATGACGTTTTCGTCCAGCGCCTTGAAGCTGACCATCGAGTCCAAACGGTTGCGAAACTCGGGGGTGAAAAGGCGTTTGATGTCGCCCATTTCGTCGCCGGCTTGGCGGGGATTGGTAAAGCCGATGGTGGCTTTGTTCATGGTCTCAGCCCCCGCGTTGGTGGTCATGATGATGATCACGTTGCGGAAGTCGGCCTTGCGCCCGTTGTTGTCGGTCAATGTGCCGTGGTCCATCACCTGCAACAAGACGTTGTAGATGTCAGGGTGGGCTTTTTCGATTTCATCGAGCAGC
>CANGEE010000157.1 GCA_947452635.1 Comamonadaceae bacterium | reverse complement strand
GGGGTTCATGGCCGTCCTTTCGCTGCGACAATCATGCCCCATGAAACCCCTGCGTTTAGAAGATATTTTGTTCAGCCAAGGCTTTGGCACCCGCCGCGTGTGTGCCGGTTTGGTGCAGCAAGGCTTTGTGGCGGTGGCAGGCTTGGTGTGCAACGATCCCGGTGAATGCTTTCAACCCGAGGGTTTGGTGTTTAACGTGCAGGGTGTGGACTGGCCGTTTGCCGAGCGCGCTTACCTGATGCTGCACAAACCGGCGGGCACCGAGTGTTCGCAAAAACCGTCCACCTGGCCGAGCATTTACACCTTGCTGCCCGGGCCGCTGCGCACCCGCCCGCAAAAGGCGGCGGTGCAGGGCGTCCAAGCCGTGGGACGTTTGGACCAAGACACCACCGGTTTGCTGCTGCTGACTGACGACGGCAAGTTCATTCACCGCATGAGTTCGCCCAAGCACCATGTGCCCAAGGTCTACGAAGTGACCGTGAAGCACGCGCTCACGTCCGATCAGGTCGCGCGTTTGCTCGCCGGTGTGGTGCTGGACGATGACCCCAAGCCGGTCAAGGCGGCAGCGTGCGAGGCGGTCTCGCCCCTGCATTTGCGCCTGACGCTGACCGAGGGCAAATACCATCAGGTCAAGCGCATGGTGGCCGCCGTGGGCAACCGGGTGGAAGGACTGCACCGTTCGGCCATTGGTGGTTTGCACTTGCCAGCCGATCTGCTGCCGGGGCAATGGCGCTGGCTGAGCGCGGCGGATTTGGCCTTGATGTCGCCCGCCAAGGCGTGAAATCAAGGGCCTGACCAAGCTCAGATCAAGCGCCTGATCCAAGGCGCGATCACGCCCTGATGAATTTTGCTATGGCCGCGATGACGGTCTCTGGCTGGTCTTTGTGCGGCGAGTGCCCGCACTGCGCCAGCTTGAGCAGCTGCGTGTGCGGCACATGGCGGGCGATGTCTTCAATTTGCGCCAGGGTGCCGTAAGCGTCGTCCTCGCCCTGGATGGCCAACAAGGGCGCGGTGATGGCCTCGATCTCTCGCCGGATGTCAAAGCGGCGAAAGCCGGCGCTCAGCCAGACCTCGTTCCATTGCCAAAAAGCGCCGTCCACATCGTTGTGGAATTTGGCCAAGCGTTCGCGCAATCCGCCTTCGGTAAAGGCCTGGCGGGCCTGGGTGATGGCTTGCACCGAAATGTCTTCCACCATCACATGCGGGGCCATGACGACGCAGGCGGTCACCGGGTGCTGGCTGGCATGAAGCAGGGCGATGGTGCCGCCGTCGGAGTGGCCGATCAAGACAGGTTGTTCGATGTTCAGGGCTTTGAGCAGGGCGGGCAGGATGTGCAGAGCTTCATGGTGCATGTAGTCGGGCAGTAATCGGCCTTGGCGCACCCCCTGATCGATGCGCGGTTCACCCCGCACATCGGTGACGGGGGCCGAGGCCCCATAGCCTTGGCGCGAATACACCAGGCCGGGCAGCTGCAGCTGGGCACACAGTTGGGCCGGCCAATCGCGCCACAGGCTGACACTGCCCAAGCCTTCGTGCAGAAAAACCAAGGTGGGGCGGTGCTTCCCAGTGAAGTCGGATGGAATCACCGACATCTCCAGCGAAATACCTGAAACATTCAAAAACTGCATGGACGTGATGGTAATCCCGAATCCAAGCGGAGTCCCTTGTACACTATTGCGGATTCAGAAAGCACTTGGTGATTTATTTTCGAACTTTATGCCGCACAGTGGTTGGGGTGGTTTTGGCCATTTGGGGCGCTGCCAACGCGCAAAACAACCCTGTTTTTGTGCTCAATTCATTGGACGGTAATGTCAGTGTGATCGACCCCTTGTCTTGGGTCGAAAAAGAACGCATCCCCACCGGTAAAGAACCCCACCATTTGTATTTGACGCCGGACGAAAAGTCCGTCATCGTGGCCAATGCCTTGAGCGATTCGCTGACGTTCATCGACCCTCGCACCGCCAAAATACAGCGTACTGTGAGCGGCATTTTGGACCCGTACCAACTGCGCTTTTCCCCTGACATGAAGTGGTTTGTCACGGCGGCCAACCGCTTGAATCACATCGACATTTACCGTTGGGACGGTCAAACCCCCACTTTGGCCAAACGCATTGCCACCGGCAAAACCCCCAGCCATTTGTGGATCGACCCCAAGAGCATCACCATTTGGTCCACCATGCAAGACAGCGACGAGTTGGTGACCATTGACCTGGCGACCCAAACCCTGAAATCCCGCACGCCTGTGGGCTCCATGCCGGCGGACGTGTTTGGCACGCCCGACGGCAAACACCTGTTGATCGGCTTGACCGGCAGCGACGGCGTGGAGGTGTATGACATCAGCACCGGCAGCCCTAAGATGGTGAAGAAAATACTCACCGGTCAGGGTGCCCACGCATTTCGGGCGCTGGGTGACAAAAAACACGTCTTGGTCAGTAATCGCGTGGCCAACACCATCAGCCAGATCGACTACACCAGCATGGAGGTGGTGGCCAAGTTCCCTGCGCCATCTGGACCCGATTGCATGGATGTGAGCGCCGACGGCAAGCGTATCTTGGTGGCCTCGCGCTGGGCGAAAAAACTCACGGTGATCGACATCGCCAGCCGCAAAGTGGTGCAGCAGGTCAAAGTGGGCAAGTCGCCGCACGGGGTGTGGACACTGGACCATGCGGCGCGCCAGTGAAACCGGCTTGACAAGCGCCTGTGTGGCACGTTCGCTGGCGCTGCTGGGGGTGCTGTCAGCGGCGCTCCAGTCTGGTGGCGCTGTGGCGCAAATGCCGATGGCACCCGACTGCCCGCAGCCGGTGTATTTGACCTTCGACACCGGCCACATGGGCGTCGCGCCTTGGATCGCTCAAGTGTTGCAGCGACAACAAGTCAAAGTCACCTTCTTTGTGGCGCAGGAAAAAACCCAACAAGGCGACGGCACCTTGGGCCGCACCTGGGCACCTTGGTGGGCGGCACGCGCGGGCGAAGGTCATGAATTTGCCAGCCATACTTTCGACCATGTGTATTGGCAAAGCGATCTGCCCGGCAGCGAGGCGCGTTTCAAAATGCGCCCCTCCGCCGGTGCGCAGGCGGGGCAAACCCTCAAGTGGTCCCCCCAGGACTATTGCGACAGCCTCCAGCAAGCCAGCACCCGCATTGAGCGCTTGACCGGCCGCGCCAGCCTGCCCTTGTTTCGCGCGCCGGGTGGCAAAACCTCGCCGCGTTTGTTGGCGGCAGCCAAGTCCTGCGGTTATGCGCATGTGGGCTGGGCTGCTGCGGGCTTTTTGGGGGACGAGTTGCCGAGTGAAAAGTTCAGCAATGCCTACCTGCTGGCCCAAGCGGTGGCGAAGATTCGCGCTGGCGATGTGTTGATGGCCCACTTGGGCATTTGGTCCCGCAGCGACCCCTGGGCCCCGGCCGTGCTCGAGCCCTTGATTGAACAACTCAAAGCCAAAGGGTTTTGTTTTGCCACTTTGCGAGATCACCCTGATTACCGGCGCTGGATTGAACAGCACCGACCCCGCTGACCATGGACACCTTGACCGACGCGTTTGCCCAGGCCCAACAAGTCCTCTATGAGGCGGTGGTTCAGCCTGTGGTTCTGTGGGTGGGTGCAGACAATTTGCTGGAGCAGGCATACGAAGGCACGGGTTGGTTGCTGGCCGGCTTGCTGCAAATCGCCATCATGCTGGTGCTGATCGCGCCGCTGGAAAAATTCAAACCGGTGGAGCTGTGGGCCGATCGCCGGGCGGTGCGGGTGGATGTGATCTACACCTTGATTCACCGTTTGGGCTTGTTCAAGTTGCTGATGTTTTTCACTGTGGAATCTGGGCTGGACCAGGCCTGGGGCTGGCTGCGTGTGCAAGGTGTGCCCACCTTTCACTTGGACCAAATTTGGCCTGGCGTGACCGATGGGGCCTGGGCCAGCTTTGTGCTGTATCTGGTGGTTTTTGATTTTCTGGATTACCTGGTTCACCGCGCTCAGCACCAGTTTGGGCCTTGGTGGGCGCTGCATGCATTGCACCATTCGCAGCGCCAAATGTCGATGTGGAGCGACAACCGCAACCACTTGCTCGATGATGTCATCACCAGTTTGATTTTCTCGGTGGCTGCCGTGGTCTTGGGCGTGGCCCCGGGCCAGTTTGTGGCGCTGGTGGTGCTCGGGCAGTTGACTGAGAGTTTTCAGCACGCCAATGTGCGCATGGCATTTGGTCAGTGGGGTGAGCGTTTGTGGGTCAGTCCGCGTTTTCACCGTCTGCACCACAGCATCGGCTTGGGCCATGAAAGCGTGCGGGCCCAGCAAACCGTCTTGGGCGGCTGCAATTTTGGCGTTTTGCTGCCGGTGTGGGACATGCTGTTCGGTACGGCCAATTTTGAAGACCGTTATGACGCCACGGGCGTGCGCGATCAGCTCGAGCAGGGCCGCGACTATGGCGCTGGTTTTTGGGCGCAACAGCGACTCGGGTTGCTGCGCCTCATCGGCCGCGCCTGACCCGTAATGCGATGAAGGTTGAGGCTCAGCAGATGACTCAGGTTTTGGATTCCTTTTGGCGTGCCGCCGCTTACTGCCTGCATCCGCGTGCGATGGTGTTGTCGCTGCTGCCTTTGCTGCTGATGGTGGCGCTGGCCTGGGGTGCCAGTTACTGGTTTTGGGACCAGGCTGTGGCCGGGGTCAAGGCGGCATTGGAAACCTCGTCGATGTTTGCCATGGTGTGGCATTGGTTTGAGTGGTTTGGCGTCGGCGACCTCAAATCGGTGGTGGCTCCCCTGGTGGTGATTTTCACGGTCACACCCTTGGTGGTGGTGTTGAGTTTGATGGCGGTGTCGGTGTTGATGACGCCCGCCTTGGTCAACTGGGTGGCTGCGCGCCGCTTTGTCGATCTGGAGCGCAAGCAGGGGGGTGGTTTTTGGGCCAGTGTGGGCTGGTCGCTGCTCTCGGTTTTGCTGGCCCTGCTGGCCTTGCTGGTGACCTTGCCTTTGTGGCTGGTGCCGCCTTTGGCGCTGCTGCTGCCACCCTTGATTTGGGGTTGGTTGACCTACCGCGTGCTGTGCTTTGATGTGCTGGCGGCGCACGCCAGCCGTGATGAGCGCTTGACCATCACCCGTGAAAACCGCTTGACCTTGCTCAGCATGGGCGTGTTGACCGGGTTGATGGGCGCAGCGCCCAGCCTGGTCTGGGCCTCGGGCGCGCTGTTTGCTGCCGCCTTTGTGGTGCTGGTGCCTTTGGCGGTGTGGTTGTACACGGTGGTGTTTGCTTTCTCGTCTTTGTGGTTTGCGCACTTTGCCCTGTCGGCATTGGCCACCTTACGCCGCGCGCAAGATGGGGTCGTCGTGGAAGCGGTTATGAACCCCTTGGACGCGCCGCCGGTGTGACAGTTCAGCGGGGTGGTTGAGCCGATCCAGGGTTAGCATGCGAGGATTGTTCCCACTCCCCCAGGCTGATATGCAACACCCCCACCCTCGCAGCGTTCGCCCAGAATTTGGCGCCATCATCATTGGCGATGAGATTTTGTCGGGCAAACGCGCCGACAAACACATGCCCAAAGTGATTGAACTGTTGTCGGCCCGCGGCTTGTCGCTGGCGTGGGCCGATTACGTCGGCGATTCGGCCGAACGCATCACGGCCACGCTGGCGCGGGCCTTTGCCTGCGGCCAGGTGGTATTTTCTTTTGGTGGCATTGGTGCGACCCCTGACGATCACACCCGCCAATGCGCTGGCCAAGCCTTAGGTCGCCCACTGCACTTGCACCCTGAGGCCGAGGCCCTGATCCGTGAGCGGATGCAAGACACCGCCCGCGAGCAGGG
>CANGEE010000156.1 GCA_947452635.1 Comamonadaceae bacterium | reverse complement strand
GGGCGAGGCCATGCACTGCTTTAGTGCCTCTTACTTTTTTACAACTTGATCCGTGGCTTGAACATCTTGAGCCACTTGCTGGCGGGCCAGCCATATTGTTTTTCAAGCGCTTCAGCGCGCTCTTGCAGGGACTCACGCGTCGGTCGCGTTGGCACGCGCTGCGCCATCACAATCGTGTTGCCCTCACGGGTGGGTTTGAAGTCCCACACAGCATCTTCGCGAAACACCTGGGCGATCTTCTCCAAACTGCGCTCATAGCTGGAGGAGCGGCCAAATAAATTCACCGTCATGCAACCCTGCTCGGTCAGGAGTGCGCGGCAATCGGCATAAAACTCGACGCTGTCGAGCACCGGCAAGGCCGCTTCGTGGTCGTACAAATCCACATGCAGCAGATCGACCGTGCCCTGCCACTCAGGCTTTTGAATCTCTTGCCCCGCATCGGCCAGCACCACCCGCAAACGCGCCTCGTCGGGCGGCAACTTGAACCACCCCCGGCAAGCGTGCAGCACGCCCGGGTTGATTTCAATGGCGGTGCAGGTCATCTTGAGCTTTTGATAGCAAAACTTGGTCAAAGTGGCTGCGCCCAAGCCCAGCTGCATGGCATGGGCGCCCTGCACGGTGTCAGGGTCCAGAAACAACAAGCCCACCATCATGCGTTGCACATACTCCAGCTCAATGTCAAAAGGCTTGTTGATCAACATCGAGCCCTGCACCCAGGGCGTGCCCAAATGCAAATAGCGAATATTGCCGTGTTCGGAAAAATTGACTTCAGGGCGTTGATTGGACTTGGATTTGCGCATCATGGGCACGATTGTCGCTGAGCTCAAATGCCCTGGGCAGGACGCGACGAACATTCTGATGCAGGCGCTTGGCCACATCGCTTGTCAGACCAGCGCGTAGCTGAACCATGGCCTGTGCCATGCGAGGCAACTCAGCCGGTTCATTGCGGCCCTGCGCTTGCCCCAGTGCCCGCTGCTGCGCGGTGCGGTAAAGCCACTGCGGCGGGATGTCGGGTGCATCGGTTTCCAGCACCATGGCGGACAAGGGCAATGTGGTCGCCAAATGCCGCAATTGGGTGGCACGCTCAAAGGTCATGGCGCCACCAAAGCCCAGCACAAAACCCAGATCGATGAAAGTCTGGGCTTGCTGCAGGCTGCCGTTGAAGGCGTGGGCAATGCCGCCTTGCACTTGGGTTTGCCGCAAACCTTTGAGCAACATATCGGCCGAGCGGCGCACATGCAGGATCACCGGCAGACCGTGTTGGCGCGCCAGTTTCAACTGCGCGGTGTAAAAGCGCCACTGCTTCTCGCGCTGCGCGGGCTCGCACAGCGCGGGCACGAAATAGTCGAGGCCAATTTCACCCACCGCCACCAGGCGGGGGTCATCTTTGGATGCGCTCAGCAAATCGTCCAAGGCCTGCAGGTCATCGTCTTGTGCTTGCGGCACATACAGCGGGTGGATGCCCAGGGCGTAGACATCGCCATGGCGGTGCGCCACATCGCGCACCTTGGTCCAGTTGGCGCGCTCCACCGCCGGGATCACGCACAGCGCAACACCCGCCTGCCTTGCGCGTTGGCGCATGGCGTCTCGGTCAGCATCAAACTCGGCGGCGTCCAGGTGGCAATGGGTGTCGATCCACATGGCACTGTTGCGATGAAGGACTTTGGAAATTCAACCCAAGGATTCAGGCACCAAGCGGCCTTGCACCAGTTTCACCTGACGGCTGCAGCGCGCCGCCAGGTGCGTGTCGTGCGTCACCACCACAAAGGCGGTGCCGACGTCGCGGGCGAGTTGCAGCATCAAATCAAACACACCCTCGGCGGTGCTGCGGTCCAGGTTGCCGGTGGGCTCGTCGGCCAGCACACAAGCGGGCTGCGTCACCAGGGCGCGGGCAATGGCCACGCGTTGGCGCTCGCCACCTGACAGTTCGGCGGGGCGGTGGTGCAAGCGCTCTTGCAAGCCGACCTTGGTCAGCCAGGTCTGCGCGGCGGCAGCGGCCTCTTGGCGCGGCATGCGGCGAATCCACAAAGGCATGGCCACATTCTCCAGCGCGCTGAACTCGGGCAGCAGATGGTGAAACTGGTAGACAAAGCCCAGGTAGCGGTTGCGCCACTGGCCTTGTTCGGCGGCGCTCAGCTGCGCCAGCGCCTGGCCGTGCAAATGCACCGTGCCTTGGGTGGGTTGCTCAAGGCCGCCCAGCAAGTGGAGCAAGGTGCTTTTGCCCGAGCCCGATGCGCCCACAATGGCCAAGGTTTCGCCGGCACGCACCTGCAGGTCCACGCCTTGCAGCACGGTCACATCGAGCCGGCCTTCGGTGAAGCGCTGGGTCAAGCCCTGGGCTTGCAAAACCCCCTCTTTTTGCTCATTCATAGCGCAGCGCCTGTGCAGGATTGACTTGGCTGGCACGCCAGCTGGGGTAGAGCGTGGCCACAAAAGCCAACACCAAGGAGATCAACGCGATCGGCACGATGTCCGCACTTTGCGGTTCACTGGGCATGCGGCTGATCAGGTAAATGTCTTTGGGCAAAAAGCTGGCGTGGAACAGACTTTCCAGCGCGGGCACGATCACATCGATGTTGAAAGCGACCAACAAGCCCAAACCCAAACCCGACAGGGTGCCAATCACCCCGACCATGGCGCCCTGCACCACAAACACGCCCATGATGCTGGCCGGGCTGGCGCCCAGGGTGCGCAAGATGGCGATGTCGGCACGCTTGTCGGTCACCGTCATCACCAAGGTGCTGACCAGGTTGAACGCAGCCACCGCCACGATCAGGGTCAGGATGATGAACATCATGCGTTTTTCGACCTGCACCGCCGCAAACCAGGTGCGGTTTTGCTGGGTCCAGTCACGCACCAGCAATTCAGGCGGCAGCACCGCCGCCAATTCATAAGCCACTTGGCGGGCTTGGTGCAGATCGCTGAGTTTGAGGCGAATGCCGCTCGGCCCTTCGAGCCGGAAGATGCGGCTGGCATCGGCCACATGGATCAAGGCCAGCGCCGAGTCGTATTCGTAGTGGCCCGAGCTGAAGGTGCCGACCACGGTCATTTGCTTGAGACGCGGCACCACGCCTGCCGGTGTCACCTGCCCGCTGGGCGAAACCAGGGTCACCGGGTCGCCCACCCGCACGCCCAGCATGCGCGCCAAGTCCAGCCCCAACACCACACCAAATTGGCCAGGGTGCAACTGCGCCAGCGCCTGGGTTTGCACGCCGGGCGACAAGTCGGTCACGCCGGGTTCGAGCGCCGGGTCGATGCCGCGCACCATCACGCCCTTCATGTCTTCACCCCGGGCCAGCAGGGCCTGGGCCGAAATGAACGGCGCAGCCGCCACCACTCGGCTGTGGGCTTTGACTTGGTTCAAGGTCCCGGCCCAGTCAGGCAAAGCCCCGCCGTCGGCCGAAATCACTTCAATGTGCGAGACCACGCCCAGCATGCGGTCGCGCACCTCTTTTTGAAAGCCATTCATCACCGACAACACGATGATCAAGGCCGCCACGCCCAGCGCGATGCCAAGCATGGACACACCCGAGATGAAGGAGATAAACCCATTGCGCCGGGTGGCGCGGCCAGCGCGGGTGTAGCGCCAGCCTAAAATCAATTCATAAGGAATTTGCATGGTTTCAATCTGTTTCCACAGAGGCGATTGTGGCATCCCGGACAATAGCCCCCATGAACGTTTCGCTCTCCGAGGCTGGCATTGCCGCCGATCACCTGGTCATTGCCTATGCCGCCAGCCGCTCGCCCGCCTTGCGAGGCGCTTTGCCGCAACTCGCATTGCCGCATTTACAAGCCATGTTAAGGACTTTGACGCGGGTGCACAGCGACCTTGACGATCTGGACGCACCTGGCCTGGACATGCCGCATGAGCGGGCCTTGGCGCAAGCCCTGCAGCTGCCCGGCAACGGCGCTTGGCCTTGGGCGGCCTGGGAACATCAAGCGCAAAACGAAGATTTCCACAATGTGCCCCAGGCTTTTTTCAGCCTCTGCCACTGGCAAATTGGCATCGGCCAGGTGGTCATGCGCAACCCCGCCAGCTTGCAATTGAACGACGCCGAGTCCCACGCCTTTTTGGCCGCGATGCAGCCTTTTTTGGCCGAAGACGGCTTGACGGTGCGTTACCTCCATCCCACCCAATGGCTTGTGCAAGGCGAGATGCTGCGGGGTCTCGCCTGCGCCAGCCTGGAGCGGGTGGTGGGCATGGATGTCAACCCGTGGTTGCCCAAAAGCGAGGCGGCCAAAGCGTTGCGCCGCCTGCAAAGCGAAATGCAAATGCTGCTGTACAACCACCCGGTCAATGACGCGCGCAGCGCCAAGCGTCAGCTGACGGTGAATTCTTTTTGGGTGCATGGTGCGGGGGTGTTGACCCAGCCCAGCGCAGCGCCAGCGCCGCACATGAGCACCGCCCTGCGCGAAGCGGCGCTGCGCGAAGACGCGCAGGCCTGGCTGCAGGCTTGGCGCGAGATCGACGCCACCCTGTGCAAAGATCTTTACCATCGCATGGGCACACGCCCTGTGCGCTTGACCCTGTGCAGCGAATACGCGGCGCACACCTACCAAGCCACGGCGCAATCCCCTGTGCAACAACTTTGGCAACGCGCACAACGCGTGTTCCAACCCCTGACGGTTCAAACCGCTCTGCACGCTTTATGAACTTACTGACCCGAGACATCCCCCCCCGCGCCGTATGGGCTCTGGAGCAAGCCGGGGTGCACCCGCTGCTGGCGCGCCTGTTTGCCGCGCGCGGAGTGTTGAACAAAGAAGACTTGGACGATGGCTTGGCGCAACTGCTGGCACCCTCGGGCCTGTTGGGCGCGTCAGCCGCAGCCAGCTTGTTGGCTGATGCCATTGCGCAACAGCAACGCCTGTGCATCGTGGCCGATTACGACTGCGACGGTGCCACCGCCTGCGCCGTGGCGGTGCGCGGCCTGCGCCTGCTGGGCGCGCAGCATGTCAGCTACATCGTGCCGGACCGGGTGGTGGACGGCTACGGCCTGACCGCCGCCATTGCCCAGCGCGTGCACGCCAGCGGTGCGGATGTGCTGATCACGGTGGACAACGGCATTGCCAGTGTGGAGGGCGTGGCCCAAGCCCAGGCGCTGGGCCTGCAGGTGCTGGTCACCGACCACCACCTGCCTGCGGCCGAGTTGCCTGAGGCGGAAGTGATCGTCAACCCCAACCAACCCGGCTGCAGCTTTGCCAGCAAGTCGATGGCCGGGGTCGGCGTGATGTTTTATGTGCTGCTGGCTTTGCGCGCCGAGTTACGCCAGCGTGGTGCCTTTACGGCAGAGCAGCAACCCAAGCTCGATGCCTTGCTGCCGCTGGTGGCCTTGGGCACAGTGGCCGATGTGGTCAAGCTCGATGCCAACAACCGCCGTCTGGTGGCGCAGGGCTTAAAGCGCATCCGCGCGGGCGCGCTGCCTGCCGGTCTGAAAGCCTTGTTCACCGCAGCCGGTCGCCAAGCGGCCAGCGCCACCACCTTTGATTTTGGTTTTGCGCTGGGGCCCCGCATCAACGCGGCAGGCCGCCTGTCGGACATGACGCTGGGCATTGAATGCCTGTTGACCGATGACGCGGCGCGCGCCGCCGAATTGGCACAAGCACTGGACGGCATCAACCGCGAGCGGCGCGTGATCGAAGGCGATATGCGCGAGCAGGCGATGGAAATTGCCGAGTCCTTGTTTGACGAAGGCGAGGAGCCGCCACCGGCGATTTGCGTGTTCGACCCCGATTTTCACGAGGGCGTGGTTGGCATTGTGGCCTCGCGCATCAAAGACAAATTGCACCGACCCACCTTTGTGTTTGCGGCCAGCAATGCTCCCGGCAAAGAAGACGAACTCAAAGGCTCAGGCCGCTCCATCCCAGGCTTTCATTTGCGCGATGCGCTGGACCTGATGGCCAAGCGCCACCCGGGCGTGCTGCTGCGCTTTGGCGGACACGCCATGGCGGCAGG
>CANGEE010000155.1 GCA_947452635.1 Comamonadaceae bacterium | reverse complement strand
TCGTGAGACGCATTGGCCAGCAGGGATTTTTGAGAGGCCAGGAGGTCACGCTGCGCGGCCAGCAGGTGTTCGATGCGTTCGGCTGCGTCGTTGAAGCGCAGCGACAAATCGGCCACTTCGTCTAGGCCCGTCACCGGCACGCGCACACTCAAATCGCCGCCGCCCCATTGCAGAACACCGCGCTGCAAAATTTCCAAGCGCTGCGTCAGCCGCCGCAAAATCGGGTAGGTGCCCAGCGCGGCGGCCAAGCCCACCAAAGCCAGTATCCACAAGAATCCATAGGGCTGCCGTGCCCACCAAGGCACGTGCGGCAAGTGGTCGCGACCCCGCATGCCGTCAACATCGATGTCGGGTCTGGGCGGTCGCGGAAATGGCACTTGCAGGTGCAAAGTTTCGCCACTGGGCAACTGCAATTCAAACTCAACCCCTCGCCCGCGCTGGGCCAGCGCCGGGCTGGAGCCAATCACCTCGCCGGCCGCATTGCGCACAATCACTTCACGCGCGGCCGAGTGGAAACTGTTGTGCTGCTCGGCCAAGCGCCAAAACCAAGCCACCAACAACATCAGCACCGCCACGCCCAGCACCACGGCCAACCAGATGCGCAGGTACAAGCGTTTTGAAAATGCGCTGCGCAGCGACATGCGCTCAGTCCTGCTGCTTGGCGAACACGTAGCCCACACCGCGCACCGTCAAAATGCGTTTCGGCTCTTTCGGGTCGACCTCAATGGCGGCGCGAATACGCCCCATGTGCACATCTATAGAGCGATCAAAGGCCTCCAGCTCTCGGCCGCGCACGGCCTCCATGATCTGATCACGGGTCAAGACACGGCCAGCGCGCTCAGCCAGCGCCACCAGCAAATCGAACTGGTAGGAGGTCAAATCACACAAGACGCCGCGCACCGACACCTGGCGCGCATCGCGGTCAATCTCCAGCGAGCCAAAGCGCAATTGCGACTTTGCAGCCATCGTCTCGCCGGGTTTACGGCGCAAGATGGCTTTGATACGCGCCAGCAATTCGCGCGGCTCAAAGGGCTTGGGCAAATAATCATCAGCGCCCAACTCCAGGCCAATGATGCGGTCCATCGGATCGCCCTTGGCCGTCAGCATGAGCACCGGCACCTCCCGGGTGCTGCCTTGCTGCGCGCGAATGCGCTGGCACACCTGCAGCCCGTCCATGTCGGGCAGCATCAGGTCCAGCACCACCAAATCCACGCCGCCTTCTTGTACGCGCTTCAAACCGGATTGGCCATCACCGGCATGCTCGCAGGTGAACCCTGATTGGCGCAAATAATCGGCCACCATCTGCGCCAAGCGCAGATCGTCTTCTATCAATAGCAATGTGCTGCTCATGCGCAACCGTCCTTTGGCTGATTCACTCTCTGGTGATGATGCATGAAGGATGCGCACCAGGCATCATGCGCTCGTAAAGTTGGGTAAAGCACTTGGCCGCTATGGCGCAGGAACCGCTGGGCTTGCGCGCTTTGCAGACCTGCCCGCCAATACCACCAACAGCAGCACAGGCAGCCCCAGCCAAGCGGTGCCGATGAAAAAGGACGCATAACCGTGGGCGTTCACATAGTCGCCCGAAAACCCGGCAATGAATTTGGGCAACAGCAGCATCATGGAGCTGAGCAAGGCGTATTGCGTGGCCGAGTAACTGACGTTGGTGAGCGATGAAAGATAAGCAATGAAAGCCGCAGAGGCGATGCCGCTGGCCAGGTTGTCGGCCGACACAACCAGCACCAAAGACATGACGTCGTGGCCCACACCACTCAACCAGGCAAACAACACATTGCTGGCCGCACTCAGCACCGCGCCCAACAGCAAAATGCGCATCACACCCCATCGCATCGACAACACACCGCCGACAAAAGCGCCCAGCAAAGTCATCAGCACGCCATAGACTTTGGTCACCGTGGCCACCTCGTCTTTGGTGTAACCCATGTCCACGTAAAACGGATTGGCCATGATGCCCATCACCACATCGCTGATGCGGTAGGTCGCGATCAGCAACAAAATCAGCACCGCCTGCCAACCGTAGCGACGCAAAAAGTCGGCAAACGGGTCGACCAACGCACCCTGCAACCATTCCCGTGGGTTGCGCGCCGGCGCCATGGGCGCGGGCACAGGTTCTTGCGAAAACAACACGGTGAGCATGCCCATCAGCATGCTCAGCGCCATGGCGGTGTAAGCCGCCGCCCAAGCCGCATGCTGGTAACCCGACACCTGCGGCCCTTGCACCCAGGCCGCCACCCACAGCACCCCGGCACCGGCCCAGATCATGGCCAGGCGGTAACCGGTTTGGTAACTGGCCGCCATCGCGGATTGCTGTGCAGCGCCCGCCGATTCGATGCGAAAAGCGTCCAGTGCAATGTCTTGCGTCGCCGAGGCAAAGGCCACCGCCAGCGCACACCACACGATCGGCTCTAAAGCCTGACTGGGATCACACCAGGCCATGCCCAGCAAAGCCGCCATGATGACGAGTTGCGACAACAACAACCAACTGCGCCGACGCCCGAGCCACCGTGTTAAAAAAGGCAACGGCATGCGGTCCACCAACGGCGCCCAAACCCATTTGAAGCCATAGGCCAAACCCACCCAACTCAAATGCCCAATGGTGCTGCGGTCAATGCCTGCCTCGCGCAGCCGAAAACTCAAAGTGCCGAGCACCAAGAGCAGGGGCAAGCCGGCTGAAAAACCCAAGGACAACATGCGCAAACTGGCAGGCTGCAAGTACACCCGCAGCGCGGCCATCCAAGATGGAGGGCGCGCCGCATCGGCGCTGGCCACAGCTTGGGGGGGTGAGGCGGACGGTTCGGTCATAACGGTGATTATCCAGCGCCAGGGCAGACAAGCCCATGCGCACCGATGTATTACTTTGCGATTATTATGCGCATACCATGTGTTTCTTCTGCGACCTCCAAACATCTTCCGCAAACACTTTGGCGTCAACCGAGCCGATGGATCAACGTCGGCACCCCAGGCGTGGATTTCTGCTCGCGGCCGCCGCGGCGGCCGCCGCCCCCGTGCTGGCGCAAGTCGATGTCGGCAGCGCCTCCAGCATGCGCACTTTGGTGCCCGCCGCGCAGATGGAAGCCTCGGCCAAGCAGCAATACGGCCAAGTGCTGGCCGAGGCCAAATCGAACAATGCGCTGGCCCCCTTTGACCACCCGCAACTCAAGCGCTTGCACGGCATCGCTCGACGCCTGATCCCGTTCACCGCGCAGTGGAATCCGCGCGTGGCTGAATGGCGCTGGGAAGTGAATTTGATTGGCAGCAAACAACTCAACGCCTGGTGCATGCCGGGCGGCAAGATCGCCTTTTACACCGGCATCTTGGAGCAGTTGCAACTCACCGACGACGAGATCGCCATGATCATGGGCCATGAAATGGCACACGCCCTGCGCGAGCACGCCCGTGAACGCTTGGCCAAGTCCAAGGTCACCAGCATCGGCTTGTCGGTGGCGTCCACCTTGTTGGGCTTGGGTCAAATTGGCGATGTCGCCGCCAACCTGGGCACGCAGCTGTTGTCGCTCAAGTACAGCCGCGACGACGAGACCGAGGCCGATTTGGTCGGCCTTGAAATCGCCGCACGCGGTGGATTTTGGCCCGAGGCCAGCGTCAATTTATGGAAGAAAATGCTCGCTGCGAACGGCAATGGCAGCCCCTCATTCCTGTCTACCCACCCCAGCGGCAGTAACCGCATTCAAGAGCTCGAAGCGAACTTGCCCAAAGTGCAACACCTTTACGAGCAAGCCAAACGGGGCTGAGGGCCGCGATCAGGTCCCGCCCACATAAGGGTTGGATTGACGCTCACGCCCAAAGGTGCTTTCTGGGCCGTGTCCGGGAATGAACACCGTCTCGTTGCCCATGGGCCACAGGCGCTGGGTGATGCTGTTGATCAAGTCCTGGTGATTGCCTTGCGGAAAATCCGTGCGCCCAATGCTGCCGGCAAACAGCACATCGCCCACAAAAGCACGTTGGATTTCCGGCGAATAAAACACCACATGGCCCGGCGTATGGCCCGGGCAATGACGCACCTGCAAAGTGTGCGCGCCCAAAGTCACGGTGTCGCCGTCAGCCAACCAGCGGGTCGGCTTGAACGCTTTGGCGGGTGGAAAGCCATACATGGCCGCAGCTTGCGGCAGGCCATCAATCCAAAACTGGTCGGCCGGGTGCGGGCCGATGATCGGCAACTTCAGCTGCTCAGCCAACTCGGCGGTGGCGGCAGCATGGTCCACATGGGCATGCGTGATCCAAATTTGCTCCAACGCGAGCCCCAGCTTGTGTACCGCGCCGAGCAAGAGATCAAGATCCCCACCGGGGTCGATCACCGCCGCTTGCTTTGATTCGTCGTCCCACACCACAGAAGCATTTTGTTGGAACGGCGTGACGGGAATGGTTTGGTACTGAAGCATGGCGGACTCAAATGTTTCTTTGCGCAAACGCCACAGGATGCAAGCGTTTCAGCGTACATTGTAGAAACTCCTGCGCTCTTGCGCTGACCCGACTGCGCTTTTGTTCCCCCTCATTGACCCGCCGGCCCTGCCCAGCACTTCAGGCTACCAAACCAAACAAGAGCACTTCCACGTCGACGGTGTCGATGACCTGGTCATTCGCTCCCTGCTGGACAAACAACAGTTTCACGACCCCTTGGGCCTGGCCTTGCACCTGGGTATTTCATCGGCGACTTGGCCGCTGTTTGGTTTGCTGTGGCCATCGGGTTCGCGCTTGGCCGAGCGCATGGCGCTGCGGCCCGTCAACCCACAAGAACGTATTTTGGAAATCGGTTGCGGCCTGGCGCTGTCCAGCTTGGTCGGACACCGGCGCGGTGCACACATGACCGCCAGCGATTGCCACCCCGAGACCGCTGGTTTTTTACTGGAAAACCTGCGCCTCAATGGTCTGGCACCGATGGCTTACCGCCATGGGCAATGGGGCGCCCAACCCCTGATTCAAAACAGCGACATCGCTTTGACCGGGCAATTCAATTTGATTGTGGGCAGCGATATTTTGTATGAGCGCGATGAACAAGGCACACTGGCCCAGTTCATTGACCACCATGCCACTGCGCAAGCCGAGGTCTGGGTGGTAGACCCCAACCGGGGCAACCGCGCACATTTCAACCGGCATATGGCGGCCTTGGGCTTTGCGCTGCAGGAGGTGCTGCTCGATCGCCCAGCTGTCGAGGCCAGCGTGGGCCACCTCAGCCAGGCCGCCTACAAAGGGCGCATGCTCACCTACACCCGGCATTGAGAAGGCCGGCGGGCGCTTTACAGCAAGCCTTCGTATTCGATGGTGATGGGCGCATGGTCTGAAAATTTCTGCGCTTTGAAGATGGACTCGGTACGCGCTTTCTCGGCGAAAGCCGGTGTGGCCAAGTGGTAGTCCAAACGCCAACCCACGTTGTTGGCATAGGCTTGGCCGCGGTTGCTCCACCAGGTGTAGCAAGCGTCGGTGGTGTCCGGTTGCAAACGGCGATACACGTCCACCAAGCCGCCTTGGGTGGTGAGCTGCGTCATCCAAGCGCGCTCTTCGGGCAAGAAGCCGCTGTTTTTTTGGTTGCCACGCCAGTTCTTCAAATCCGCCTGCTGGTGGGCAATGTTCACATCGCCGCACAAGACAAAGTCGCGCTCGGTCTTGAGCTGCGCCAAATGCGGGGCCATGGCCGCCAAAAACCGGTATTTGGCGTCTTGCCGCTCCGGCCCGGACGAGCCACTGGGAAAGTAACAACTGATGATGGAGCGCTGGTGCTGCAGCGTGTCAAAGCGCAACTCCAGGTAACGGCCCTCGGCGTCAAACTCGCCGCCATCAAAACCCTCCACCACATCCGAGGGCTCATGGCGCGTATACACGCCCACACCCGAGTAACCTTTCTTTTGCGCAAAGTGAAAGTAGCCGGTCATGCCGGCCAAAGACTCGAACTTGCCCGCCACATCAGGGGCCTGGGCTTTGACCTCTTGCACGCAAATACAATCAGGG
>CANGEE010000154.1 GCA_947452635.1 Comamonadaceae bacterium | reverse complement strand
CAGTCCATGATCGCTTGCGCGTTCACATCATGCCCCGGCTTTTTCACAATGAAGGCACGTATCACCTCCCCTTTGGTCGGATCAGGGATGCCGATCACCGCCGCCTGCGCCACCGCCGGGTGTTTGATGAGAATGGTTTCCACCTCCTCCGGAAACACCGCATAGCCCGACACTTTGATCATTTCTTTGAACCGACCGGTGAAGGTCAGGTAGCCGTCGGCATCCATATGGCCCATGTCGCCGGTGTGCACCCAGCCATCGCGCAGCGTGTTCGCAGTGGCCTCGGGCTTGCGCCAATAGCCTTTGAAGTTGCCGATGCTGCGCAGCACGATCTCGCCGGACTGGCCCACCGGCAGCTCGGCACCACTCTCGGGGTCGAGGATGCGAATCTCATTGCCCGGAATGGCCTTGCCATGCGCGCCCCAGCGGATGGCATCAAAGGGCATGTAGGTGTCCACCGTGTGGGTCTCCGACAAACCATAGGCCGCTTCAAACGAAGTGCAGTGCGGCGCATAGCCCTGCCATTGCTGCGCCAAGGGTTCGGTGAAGGTGATGCCAAAACTGGTCACCGGGTTCATGCGCAAACTCGCCAAATCAAAGTCGCGCACATTCGGCAATTGCATCACCGCGACATTCATCGGGGCAATGCTGTACCACCAAGTGACGCTGTGCCGGGCAATGGCCTGCGCCGCGGCCAAAGGGTCAAAGCGAAACAGCAACACCGAGGTTGCGCCGGCGTAAACGGTGACATTGATGCCCATCAACATGCCGGCAATGTGGTACAGCGGCGCAATGGCCAGCAGCACATCGTTGGGTTTGACGCCATTGCAGTTGGCCGCGGCCGCGCTTTTGAAGAGCGCATTGCGGTAGCTAAGCATGGCTCCTTTGGGCAGCCCGGTGGTGCCCGAGGTGTAGGTCATCAGCGCCACTTCGTCCATGTCCAAAGCCACATCGGGGCAAGCTGCACCGCTGCGTGTCACCGCCAAAAAGTCCTCCGCATGCGGGGGCAGTGGCAACACTTGACTGCGCATCGCCAGCAGTTCGGGCGGGATGTCGATGCTGGGATGCTCGGGCAGCAACTCGGCGTAGCGCACGACAAAAACATGCGCAATCGCGGTTTGCGGCAGCACGTTGTGAACGATGTCCAGCAATGTGTCAGCCGCCACGATCACCCGCGCTTGCAAATCGCTGAGTTGGTATTGCAACTCATGTTCTTTGAACAGCGGACCACAAGGACAGACGATGGCACCGAGTTTCTGAATGCCAAAATGGGCCATGATGTACTGCGGGCAGTTGCTCATGAACAAGGCGACCGGATCGCCTTTTTTCACGCCCAGTGCATTGAGGCGCGCGGCGAACGCATCGCTGGCGCGGTCGAGCTCGGCATAGGTGATTTGCCGACCGTACCAAATATAGGCCACGCGCTCAGGCTGCTGGCGGGCGTGCTGCCGCAAAAATGCGTGCAGCGGCACATCCGGATGGGTGGCGTACTTCATGGCCGAACCATCTTGCACTCGGTGCCCTGCGCCAGCTCATTGCCGGTGTAGAAGGCCTCGGTGCGAAAACCGTAGTTCGTCCCTTCCCAGCCGACCCGCACGCTCTTGCCATCCACCGGTGCAATGGTGTTGACGACCTGGGGTAACAAGAGTTGGTGGTCTTCACCGCGCATGCGCACTGGGCCGACCACCGAGTCGAAGACCAAATCTTCCATCGCTTTGGCGACTTTCACGCTGTCGGTGCTGCCCGCTTTTTTCAGCGCGGCCATCAACATGCGCGGGGTGAATTCAATGCGGGGGGCCAAAAAGTCGGCCCCGGTTTTGGCCTTGTAGGCCTTGGCCAGCGCCTCGGCTTTGGGCGACTCGGCTTGGCCCGGATGCCACTCGGCCACCCAAGTCAGCTTGCCCAACTTGGCTTGGGACACCGCCAGCACGGTGCCCGGAATCGAGCCGGCGCTGTGGTTCAAATACCGCACGTCGTAGCCTGCATCGCCAGCGGCTTTGAGCAGCAAAGTCATATCCTGGCCCCAATTGCCGCTGATCACCGTGTCGGCACCCGAGGCTTTCATTTTCGCCACATAGGGCGCAAAGTCCTTGACGCGGCCTATCGGGTGCAAATCAGAGCCGACAAATTTCACATCGGGCCGGGCCAGGCCCACCAGCTCTTGGCCGTAGCGGGCCCATTGTTTGCCGTGGGCATAGTCTTGGTTGAACAGGTAGACGTTTTTGACCGCAGCATCGCGTTTGACGAAATTGGCCAAGGCCTTCATTTTCATGGCCGTATTGGCCTCAAATTGGAAATGCCAAAAACTGCAGGACTTGCCCGTCAAGTCGGGGTCAATCGATGAATGGTTCAGCACCAACACCGCCTTGTCCGGGTTGCGTTCGTTGTAGCGACCAGCGGCTGCGATCAAGGCCGCCACCACGGTGGAGCCAGAGCCGCCCGTCACAATCGCGCGTGCGCCTTGGTCAATCGCCGAGGTCAAGGCGCTTTGGCTTTCTTGGGCAGAGAGCTTGCTGTCAAACTGCAGCAACTCGAGCTTCAAGCCGTTAGGCCCGCCGCCTTTGGCGTTGAGGTCTTGCACCGCGTACTGCAAGTGCGACAACATCAACTGACCCACGTTGGCAAAGGGGCCGCTCAAAGGATCGATGTAGGCGATCTTGTAAGTGGTGTCTTGGGCCATGGCCCCGGCTGCAGTCCATGCCGCCACCAACGCCACATATTTCAAGCCGTGTTTCATGAATGTCTCCTTGTAGTCAGTGCTTAGATTCAATGTCTTCAGCGCAGTGCCGGACACCGATCAATGGGGTGCCTCCAGTCGCACCGCAGAGGCGACCTATATTGCAATCAAATGGCACCGATGGACTGCTGCATGGGTGACACGGACCGGCTTGGGCAAGCGTCCAGTCATGTCGGTTACAGCCCGTGGCCGGTTCCCGTTTCAACATGCTGTTTTTGACAGGGGCGAGCGCCTGTTCCCTGACTGAACCCACAACGCGTTTGAGCGCCCTTTTTCAACACAAAGGAACTTTCATGACCCCTGGCTTGTTTTCATTTCTCCCTTTGGACCGTGTGCACTTTGGCACGCCCGTGGCCACCGCCCTGCAACAAGAATTGCAACTGCGTGGTGCCCAGCGCGTGTTTGTGGTCACCGGCCGCAGTCTGAATCAGCGCACCGATTTGATCCAACACGCCACGCAAGGCTTGGACAAGCAGATCGTGGGTCTGTTTGATGGCTGCATGGAACACACGCCCCGTGTCACGGTGATCGCCCTGGCCCAAGCCCTGCGCGCCGCGCAGCCCGATGTGATCGTCAGCATCGGCGGCGGCACTGTGATCGACACCGTGAAGATTGCCCTGTTGTGCCTGGCCGAAGGGGTGGAACGGATCGAGCAATTGGACGATTGGCACATGGCCGTCAACCCGGATGGCAGCTTGCGCGTGCCGGCGGTCAAAGCGCCGCCTTGCCGCCAAATCACCGTGCCGACCACCCTGTCAGGCGCAGAATTCAGCGACTTGGCCGGCGGCACCGATACACGCACCGGCGTCAAACACGGTTTTACCGGCCGCTACATCGGCTCGGCCAGCGTGATCCTGGACCCGGCCATGACCCTGGCAACGCCCGATCAACTGTGGTTGTCCACCGGTGTGCGCGCCATCGACCATGCGGTGGAAGCGCTGTGCGCGGTCAACGCCCAGCCCTTCACAGATGCCTTGGCGATTCGCGCCCTGGGCCTGCTGCAAGCGTCTTTGCGGCGCTATATGCAAGACCCCCAAGACTTGGACGCGCGCCTGAATGCGCAAATGGGCGCTTGGCTGGCGGCCACCAGCATCCGCCGGGTGCATTACGGTGCCAGCCATGGTTTGGGGCATGCCCTGGGCGCCGACAGCGGCGTGCCGCACGGCATCACCTCCTGTGTGCTGCTGCCTGCCGTGATGCGCTACAACCAAGCGTATTGCGAAAAACCTTTGCAAGAAATTGCCGCCGCTTTTGGCGACGCAAGCCGTTCGGCGGCCGATCAGCTGCAAGACCTGATCGCCGAGCTGAAATTGCCCACCCGCATTTCCCAGCTTTCAGTGGCACCGGAGCGCTTGGCCATCATTGCGGAAAAAGGGCTGGCCAATCCCTTTGTGCGTGCCAACCCGCGCCCCATCACCGAGGCGGCGCAAACCCTGGAAATTTTGCAAGCGGCTTGGTGATCACAAACCGGCGTCGGCCTGGGGGTCTAAAGGGTAGATAGGCCGGCGCAAGTGTTTGAACACCAGCTCGCTGTAGTCAGAGGTGCAGGCGCCTGCGCCTGCGCACTCCACCACGGCGGCGGCCATCGAGCCCATGCCGGCGCGCCAGTGCACACGGCTTTTCAGCACCACAAACTGTTTTTGCAGGGGGTCGATACCCAGGCTCATCAAAGCGTTGACATCAAAAGGCTCGACATGGCGCGAAATCAAGGCCACCTCCACCGCGCCGGTATCGATCACCACCGCTGCGCCCATGTCTTGGTGCGCACCCTGACTCATCGGCCCTTTGGCGCGGTATTTGCCCGCCGAAATCACTTTGACCACGCCCTCGAGCTGCAGCGGTGCGCTGCGGTGCGGCATCAGGGGCATGGCCATCTTGCCGCCCACCGACAGGCTGACGCGTTGACCGATGCCGGCGGCGATGGCTTGCTGCACCGCCTGCGGATCGAAGATGGCAAAAAAGGCCACGTTGCGCAAACCCTGGCGCAAGATTTCGGCCAAAACCGCCGTGGTGTCCATGGTGCCGCCCGACGACGCATTGTCGTAATGGTCCAGCACCACCACCGGTGACACCGTCATGGCCTTGGCGCGGCTGACCGACTGCGCCAAAGGCTCGACCGGGTAGACCCATTGGGCCCGACTGTCCCAGGCCATGCGCAGCAACTCGTCTCGCAACTGCTGCGCCAGGGCGGGTTGACCGTCGGTCACCACCACCACCGACAAACCTGCGTTCTCAATGTCTGCATGCGGAAAACCGGTGAACACACTGGCCGTTAAAGCGCCCTCCTGCTCCATTTGCCGGGCCCGCGCCTGCAGGCTGCGGTTGGGCTCGTCCAGCGAGCTTTGGCGCATCACGTGTGGGATCATGGGCAAGCGCGCCCAGGCGCTGGTGGGCTGGACCTCGCCCGCCAGCAGACGCAGCAAGGGCTTGCCCGCGCGCAGCCCGGTCTCGTACATGTCCACATGCGGGTAGGTCTGGTAGCCCGCCACCACCTGCGCCAGCGCCACCATGTCGTCATACAGATTGGCGTGCATGTCATAGGCCACGCCAATGAGCGTGTGCGCATCCACCGCACGGATGCGGCGCAACAACTCGCCCTCGCCGTCTTCAAAGCTTTGGGTCACCATGGCACCATGCAAATCCAGCAAGATGCCGTCCCAGCCGCCCCGCGCCACGGCTTGCACAATGGTCTGCGTCATCGCGTCAAAGGCCTCGTTGTGCACAGGTCCGCTGGGCGCGGCATGCGCGGCGATCGCCAACTCGAACTCAGCACCGGCAGCCTCGACCAGGTCAATAAAGGCCCCGGTGGCGGTGCCCGTGCCACGGTAGGCCTGCACCGCCGCCGCCCCCTGCAGCGGCAACTGCCCCAGGCCCAGCGCAAAACGCTGCAGGTCGGTAGGCACCGGCGAGAAGGTGTTGGTCTCGTGCATCATCATGGCAATCAACAAACGCATGGTCGGGACTTTCTCAGAGTTCAATCCAGGGTGGACGGTGAATGGGGACCGGGGCTTCAAGCCGCCAAGCCCATCACCTGGTGGGGCATCACCAAAGGGTCTAAACGCGCATGGATCTGCGCCGCCAAGGCCGCGGCGTCCTGTGGGGGCACCGCGCTCCAAGTCACGGTGATCATCTGGCCATACACCTCGTGCGCCGCCACCGTCACTTCAAGCGAAGCGCCGGCAGGCACCAGATCGGCCAGCATGTCACTGACCCGGCGCTGCGCAGCATCTAAGCGCAGCGTGGGTTTGAAAATTTTGCCTACGCCCGTCAGCGGCATGGGAT